>CAZTBG010000004.1:0-56461 GCA_964611805.1 uncultured Dehalococcoidales bacterium | reverse complement strand
GCTACGGGGAAAAAGGGTTTACGCTGATTGAGCTGCTGGTGGTGGTCGCCATCCTGGGCGCGCTGGCTGCCGTGGCTATTCCCAACGTCGGTAAGTTCATTGGTGAGGGGAAAACCGAGTCCTACGACACGGAATTGAGCAACGTCCAGACAGCCGTGATGGCTATGATGGTTGAAAGCGATACCGGAAAACTTGATGGCGGAACTGGTGTCGAAACAGATGACATGGATACAGTCACAGCACCATACGGTGGTGTTGCCTCAGCCATAAAGCTCTCCGACTACATGACAGGGCTTGATGCTGATGGCAAAGTTAAATCAGGCTGCAAGTATACCTTCACCGCTGACGGTGACATTACCCAAACTCTCCCGTAGCACCCAAAACCTCCTATTACTCCCCTCATAAAGAGGCCTATAGCTTAGTACGGTTATAGGCCTCTTTTGTTTTACCCGACGAGATTGCTTCGTCGCTGTGCTCCTCGCAATGACGGAACAAGCAGCAGTAGTGGGGTGTCATTGCGAGGGGGCTCCACAGTCTTTGCGTTTTCCATTTTCCCCCCAGACCCCACCAAGACTACGGATATCAGTAGTGCATCCCGAGTAGCCTCAACTTACCAATTACTGCCTTTGACTCAGCTTATGGGCGTATCGGTGCTGCCCCACGAGATTATACCCTACTCAACCTGTAAATTCATCCACACAGGTACTTGACAAACATTCTTCCGTCGATTATATTTGTGTAGCTTTAGCAAGCACGTTACCAGTATGCTGCCCTGTGCGGGTGGCCATAATATATCACAGTGAGCATGAGAAATGGGGGTCCTGTCGGGAGAATTCAGAGCGCTGGTGGAGCAGGAAGTTTATCTAGCGGTGCGTACCAGCATTACCCCTACCTCAAAGCCGGAAGTTCTAAAGTGGCCGGACGCGTTAACAGGGACTGCCTGATGCCCATAAATCGGTTCAAGAAGGTCGGGAAAGAGCGTATGAAATAGCCTTCTCAGGTTAGCGAGCGTTTTCATACTGAAAGGAACGACATGCGTGCTTATATCATTAGAAGAATCCTGCTAATCATACCCACCCTTATTTTAGTATCCATGATAGTCTTTCTCACCGTCCGTCTCATTCCTGGCAGTTTGATAGACCAGCTGGCGGGAGAAATGGTCGAGCCCGGAGGGTTGACTAAAGAAGAGATAGCGCAGCAAATCAGGGAAGACCTGGGACTGGACGCACCTATTTATATACAGTACCTGCGCTGGGTAGGTGTATGGCCAGACAAGGACGGTTCTTTTTCCGGCATACTTGAGGGTAACCTCGGTGAGTCACTGCGGACGCGGCGCCCAATACTTGGTGAGATAGTAAATAAGATTCCAATCTCTCTGGAGCTCGGCATTATCGCTATATTAACCGGGCTGCTAATAGCTTTCCCTATCGGCATATACTCGGCGATACGGCAGGATTCAATCGGTGACTATGCGGGGCGCAGTATCGCCATATTATTCATGGCCATTCCCGGATTCTGGCTGGCAACCATGGTCTGGGTTTTCCCCTCAAAGTGGTGGGGCTGGTCACCCTCACCGGTCTATATTCCCATCAGCGAGGATTTCATCGGAAACTTAGCACAGTTTATCATCCCGGGGATACTTATGGGCATGGTCATGTCCGGCGTGACCATGAGGATGACACGCACCATGCTGCTGGAGGTGCTGCGGCAGGACTACATCAGGACCGCCTGGTCAAAGGGACTCAGGGAAAGGGTAGTCGTCGTCAGGCATGCCCTAAAAAATGCAATGATTCCGGTGATAACCATCATCGGGCTCCAGCTTCCCGTACTAATCGGGGGTACGGTTATCATGGAGCAGATATTCAACCTGCCCGGGATGGGACGTTACATGATTGACTCTCTAGGAGCGAGGGACTATTCCATAATATCAGGAATAAACGTGATGATGGCCACCGTCATTCTGCTTGCTAACCTGCTGGTCGACCTGACATACGCCTGGCTTGACCCCAGAATTCGTTACAGATAAAAGGGGAAAGAAGGAAAATGGCTGAAGAAACAACCGGAATATATGCCGGCCAACTATCAATAAGGAAACCGCGCTCCTTCTGGGTTGACCTGGCTGTCAGGCTTGTCAAGGAGAAACCACTGGGCACTGTCGGCGCTGCCATCGTCCTGATACTGCTCATTGTCGGCATTTTTGCTAACTTTATAGCCCCTTATGGATACCAAGACGGGTTCAGGGTGACAGGTGCTGTCAGGTTGGCGCCAATGAGCGCGGACTACTGGCTGGGAGCCGACCAGCTGGGAAGAGACGTGCTCAGCCGTATTATCTACGGGGCTCGAATCTCCATGTTTGTCGGCCTGGGGGTCAGTGTCCTCTCCACCCTTATCAGTGGCTTCATCGGTATCATCTCGGGTTACGTTGGTGGTAAAACCGACCTGATAATTCAGAGATTCGTTGATGCCTGGATGTGCTTCCCAGGCATTTTTATCATGATAACACTGATGGCCCTGGTGGGACCGGGCATCATTCAGGTGATAATGGTACTGGGGATACTCTACGGCATTACCGGCTCCAGAACAGTAAGGAGCGCCGTTATCGGCATTAAGTCAAATGTCTACCTCGAGGCTGCCAGGGCTGTTGGCGCACCGACCAGGACAATCCTCTGGAAGCATGTTTTGCCCAATATTATGGCCCCCGTGATTATCGTCTTTACGTCACGCATGGGGGCAGCTATCCTTGCCGAGGCGAGTATCAGCTTCCTTGGCTACGGTATCCCGGAGCCTTTCCCCAGCTGGGGCGGCATGATTAATCAGGGACGAAGATACTTCAATGACGCGCTACATCTAGCCATATGGCCCGGCGTAGCCCTTAGTATCGTCGTCTGGGGGATAAACATGCTCGGAGACGCCATAAGAGACCTGCTGGACCCCAGGCTGAGAGGTGGGCTGGGACGCTACTCCGGAACGAAGAAAAAATTATCCAAGCAGCTAACCAAGAGACTGGCAGAGCACGAACAGGCAGAACAGCCAGGGTAAAATCAAGCCGCTTAGAAACAGCCATTAAAAGCAAAGGAGGTATAATTGTGTAAAAATCCCAGAAATAGGAGCGACAGTAGAAATTACTCACCCAAGTGAAAGGAGAATGTGAGTAAGTGAAGAAAAAGTTTCTCTGGATATTCCTTACCTGTATCATAGCTTTGACCGTGGTGGCATGGTCTTGCGGCGGAGAAGAGCCTGGTGAGCAGGAGGAGGAAGAAGAAGAGGAAGAGGAAGAGGAGGAAGAAGAAGAGGAGGAAGAAGAGGTACCGCAGTACGGTGGCACATACACGTACTCCATAGCCGCCGATCCTCCGTACTTTGACGAAGTACTTCCACCCAACTATGGAGGTCACGTTTATACCGCCAGCTCTAAAATGACCCATAACGAGCTGTTGCAGGGCGACTGGACAAGGGGACCAGCCGGTACAAACGAGTCCGATTTCATCAATGGCGGCGACAACCGCATGGACATGAAGACAGGCTGTATAGCAGATAGCTGGGAAATACCTGAGCTGGGGACAATCATCTTCCACATACGCGAGGGAGTCCACTGGCAAGACAAAGAGCCAGTAAACGGCCGGCTGCTGACACCTGAAGACGTCGGATTCACTATAGAGCGGGCAACGTCCGCAGGGTATTTTGCGTATTTCTACGCCACATTGTGCAGGGAGCTGGAGGTCACGGTCGATAGTGATGCGCGGACGGTGACCTGCACCGTCCCCGTAGACCAGTGGGTCAACCTGATAACCCTGATACCCGATTATATGTCAATTGTGGCACCCGAGGTGGTTGAACTATATGGAGGCGAGACAGACTGGCATAATGTTGTCGGCACCGGGCCGTTCATGCTGACTGACTATGTACCCTCCAGCCAGCTCACCTACGTCAGGAACTCTTTGTACTGGGAGACCGACCCCTTCCACCCGGAGAATCATTTGCCCTATGTGGAGAGAATCAAGACTTTGGTCGTCCCAGACCCCTCCGTCAGGGAATCAGCATTTAGAACTGGGCAGCTTGACGTTATGCAGTTGATTAACTACAACGATGCCCAGCCCATCGTCACCGATTCCAATTTTGTTAGTAAAATAGAATATAAGACTTACCTCTATGATATGGCCAACTGCTTGTTCTTCAGGACAGACCTGCCGGAGTCGCCCTTCAGCCATAAAGAGGTCAGGCAGGCCATGATGCTGGCCATAGACCAGGAGATGATAAGGGACCAGTACTACGGAGGCGAGGGCGAGTTAGTGACCTGGCCGATAACACCCACCAAGGAGTACAAGCCGGCCCACATGGATCTTGACGAGTTGCCGGCAAATGTCGCAGCACTCTATGGACACGACCTGGAAGCAGCCCAGGCACTGATGGAGCAGGCTGGCTACGGCGAGGGCTTCGACTGCTCTGTCATCTGCTGGAATACTCCGATAATGATAGACATCCTCTCCATGTACCAGGAGATGCTGGCGGACATCAACATCAACATGGAACTCGACATTCATGATTATGCTGACTACAGCACACGGGCCCGCGCCAGAAACCACACCGCCTATGAGATTCTGTACATCACTCCCTCTGGTAACGGTACCTACATGAAGATGATTAACTTCAGGGGGCCCAGCTCCTACAATCCCAGCTACATCGACGAGAACTACGATGTTCCTGAGATTGAAGAGGCCTATGCGGAAGTAGTGTCATATGCCGGTACCGACGAAGCGGCCATGATGGCAAGGTTCAAAGAGCTGATGCCGTGGCTGCTCGAGCAGGCCTATGTCATCCCAGCAGTAGTCCCGGACTACTACATGCTCTGGTGGCCGTGGGTCAAGAACTACTATGGCACCTATGCAGTCGGCTACTACAACTATGCCGGCTCTGTCAAGTATGTCTGGCTTGACCAGGAACTGAAACACGAGCTGGGATACTAGACTGCGGAAGTCGTTGTTCAACCAGAAATAACGCACCAACATCAACCAGTAGCAGGCAAGGGGCCGGAGGTTCGAACCTCTGGCCCCTTTTCGTTTGAAAATTCATCAGCCTGCCTATTGACTGGAGTCGTATCTTGTTATATACTCACTAGAATTAATGAGGGGCTATTTTATAACAGAGAGAACAAACGTGACTATGCCAGCGTTAGTCTGACTGCCATACTGCTGGTTGATTATTATTACGTCTAGTTCAAACCCACGGGATTCTTTACAGATAGAACGGTAAACAGGAAAACGGGCTGAGAACACAGCAGGGCTACCTGCAGGGGAGTTATCAGTGAAGAAACCACGTCCCTTCTGGGTTTAATTGAATTTCACGTTTTCAAAGAGACCCTGTCAGGTAATCGTGGTATAGACATTGTCCTGATGTTGCTTCTTCCCAACGGAGGTGAAATATGTGAAATTTTATAAAAAGGAGTGACCGCAGTAATTGCGCACCCAAGTGAAAGGAGATAAGAGGTAGTGAAGAAAAAATTATTATGGATACTCCTTAGTTGTATCATGGCCTTGACCCTGGTGGCATGGTCCTGCGGCGGAGAAGAGCCTGGTGAGCAGGAGGAGGAAGAGGAAGAAGAGGAAGAAGAGGAAGAAGAGGAGGAGGAAGAGGAAGAAGAAGAGGAAGAGGCACCGCAGTACGGAGGTACACTCGTAGTTGCCAGGAATGCGGATATTTCGTATTTCGATGAGGTCGTCGGCGGTAACTACGGAGGCCACGTGTATGCTCCCACCACCAAACTGACCCACAATGAGCTATTGCAGGGCGACTGGACCAAGGGACCGGCCGGTACCTACGAGACCGAGTTCATCAATGGCGGCGATAACCGCATGGACCAGAAGACGGGCTGCCTGGCCGATAGCTGGGAGATACCCGAGCTCGGGACAATCGTCTTCCACATCCGCGAGGGGGTCAGATGGCAGAACAAGCCGCCGCTAAACGGCCGCCTACTGACACCTGAGGACGTTAAATTATCCTTAGAGCGGGTAAAGACTGCCGGGTATTTCGCCTACTTCTATGCCACGTTGTGCCAGACAATGGAAATAACGGCCGATAATACAGCGCGGACGGTAACCATCACCGTCCCGATAGACCAGTGGGTCAACATGATAACCCTGGTACCAGATTATACCTCAATAACGGCACCCGAGGTAGCTGAGCTATACGGAGGCGAGACAGACTGGCGGAACGTCGTCGGCACCGGGCCGTTCATTCTTACCGACTTCGTGTCCAACAGCCAGGCCACCCTCATCAAAAACCCAAACTACTGGGAAACAAACCCCATCGGCCCGGGTATGGGGGACCAGTTACCCTATATCGACACATTCAAGTGGGTGGTCATAGTAGACCCTTCTGTCAGGGAAGCAGCCTTTAGGGCCGGGCAGGTCTACACTATGGAGTTAATCAATTACAACGACGCCCAGCCCATCGTCACTGACCCCAAGATGAGTGATATAGAATATGTAAAGTATCTCCCCGACGGCGTTACCTGCATGTTTTACAGGACTGACCTGCCGGAGTCACCCTTCAGCAAGAAAGAGGTCAGGCAGGCGATTATGCTGGCCATAGACCAGGAGATGATAAGAGACCAGTACTGGCAAGGCTCGGGTGAGTTAGTGACCTGGCCGCTGACACCCACCAGGGCCTATATGGATGCCTATATGCCCCTGGAGGAGCTGCCAGAGAATGTTCAGGCACTCTACGGATATGATGTGGAAGCAGCCCTGGAACTGATGGACCAGGCCGGTTACGGCGAGGGCTTCGACTGTTCTGTTATCATCTGGAATACGCCCTGGCAGATAGACATCCTCTCCATCTATCAGGAGATGCTGGCGGACATTAACATCAACATGGAAATCGATATCCATGACTATACTGACTATAACAATCGAGCCCGCGCCAGGAACCACGGCCCATACGAGATTTTATACACCACCCCGTCAGGCAACGGTACCTACATGAAGATGATAAACTTCAGGGGTCCCAGCTCGTACAATCCCAGCTACATCAACTCTGATTACGAAGTACCTGAGATTGAAGAGGCCTATGCCGAGATAGTACAGTACGCCGGTACTGACGAAGCGGCCATGATGGCAATAAACAAGGCGTTAATGCCGTGGCTGCTCGAGCAGGCCTACTGCTGCCCCAATGTACTCCCCGAATATTATCAGCTGTGGTGGCCGTGGGTAAAGAACTACTATGGTTGCTACGCCGTCGGCTACTACAACTATACCGGCGCTGCCAAGTATGTCTGGATTGACGAGGACCTGAAGCACGACATGGGATACTAAGACTGCGGGAGTGGTTGTTCAACCAGAAACAACGCACCAATATCAACCAGTAGCAGGTAAAGGGGCCGGAGGTCTGAACCTCTGGCCCCTTTGTTTTTGATTTATGTTAGGGTATTGACTCACCACATCTCTTGATTTATACTAGCAAAACCCTTTCTGAAGTACGAATAAGCCGCTTCAAAATAGCTCTCCAAAGCAGGGGAGGTGCATGATGTGAGGCTTTTAAAAACAGGAGTAACAGCACTAATTACGCACCCAGTGAAAGGAGATGATAGGAAGTGAAGAAAAAATTATTATGGATATTCCTTACCTGTATCATGACCTTGACTCTGGTTGCCTGGTCCTGCGGCGGAGAAGAGCCTGGCGAACAGGAAGAGGAAGAAGAGGAAGAAGAGGAAGAAGAGGAAGAGGAAGAGGAGGAGGAGGAAGAGGAGGAGGAAGAGGTGCCACAGTACGGTGGCACATACGTGGTCTCCAGAAACGAGAACGTTACGTATTTTGACGAAGTCGTTGGAGGTAACTACGGAGGCCACGTCTATGCCCCCACCAACGCCCTGACCCACAATGAGCTATTGCAGGGCGACTGGACGAAGGGTCCGGCTGGCACCAACGAAACCGACTTCATGAATGGTGGTGATAACCGCATGGACCAGAAGACGGGCTGTCTGGCCGATAGCTGGACGATACCTGAGATGGGGACAATCGTTTTCCACATCCGTGAGGGGGTCAGATGGCAGAACAAGCCGCCGGTTAACGGCCGCTTGCTGACACCCGAGGACATCGAGTTGTCTCTGGAGCATTCGATGACAGCCGGGTATTTCGCCTATTTCTATAACGCAATGGCCCAGTCGATAGAGATAACAAGTGACGATGTGGCACGGACGGTAACCGTCACCGTCCCCATAGACCAGTGGGTCAACATGCTTACTCTGATACCCGACTATACCTCAATTATGGCACCCGAGGTGATTGACTTATACGGAGGCCAGACAGACTGGCGGAACGTCGTCGGCACCGGCCCGTTCATACTGACCGACTTCGTCGACAACAGCCAGGTTACCATGATCAGGAACCCGTACTACTGGGAAACTGACCCCATCGGACCAGGGATGGGGAACCAGCTTCCTTATGTGAGCTCATATAAGCAGCTGGTCATTGTAGACCCCTCCGTCAAGGAAGCAGCCTTCCGTGCCGGGCAGATTGATGTGATGCCGGCGATCACTTACAACGATGCCCAATCCGTGGCCACTGACTCCAAGCTGGCTGGTCAAATAGAGTATAAGAAATACCTCCCCGATGGAGGTACCGGCCTGTTCTTCAGGACAGACCTGCCAGAGTCGCCCTTCAGTAAAAAAGAGGTCAGGCAGGCGATTATGTTGGCCATTGACAACGAGATGATAAGGGACCAGTACTGGCAGGGCTCGGGCGTTTTAGTGAGTTGGCCATTGTCACCTACACCGGCATACATGGATGCCTATATGCCCCTGGAGGAGCTACCCGAGAATGTCCAGGCACTCTATGGCCATGACGTGGAAGCGGCCCTGGAACTGATGGACCAGGCCGGTTACGGCGAGGGTTTCGACTGCACTGTCATCTGCTGGAATACGCCGGTAATGATAGACATCATCTCTATGTATCAGGAGATGCTGGAGGACATCAACATCCACATGGAGCTCGATATTCATGATTACACTGACTACAACAATCGTAGCCGTGGCAGGAACCACACCGCCTATGAGATTCTGTACAGTGGTGGCTCGGGCAACGGTACCTATATGAAGATGATAGACTTCAGGGGTCCGGGTTCTTACAATCCCAGCTACATCGACGAGGACTATAGTGTAACCGAGATCGAGGATGCCTATGCCGAGATTCTACAGTATGCCGGTACAGACGAAGCGGCCATGATGGCAATACATAAAGCATTGATGCCGTGGCTCCTTGAGCAGGCCTACTGTATCCCCAACGTGCTCCCGGAATCCTACGTGTTCTGGTGGCCGTGGGTAAAGAACTACCATGGTGAATATGCTGTCGGCTACTACAACTATTGGGGTACCGCAAAGTATATCTGGATCGACCAGGACCTGAAGCACGACATGGGATACTAAACTGCGGGAGTGGTTGTTCAACCAGAAATAACGCACCAAAATCAACCAGTAGCAGGTAAAGGGGCCGGAGGTCTGAACCTCTGGCCCCTTTGCGTTTGAAACCGCCCGCCAGCCTGTTGACTGGCGTCACTGCTTGGTTTATACTCACTCAAAGGGGGACTATGCCGTATATAAAGATAGATGTGATGATGGCCACTGTCATCCTGCTTGGCCAACCTTGCGGTCAACCTGATGTACGCCCGGCTTGACCCCGGAATTCGTTACAGATAAGAGGGGAAAGAAGGAAAATGGCTGAGGAAACAACCGGACTTTATGTCGGCCAACTATCAACAAGGAAACCGCGTTCCTTCTGGGTTGACCTGGTTGTCAGGCTCGTCAAGGAGAAGCCACTGGGCACCGTTGGCGCCGCCATCGTTCTGATGTTACTCATTGTCGGCATTTTTGCTCATTGGATAGCCCCCTACGGATACCAAGACGGGTTCAGGGTAACAGGGGCTGTCAGATTGGAGCCAATGAACTGGCACTTCTGGCTGGGAGCCGACCAGCTGGGAAGAGACGTGCTCAGCCGTATTATCTATGGTGCTCAAATCTCCATGATTGTCGGCCTGGGAGTCAGTATCCTCTCCACCCTTATCAGTTGCTTCATCGGTATCATCTCGGGTTACGTTGGCGGTAAAACCGACCTGGTGCTTCAGCGATTCGTTGATGCCTGGATGTGCTTCCCAGGCATTTTTATCATGATAACACTGATGGCCCTGGTGGGACCGGGCATCATTCAGGTGATAATGGTACTGGGGATACTCTACGGCATTACCGGCTCCAGAACAGTAAGGAGCGCCGTTATCGGCATTAAGTCAAATGTCTACCTCGAGGCTGCCAGGGCTGTTGGCGCACCGACCAGGACAATCCTCTGGAAGCATGTTTTGCCCAATATTATGGCCCCCGTGATTATCGTCTTTACGTCACGCATGGGGGCAGCTATCCTTGCCGAGGCGAGTATCAGCTTCCTTGGCTACGGTATCCCGGAGCCTTTCCCCAGCTGGGGCGGCATGATTAATCAGGGACGAAGATACTTCAATGACGCGCTACATCTAGCCATATGGCCCGGCGTAGCCCTTAGTATCGTCGTCTGGGGGATAAACATGCTCGGAGACGCCATAAGAGACCTGCTGGACCCCAGGCTGAGAGGTGGGCTGGGACGCTACTCCGGAATGAGTAAAAAATTATCCAAGCATCTCGCCGAGCGCGAGCAGGCACTTTCAAACCAGAAGTAACGTACCAACATAAACAAGGAGCAGTTAAGGGGCCAGAGGTTCGAACCTCTGGCCCCTTTATTTTTACAACCGGCCGCCAGGCTATTTGACTAGTGGTGTCGATTGGTTTATACTCACTTCAAATTGCATAGGACTGGAGACAGGGTAAAATCGAGTTATCTAGAAACGGCTATAAAAAGCAAAGGAGGCGCAAGATGTGATAACCTCAAAAACAGGGGTGATAGCAGAAATTAGTCGCTCAGGTTAAAGGAGGAGAGAGGTATTGAAGAAAAAGTTTTTGTGGATATTCCTTTGTTGTATCATTGCATTGACCATGGTGGCATGGTCCTGCGGCGAAAAAGAGCCTGGTGAGCAGGAGGAAGAGGAAGAGGAAGAAGAGGAGGAGGAGGAAGAAGAGGAGGAGGAGGAAGAAGAGGAAGAAGAGGTGCCACAGTACGGAGGCACATACGTGGTCTCAAGAGCCGCGGACATTTCCTATTTTGATGAAGTCGTTGGCGGCAACTACGGAGGCCATGTCTATGCCCCCACGATGGCATTGGCCCATAATGAGCTGTTGCAGGGCGACTGGACAAAAGGACCGGCCGGCACTAATGAGACCGATTTCATGAACGGCGGCGATAACCGCATGGACCAGAAGACCGGTTCCCTGGCCGATACCTGGGAGATACCTGAGCTGGGGACAATCATCTTCCACATCCGCGAGGGCGTCAGGTGGCAGAACAAGCCGCCACTTAATGGCCGTCTACTGACACCTGAAGACGTCAAATTTTCCATAGAAAGGGCACTGACCGGCGGGTATTTTGCGTATTTCTATGCCCAAATGTGCCGGACCCTGGAGATAACAGTCGATAGCAATGCGCGGACAGTGACCTGCACCGTCCCCATAGACCAGTGGGTCAACCTGGTAACCCTGATACCAGACTACCACTCAATAGTGGCACCCGAGGTGGTTGAGCTGTACGGAGGCGAAGCAGACTGGCATAACGTCGTCGGCACGGGACCCTTCATACTGACCGATTTTGTCTCCAACAGCCAGTTAACCATGGTTAGAAATCCTGACTACTGGGAAACAAACCCCATCGGCCCGGGAGAGGGGGACCAGCTTCCTTATGTGTCAACATACAAGCAGTTGGTCATCGTAGACCCCTCCGTTGCAGAAGCAGCCTTTAGAGCCGGGCAGATTGATACGATGCCGGCGAGGAACTATAACGATGCCCAATCCGTGGCAACTGACCCCAGCATGAGTGTAGTGAATCAGAAGATTTACCTACCCGATGGGACTACCTGCATGTTCTTCAGAACCGACATGCCGGAGTCACCCTTCAGCCATAAAGAGGTCAGGCAGGCGATGATGCTGGCCATAGACCAGCCGCTGATAAGAGACCAGTACTGGCAAGGCTCGGGCGAGATAGTGACCTGGCCGCTGACGCCCACCATCGCATACATGGATGCCTATATGCCCCTGGAGGAACTGCCCGAAAATGTCGCAGCACTCTACGGGCATGACGTGGAAGCAGCCCAGGAACTGATGGAGCAGGCCGGTTACGGAGAGGGCTTCGACTGCTCTGTCATCTGCTGGAATACGCCCACGATGATAGACATCCTCTCTATGTATCAGGAGATGCTGGAGGACATCAATATCCACATGGAGCTCGACATTCATGATTACACTGACTATAACAATCGAGCCCGCGCCAGAAACCACACCGCCTATGAGATTATGTATGTCACCGACTCGGGTAACGGCACCTACATGAAGATGATAAACTTCAGGGGTCCCGGTTCTTACAACGTCAGCTATATCGATGAGGACTACGATGTACCCGAAATCGAAGATGCCTATGCCGAGATAATACAGTATGCTGGCACCGACGAAGCGGCCATGATGGCAATAAATAAAGCATTGATGCCGTGGCTCCTCGAACAGGCCTACTGCATCCCTGACGTGGTGCCAGAATACTACGTGTTCTGGTGGCCGTGGGTAAAGAACTACCATGGTGAATATGCCGTCGGCTACTACAACTATTACGGTACCGCCAAGTATATCTGGCTTGACCAGGAACTGAAGCACGACATGGGATACTAGGCTGCAGGAGTAGTTAGTCGACCAGAAATAACCTACCAACATAAATCAGGAGCAGGAAAGGGGCCGGAGGTTCGAACCTCTGGCCCCTCTATTTTTACAACCGGCCGCCAGGCTATTTGACTAGTGTTGCAGATTGGTTTATACTCACCCAAAACTGTACAGGACTGGAGACAGGGTAAAATCGAGTTATCTAGAAACGGCTATTAAAAGCAAAGGAGGCGCAAGATGTGATAACCTCAAAAACAGGGGTGACAGCAGAAATTACTAACCCAGGTTAAAGGAGGTGAGAGGAAGTGAAGAAAAAATTATTATGGATACTTCTTAGTTGTATCATGGCCTTGACCCTGGTGGCATGGTCCTGCGGCGAAAAAGAGCCTGGTGAGCAGGAGGAAGAGGAAGAGGAAGAAGAGGAGGAGGAGGAAGAAGAGGAGGAGGAGGAAGAAGAGGAAGAAGAGGTGCCACAGTACGGAGGCACATACGTGGTCTCAAGAGCCGCGGACATTTCCTATTTTGATGAAGTCGTTGGCGGCAACTACGGAGGCCATGTCTATGCCCCCACGATGGCATTGGCCCATAATGAGCTGTTGCAGGGCGACTGGACAAAAGGACCGGCCGGCACTAATGAGACCGATTTCATGAACGGCGGCGATAACCGCATGGACCAGAAGACCGGTTCCCTGGCCGATACCTGGGAGATACCTGAGCTGGGGACAATCATCTTCCACATCCGCGAGGGCGTCAGGTGGCAGAACAAGCCGCCACTTAATGGCCGTCTACTGACACCTGAAGACGTCAAATTTTCCATAGAAAGGGCACTGACCGGCGGGTATTTTGCGTATTTCTATGCCCAAATGTGCCGGACCCTGGAGATAACAGTCGATAGCAATGCGCGGACAGTGACCTGCACCGTCCCCATAGACCAGTGGGTCAACCTGGTAACCCTGATACCAGACTACCACTCAATAGTGGCACCCGAGGTGGTTGAGCTGTACGGAGGCGAAGCAGACTGGCATAACGTCGTCGGCACGGGACCCTTCATACTGACCGATTTTGTCTCCAACAGCCAGTTAACCATGGTTAGAAATCCTGACTACTGGGAAACAAACCCCATCGGCCCGGGAGAGGGGGACCAGCTTCCTTATGTGTCAACATACAAGCAGTTGGTCATCGTAGACCCCTCCGTTGCAGAAGCAGCCTTTAGAGCCGGGCAGATTGATACGATGCCGGCGAGGAACTATAACGATGCCCAATCCGTGGCAACTGACCCCAGCATGAGTGTAGTGAATCAGAAGATTTACCTACCCGATGGGACTACCTGCATGTTCTTCAGAACCGACATGCCGGAGTCACCCTTCAGCCATAAAGAGGTCAGGCAGGCGATGATGCTGGCCATAGACCAGCCGCTGATAAGAGACCAGTACTGGCAAGGCTCGGGCGAGATAGTGACCTGGCCGCTGACGCCCACCATCGCATACATGGATGCCTATATGCCCCTGGAGGAACTGCCCGAAAATGTCGCAGCACTCTACGGGCATGACGTGGAAGCAGCCCAGGAACTGATGGAGCAGGCCGGTTACGGAGAGGGCTTCGACTGCTCTGTCATCTGCTGGAATACGCCCACGATGATAGACATCCTCTCTATGTATCAGGAGATGCTGGAGGACATAAACATCCACATGGAGCTCGACATTCATGATTATACTGACTACAACAATCGTACCCGCGCCAGGAACCACACCGCCTATGAGATTATGTACGCCACCGACTCGGGCAACGGTACCTACATGAAGATGATAAACTTCAGGGGTCCAGGCTCTTACAACGTCAGCTACATTGATGAAAACTACGATGTACCTGAGATTGAAGATGCCTATGCCGAGATAATACAGTATGCTGGCACCGACGAAGCAGCCATGATGGCAATAAACAAAGCATTGATGCCGTGGCTCCTTGAGCAGGCCTACTGTATCCCCGCGGTGGTTCCGGAATACTACGTGTTCTGGTGGCCGTGGGTAAAGAACTACTATGGTTGCTATGCCGTCGGCTACTACAACTATTATGGTACCGCCAAGTATATCTGGCTTGACCAGGAACTGAAGCACGACATGGGATACTAGACCGGGGAGTAGTTGCTCAACCAGAAATAACGTACCAATATCAACCACGAGCAGGAAAGGGGCCGGAGGTTCGAACCTCTGGCCCCTTTATTTTTACAACCGGCCGCCAGTCTATTGACTAGTGTTGCCGATTGGTTTATACTCACCCAAACTGTACAGGACTGGAGACAGGGTAAAACCAGCTCGTTTAAAACGGCCATCCGTAGCAACGGAGGTGCGAGATGTGAGAATCTCAGAAACAGGAGTAAAGTAGAAATTGCTAACCCAGGTTAAAGGAGGTGAGAGGAAGTGAAGAAAAAATTATTCTGGATATTCCTTAGTTGTATCATGGCCTTGACCCTGGTGGCATGGTCTTGTGGCGGCGGCTCAACTGGCGAGCAGGAAGAAGAAGAGGAGGAGGAAGAAGAGGAAGAAGAAGAGGAGGAGGAAGAAGAGGAAGAAGAGGTGCCGCAGTACGGTGGCACATACACATCCACAGCCTCCGCAGACCCTTCCTATTTTGACGAGGTCGTCGGGGGTAACTACGGAGGCCATGTTTATGTTGGCTCCTCAAAATTTACACATAATGAGCTGTTGCAGGGTGACTGGACAAAAGGACCGGCCGGCACCGGTCAGACCGATTTCGTTAATAGCGGCGATAACCGTATGGACCTGAAGACAGGTTGTCTGGCCGATACCTGGGAGATACCCGAGCTGGGTACAATCATCTTCCACATCCGCGAGGGAGTCCACTGGCAGAACAAGCCGCCGGTAAACGGCCGGCTGCTGACTCCTGAAGACGTTGCATTTACCATTGAGAGAGCCACATCGGCAGGGTATTTTGCGTACTTCTATGCCCAAATGTGCCGTACCCTGGAGGTGACAGTCGATAGTGATGCGCGGACAGTGACCTGCACTGTCCCCATCGACCAGTGGGTAAACCTGGTAACCCTGATACCCGACTACATGTCAATAGTAGCACCCGAGGTGACTGAGCTATACGGGGGCGAGACAGACTGGGAGCACGTAGTCGGCACCGGGCCATTCCTGCTGGCCGACTATGTCGCCAGCAGCCAGATGACCTATGTCAGGAACCCGGACTACTGGGAGACCGACCCCTTCCACCCGGAGAATCAATTACCCTATGTTGACTCATTCAGGTCGCTAATCATAGTAGACCCCTCTGTCAGGGAAGCAGCCTTTCGCGCCGGGCAGATTGATACGATGGTCGGGCTTAACTACAACGATGCCCAGCCCATTGTCACTGACCCAAAGATGAGTGAAGTAGAACGTCAGACTTACCTACCTGACGCTACTAACTGCATGTTCTTCAGGACAGACCTGCCGGAGTCACCCTTCAGTAAAAAAGAGGTCAGACAGGCAATGATGCTGGCCATAGACCAGCCACTGATAAGAGATCAGTACTGGCAGGGCTCGGGTGAGTTATTAACCTGGCCGATAACACCCACCAAGGAGTACCTGGATGCCTATGTGCCCCTGGAGGAGCTACCCGCAAATGTCCAGGCGCTCTATGGACACGACCTGGAAGCAGCCCTGGAGCTTATGGACTTGGCGGGCTATAGCGAGGGTTTTGATTGCGAAGTCATCTGTTACAGCACCCCTGCAATGCTGGACATCCTCGTTTTATACCAGGAGATGCTGACAGACATCAACATCAACATGCAGCTCCATATCTATGATGCTACTGATTACAGCGGTCGGACCCGCGCCAGGAACCATACCGCCTATGAGATTATGTACTGCGCTGACTCGGGTAACGGTACCTACATGAAGATGATTAACTTCAGGGGTCCCGGTTCTTACAACGTCAGCTATATCGATGAACACTACGATGTACCCGAGATTGAAGACGCCTATGCCGAGATAATACAGTACGCCGGTACCAACGAAGCCGAAATGATGAGAATCCACCGCGAGCTGATGCCGTGGCTCCTTGAGCAGGCTTACGTTATTCCCTCGGTCGTCCCAGAATACTATAATATGTGGTGGCCATGGGTAAAGAACTGTTACGGTGCCTTTTCCGTCGGCTACTACAATGTTGGCAGCGCTGTCAAGTACCGCTGGATTGACCAGGACCTGAAGCATGAGATGGGTTACTAGACCACGACAGTCGTTGTTCAACCAGAAGTAGCAATCAACACTAACCGGGAGCAGTAAAGGGGGCCAGAGTCCAAACTTCTGGCCCCTTTACTGTTAAGACCGCCCGCCAGTTTATTGACTGGTGGCACCGCTTGGTTTATACTCACCTCAAACCGCACGAGGTATTGTTCACCTTGGCAGACACGCAGGTGGTCATACTGGCCGGAGGGCTGGCAACAAGATTGGGACACTTGACCAAAGACCTCCCCAAGTCTCTGGTCGAAATACAAGGAAGACCCTTCCTGGAATATCAGCTGGACTTACTGCGCAGGGCAGGTATCAGGAACATAGTCCTGTGTGTCGGGCATCTCGGGAGGCAAATCGAAGGGTACTTTGGAGACGGGCAGAAGCATGGCGTCAGCATTCGTTATAGCTACGAGGACACGCCCCTGGGTACTGCCGGGGCACTCAAGAATGCCGCTTCTTTGCTCAGCGACATCTTCTGCTGCATGTACGGCGACTCTTACCTGTCGGTTGATTTCCCGGCAGTGATGCGCTACTTCGAAGCACAGGATAAGCTTGCCCTGATGACTGTTTTTGAAAACCATGGCCGCTTTGATAAGAGCAACACCGCGGTTGAGGGGAACCTCATCAGTAGATATGACAAACAGGAGAAGACCAGAGAAATGGTCTACATTGATTATGGGGTGAGTGTCTTCAGAAAGCGCGTCCTTGAAATGGTCCCGGCCGGCCGGTTCTATTTGCTTGAAGACCTCTTCTCCCGCCTGATAGCTTCACAAGAGCTCCTCGCCTACGAGGTCACAGAGCGATTCTACGAGATAGGCTCCCCACAGGGATTCACGGAGTTCAACGAATACGTCAAGGGGGTAAGGTGATACTCTCCAGGGCACCCACCAGATTAACCCTTGGTGGAGGCGGAACGGACCTCAAATCTTACTATTCCAAGTACGGGGGATTCCTCATTGCCGCCGGCATTAATAAGTACTGCAACATCCTGGCCAACAAGAGGTTCTATGACAGCATCCGTCTCAGCTATTCGCAGACAGAGATAGTAGACACGGTTGCTGAAATTAAGCACCGTATTTTCCGGGCGGCATTAGATTTGCTTGGAAGCGAGCAAGGGATAGAGCTTCATTCTACCGCCGATGTTCCTGCCGGCTGCGGCCTGGGCACGTCCTCTGCCTTCACCGTAGCCCTCCTTAACGCCCTCCACGCATATAAAAGGGACTTTATCAACCAGAAGCAACTTGCTGAAGAAGCTTGCCATATTGAAATCGACATTCTCGGAGAACCCATCGGCAAGCAGGACCAGTATATGGCTGCCTTCGGTGGCCTCACCTGCCTCACCTTCGACAAAAATGGAGATGTCATGGCAGAACCCCTGAGAGTTTCACGGGAGATAGTAGACCATCTAGAAAGTAATCTTCTCCTCTTCTTCACCGGCAGAGAAAGAGAAGCCTCTGACATTCTGGTGGAACAGGACACGAGGTCAAAACAGGATGACCCGGTCATGCTCAACAACCTCCATCAGATTAAGGAAATAGGGCTGGAGACGAGAAAGTATCTTGAGAAAGGACAACCCGACATGCTTGGTGAGCTCCTGCATGCTCACTGGGAGGTAAAGAGAAAGCGCTCCCAAAATATATCCGACCCTCTCTTTGATGAATGCTATGAGTTAGCCAGAAAGAACGGGGCGTCCGGCGGCAAGCTTATCGGGGCCGGCGGTGGAGGTTTCTTCATGTTCTACTGCGAGAACAGCTACAAGCCAAGGATTATAGAAGCCATGAAAAAGTGCGGCCTCAGATGGGAGCGGTTCCGGTTCGACTTCGACGGTGCCAAAATACTGGTCAACACATAGAGAGTGACATGAAGAATAAGCCATTTATCCAGAATTATCTCGCAGAGACACGCCATATTACCGAGCTCATCTCCGTGTCTGCGGTTGATATGGCCGTAGAACTGCTCTACGATGCCTGGAAAAGTGGAAAACATATCTATACCTGTGGTAACGGTGGCTCCGCATCTACCGCGACCCATTTTGCCTGCGACCTGGTCAAAACCACTGCGGTTGCGGGCAGGCCAGGGCTCAAGGCGGAGTGCCTTAACGACAATATCCCACTGGTGCTGGCCCTTATTAATGATGATGGTTTTGATAATTTATTCAGCGAGCAGCTAAAAACGAAGGCCGAGAAGGGTGACATTCTAATCTGCATAAGCGTCCACGGTGGCACAGGCAAGGATAAGGCCGGATTATGGTCGCAGAACCTTCTCAAGGCGATGAGCTACATTCAGGATATTGGGGGCAAGACCATCAGTATGAGTGGCTTCGACGGCGGGGCCATGAAGGAAATCGCTGATGTCTCCATTGTTGTCCCCATCAACTCCACCCCGCAGGTGGAATCATTCCACCTGGTACTTGAGCACCTCATCTGTAGCTGCCTGAGAGAGAAAATAATGAAAAGCCTTGCGGTCTGACCACTTCACCACCAGATTACTGAGCCCAGGCACAAGGTTACCGATAATCGCGCTTTTCTTCACAAAAGTCGAACTATTTCATTAGCGAAACAAAACGGGACACTGCACCAGGAAAATATCGAGTTGCTACCGATGACAGGAGGGGAGGGCCTTCTCCTACTCTCCCCGGAATAACGGCTCTCGCTTCTCCACGAAGGCTGTGGCCCCTTCCTGGTGGTCCCGTGTCTGGTTGAGTTCCTTCATTTGGGCACTGATATACTTCAAGGTCTCTTCAAGGTCAAACTTCAGACCTTCATAAATGGCCTTCTTCGTCTTCTGAATTGCCAGTGTCGGTCCTTTGGCCAGCTTCTCTGCCAGTTCCATGGTGGCGATTTCGAGTTCGTCATGAGGGACGACCATCGTAACCAGCCCGATACGCTCTGCCTCCTTAGCATCGACCATGTCACCTGTCATAGCCATGAGAAGTGCCTTATCGATACCGACAAGTCTCGGTAGAAAGTAGGTACCGCCGGCGGCTGGCAGCATGCCACGCCTGATAAAAACCTCGGCAAAGCGCGCTTTGTCGGAGGCAATACGGATATCACAGGCACAGGCAAAATCAAGACCACCACCGACGGCTACCCCATTTATGGCCCCGATAATTGGCTTCAGGCATTTTTGCATCAGCAGGTGAAGCGAAATACGCTCCGAACTCCTCGCCATCATGGTATCCTGAGCACCCGGCTGCTTCAGGCGCTCCGCCATCGCCTTGACATCGGCACCTGAGCAAAAGGCCCGGCCGGTCCCCGTAATAACCAGTACCTTTACATCATCGTCATTCATGCTGTCTTCTACCGCCCGGTAAAGGCTGTCTGACATCTCAGGAGTAAAGGCATTCATTTTATCGGGACGGTTCATCTTGATAGTGGCAATGCCATTCTCCTTGGTATATATAATATCAGGATACTCTACTGGTACCTTTGCTTTTTCCGCCATCAGTTATGCACTCCTTTCCAACAGGGGTAACCGCCCTTAACAGGTAAGCTCTTCCGGGAAATAGATTGCTGTCTCGTAGTCCTGAATAGCCTTCCGTAATGCGTTCAGACTTATTGACTCCATCCTAACATACAGCGGCCGTCGGCCAATTTCTTCCAGGTTATGAGCGTCAGAGCCCTGCGTACAGGCGCGTTTTGTAGGGTAGCCACGCATTGCCCCGGCGTTCCACTGAGACTTGTTCTGGGGAATGGTAATCTCGAGGGCACTGAGATACTCGCTGGCATGAATTGCCATTTTGACCTGGCGTGGCTGATTCGTCTCAAGGAAACCACTGGGCCACCGTTCAACATGGGACGCAATCGCCAGTCCACCCCAATCCACTATTTCCCGAAGCACCTCTTCTGTGTCTCCGTCAGTTATATTAATGGCATCCCCCCACTGATGACGGTCAAGCCCGACACGCACGAGGAAATTTCTTAACTCCTCAATCGGCGTATCGAGAGAAAACAGGGCAAGGATATGTCCACCGACCGTAGACAACTCGATGCCAGGAAAGATGCTAAGTCCCTTCTCATAAGCCGCCTGCCGCATGCCCTCGATTGCCTCCACCGAATTATGGTCGGTGATGGCGATTGCATCAAGGCCGGCGGCAAGAGCCGCGTCAGTTATCTGCTCCGGGGTATCGGACATATTATTGTAGCAGACTGATTTTGGGGTATGTATATGGAGGTCTATCTTCCTTAACGCCAGCTCTTTGAGTCTACTCACTGCACTATAAAATAGGTTAGCAAGCTGTAATCACTTTGTCAAAGTCAGCACATCCTGGCCCCGGTTAGCGACAAATTGACAAACCGACCATGAAATACTATTATTCTGAGGAAAACGTGTTACGAAGAGGAGCTTACCAGTACCGTACGAAGTGGTAACGATACTGCTATCATAAGTAAATACATCGTGTAGTGTTATTCCTTACGTAATGCGTGGCTGCTTAAGCACTGAGAACCTTCCGGTGAAAGCTCTGGCCTCCACGGGGAGGCCTAGATTTGAGTTCAACATTTGAAAACAACTGCGGAGGTGGTGGAATGACTGTTTCTCGAAGAATTGTGCTGCATTTCCCCCGCCGACTGGTGGACCGGCCGATTGTCTACCGGTTAATTAAAGACTATGACCTGGAGTTTAACATCCTGAAGGCCTCAGTTACCCCGGAGGAAGAAGGGCTGATGGTACTGGAACTCAAGGGTGAACAGGACGACTATGACCATGGCATCAATTATCTGAGTGAGGCTGGCGTCCAAATCCAATCACTCAGCCAGAATGTAACACGCAACGAGGAACGTTGTACCCACTGTGGCGCCTGTATCACTATCTGCCCCACTATGGCTTTTGAACTAGACAGAAAAAGCCGGATGGTTGCTTTTGATAATGACAAATGTATCGCCTGCGGTCTGTGTATCAAAGCCTGCCCTCCGAGGGCGATGGAGCTGCATTTCTGACCTAATTTTAACCTGGCAATACGGAGAGTCGCAAAAGGAAACAGAGCAATCACACTATGAGTGTCAAGATAAACATTCCCTCGTATTTACAGCCCCACACCGGTGGCTACGAGGTGGTTGAGGTCACCGGCAGCACCATCGCCGAATGTCTCGACCACCTCATCCAAAAGTTCCCTGATATCAGCAAAGCACTTTTTGCCGGAGAGGGGAAATTATTAGATTATGTCAGTGTCTATCTCAACGGTGAGTTCGCTGACGCGGCTGATTTAGCCGTGCCGGTCATTGATGGTGATGAACTCCACATACTGTACCTTCTCGGTGGCGGCTGACAATGGCAGCCAGCACCCGACGGAAATAAATTTGAGATAAAATTGAAAGGAGAAAGAAAACCTTATGCTCAAAACAAGAATTACAGAGCTACTCGGCATAGAGTACCCGATTCTCGCCGGGCCGATGGCCTACATGTCAGGCCCGGAACTTGTTTCGGCGGTCTCTAACGCTGGTGGGCTTGGCATCATGGCTTCCCTGGGCTACCAGACGACAGATGAGCTCCGGGAAGCCATCAAGAAGACCAAGCAGTTGACCGACAAGCCCTTTGCGATCAACGTCACCTTGCTACCTTCGGCCCGACCTATCAAATATGAGGACTACTTCCTTGCCGCTATAGAGGAGGGTGTTAAAATTATCGAGACCTCAGGGCGGAGTCCGGAACCTTACATTAAACTGTGTAAGGACGCCGGAGTAACCGTTCTGCACCGTGCAACCAGGACCAAGGACATTAAAACGGCAGAGCGGGTTGGTGTGGATGCGGTTACCATCCTCGGTATGGAAGCAGCCGGACATCCGGGTCAGGAAGAAGTAGGCTCAATGGTCAGAATCCCGATTGCGGTTGATGCGGTGAAGGTACCCGTTGTTGCCGGGGGAGGCATAGCTGATGCCCGGGGGTTTGTTGCCGCCCTGGCGATGGGAGCCGAGGGTGTGCTCATGGGCACGCGCTTCATGGCAAGTAAGGACTGCATTATCCATAACAATGTGAAAGACTGGCTGCTGACACTTGGTGAAATGGATACCATACTTATCCAAAAGTCGATCAAGAATGCCTCACGTGTTGTCAGGACGGAACACTCGGAAAAGATTCTGGAGATGGAGAATCGCGGTGCCAGCCTAGAAGAGCTCATGCCGATGATTAGCGGGCAGCGCGGGAGAAACGTCTATGCTACTGGTGATATCGGCTCTGGAGCAGCCATATCAGTGGGGCAGGTAATCGGGCTGATACATGACATCCCCACAGTTAAGGAAATCATCGACAATATAATCAGTGAGGCCAGCGTCATCATGCAGCGTCTTCAAAAGATGGGCCTGGCCGACTGAGCCAAGCAGAGAACAGCAGGAGGTGATTAATAGTCGGTTAATGCTGAACTGGTTGGTGGACAGATGGGCGGATGGGTATTGACTCAAGTTCGATACAGAAGGAGATAAGGTGCTATGAAAACAAGAATGACTGAGCTATTCGGAATCAAGTATCCTATCATGCTGGCGGGAATGAACTGGTTGACCACGCCCAAGCTGGTCGCAGCTGTCTCCAACGCTGGCGGCCTCGGTGTCCTTGCCGGAAACCACCAGACCCCCGATGGGCTTAAGGAGGCAATTAAGGAAATCAAGGAACTTACTGATAAACCCTTCGGCGTGAACCTGACCCTGGGAATCGGCTCTGCACAGCGTGTACCGATTGTCATCGAGGAGAAGGTCCCGGTACTGAACTACGCTCTGGGCAGGCCCCCGGAGATTGCCCCTCTCATCGAAGCAGTGCATGGCTATGGTGGTAAGGTAATCGGTACAATCGCCCTGCTCAGACATGCCCTTCGCTCCGAGCAACTCGGTGCTGACGCACTGGTTATTACCGGATACGAAGCCGCCTCCCACTCTGGTAACGTCGGTGCCCTGGTTCTGGTACCAACTATCTCCGAGGCAGTCAAGGCCCCCTGCATCGGAGCCGGCGGCTATGCTGATGGACACAGCCTGGCAGCCGCCCTGGCACTCGGGGCTGAGGGCATATCGATGGGCAGTCGTCTAGCAGCCACCCAGGAAGCCGAAGTTGCTGATGCTGTGAAACAGACCTGGGTCAATGCCAGCGAAGAAGATACAGTTATCGACCCGGCCTTCGACGGTATTAACTGCCGGGTACTGAGAAACAAGGCTGCTGAAGACCTGCTCAAGAAGAAGACCTTCCCGCTTTTCGATGCCATTTCTGCGGGCTTATATATGAAGAAAACACTGAACATGTCTTGGGGAGAGTTGCTCCGTACTGCCAATAATATGCGAAAACAGCCGTCAGGTATCGGAGGTGGTCGGCGCGGCCTGGCTTCATCAATGCGCTTCGCCGTTGGTGGCCGGCTTTTCAGAGTAGCCCTGACAGACCCCGTAAACGGCATTCTCATGATGGGGCAGACTGCCGGCAGGATAAAGGATACCCCCACAGTGGCCGAAGTCATCGAACGTACCGTCAAGCAAGCCGAAGAAATACTGCAAAATATGAACAAACAGTTTGCCAACTGAGAGGTTGCAAGCTAATATCAAAGCGTGATTCGACGACAGGCGGGTACTACCATCAGGCAATTCCTGATAGTACCCGCTTTCGTTAAAAGGGGGTGAGTACCATTGTTTCGAACCAGAATTACTGAGCTACTGGGTATTGAATACCCTATAATCCAGGGGGCTTTGGGTGGAGGATTATCACGGGCTGAGCTGGTATCGGCGGTCTCCAACGCCGGTGGCCTGGGGATGATAACCTCTCTCAACTACGCAACCGCCGAGGGGCTCCGTGAGGAAATCAAAGAGACCAGGCGTCTTACCGACAAGCCTTTCGCGGTAAACGTTACCCTGCTGCCGACGATGAGGCCGGTAAACTATGAGGAATATATTGCGGCGGCCCTCGACGAGGAGGTACGTATTTTCGAGACTTCGGGGCGTAGTCCGGAACCATACATGAAGATGGTCAAGGATGCCGGCGCTATCATCATGCACAAGGTCGGGGGAGCCAGACATGCCCGGTCGGCTGAGCGGGTGGGGGTGGATGCAGTAAGTGTTGTCAGCTTCGAGGCGGCAGGACACCCCCTGCCGGATGATGTCGCCTCATCGGTGCTTATTCCGGCCTGTGTCGATGCCGTCAAGATACCGGTTATCGCTGCCGGTGGTATCGCCGACGCCCGGGGATTCGTTTCGGCACTGGCTCTCGGAGCAGAGGGAGTCCTGATGGGCACACGCTTTGCTATCAGCAAAGAAAGCTCCCTGCATGACAAAGCCAAAGAGTGGCTGCTCCAGCTCGGCGAAGCCGACACGATGCTCATCCACAAGGCCATCAACAACACAGAAAGGGTGGTCAAAACAGAGTTCGCCCAGAAGATACTTGAAATGGAGGAAAAGGGCACACCCCTGGAAGAGATACTTCCCCTGATAAGCGGTGACAATGTTAGAAATGCTTACAACACAGGAGATATAAGTGATGCCCTGTTCACCGTGGGTCAGGTGGTCGGCCTGGTCCATGACATTCCCAGCGTCAAGGAGATTATCGACGGTATCATCAGTGAGGCCAGTGCCATTGTCCAGCGCCTTCAGGGCGTTACCGGCGTGAAATAGCCTAGTTGCTGGCATTTCGCGACTGGAACCACCTCTGCTTCTGGTCGAGCCGTGTGGCTTCATCGGTAGGTCGGTAGTTTGCCAGAAATTCGTCGCGAAACGAGACGAAGGTGCCGTCGAGGATGGCCTCACGCATCCGGCGCATCAGGTTACTGATGAAGGTCAGGTTGTGAATGGTGGCCAGGCGGTAGGCAAGCAACTCTCTGGCCTTAAAGAGATGATGCAGATAGGCTGCTGAAAAGGTTTGGCAGGTATAGCAGTTACAGGTAGCGTCAACCGGCTGCTGTACCTCACTGAACTGCGCATTGAGGATATTCACCCGCCCCAGAGGCGTGAACAGAGCGCCATTCCGGGCAACACGGGTAGGCAGGGCACTATCAAAGATATCTATTCCGCGGGAGACGCACTCCACGAGGTCCTCCGGTGAGCCGACCCCCATCAGGTAGCGTGGCCTATCTTCAGGCAACAGGGAAGCAGTCTCCGCAGTAATATCCAGGGTTACCTGCTTTGGCTCGCCGACACTCAGGCCACCGATAGCATAACCGGGGAAGTCCAATGAAGTCAGGAACTCGACCGACCGCTTTCGTAGCTCGGGGAAGACCCCGCCCTGGACAATTCCGTAGAGTACCTGGTCACGGCGCTGCTGTGCCTTTAAGCACCTCTCCGCCCAGCGGTGGGTCCGCTGCAGCGCCTTTTCTACCCTGGCATAACTACTATCAGCAGCACTGCATTCATCGAACGCCATGATGATATCGGCCCCAAGTGACTCCTGGTACCGCACTGCCAGCTCAGGGGTAAAGGTGTGCTCGCTACCGTCGATGTGTGACCGGAAGACAACGCCTTCGTCACTCACACGCCGCAGTCCCGCCAGGCTGAAGACCTGATATCCCCCGCTATCAGTAAGAATAGGCCCATCCCACGCCATAAACTTATGTAAACCACCCGCCTTCTCAATCACTGAAATGCCAGGTCGAAGATAAAGGTGATAGGTATTGGCCAGCAACATATTCATGCCGGTATCATGGACTTCTTCCGGCGTCAGCGCCTTCACCGAGCCCTGGCTGCCCACCGGCATGAACACCGGCGTCAGTACGACACCATGGGGTGTAACCAGCTCCCCGGCACGCGCCAGGCCATCAGGAGATTTGGTTACTAAGCGAAACCCAGTTCTACCTGTCATCTTTCTTCTTCGTTTCCTAATCAGGTTGCTTCTGCGTGACTGCCTTGGCGTAGGCTTGCATGATATTACGTCGCCTCAGTACACCCAGCATGTGTTTCGGATTCGCCCTTTCAACAACAGGTATCCGCCCAACCTCTCTGGCACCCAGCTTGACAAACACGTCATGGACGTACTCATCGGGATAGGCTACAACGAGCGACTTCACGGCTATGTCGTCAACAGTCAGGTCGGTGAAATCACCCCGGGACAAAGCGGCTTCAACATCCGAATCAGTAACCATACCGACCAACTCCCCCTCGGCATCAACAACCGGTAAACCGTTGTATTCACTCCGGCGAAGCCTATTTATCAGCTCCTGTACAGTCAGCGTCGGCAGGACCGTGGGGAAGTTCTTCTCCATAACGTCACCAACCCTCACACCTTTCAGAGGACTGCTCAGTTCCAGCTGCCTGATATCGATGCCACGCCTGACCAGTTTGGCGGTGTAGATACTCTCACGGTGGATGCTCCGCGCCACAATGGTACTGATAACCACAGCAATCATCAGCGGCAGAATAATCCGGTAATCAAGAGTCATCTCAAAAAGCATGATTATCGCCGTAATGGGGGCTCGCGCTGCACCGGAGAAGACCGCCGCCATACCTACCAGGACATAGGCTCCCATTGTGGCAGTTTCCCCAGGGAACAGGTTATGGGCCACCGTGCCAATAACCCCACCGAGCATGGCACCGATAAAGAGGGAAGGGGCAAACACTCCCCCGCTACCACCACTACCAAGTGTAAATGAAGTAGCCATTACCTTCAGGACAAGCAGTGCCAGTAAAGACTGAAGCGCAATGCCACCGAGTAAGGCCTGGTCAATACTCATCTGGCTTACCCAAGGCACTTCTCCATAACCCACACCAAAGAGATCATGAGAATAAAGCCCGATAAGGCCAATGACAAGGCCGCCCACGGCTGGCTTAATATACTCCGGGATTTTCCAGGCGTCAAACAGGTCCTCGCACTTGTAGAGCAACCGAATAAAGATAACCGCCACAATACCGGCAGTGATACCGAGAATGGCGTAGGGGATTAATTCCCAGTAGCTTATGAGGCTGTACGGTACAGTGCCAAAGGATGCCTGAGAGCCGAGGAAGGCCCGGCCAATAAAGTCAGCCACCACCGAACTGATAGCGACGAAGCCGAACCTTGGCGTGACGAACCTCCCGAGGATTATCTCCATGCCAAAGAAGACTCCCCCAATAGGGGCATTGAAGGTGGCTGAAATACCACCAGCAGCTCCGCAGGCAACCAGCGTCCTGACCCAGTCCTCCGAAAGATGGAGTACCTGGCCGATTGTCGAACCCAGTGAAGAACCAATCTGCACGATAGGACCTTCACGGCCCACCGAGCCACCGCTCCCGATACAAATAGCCGAAGCAAGTGATTTGACCAGGGCAACACGAGGGCGAATCCGACCTCCCCTGACTGCTACCGCCTCCATTACCTCAGGAACGCCGTGTCCCTTGGCTTCACGGGCACCAAAATAGACAATGAGCCCAACTATCAAGCCGCCAATTACTGGCAAGATAATGATGTAATACCGTCCCATAAAACTGAGAATGTCGCCGCCTCCGCTGAAGAAAGCGGTCTGCAAAGCCCGAAGTAACCATCGGAATAGCACTGCCCCAAAGCCAGCTATAGCCCCCACCACTACCGCCAGCAGGATACCGGATACTGTCTCGTTTGAATTGAGCAGGGTTAAAAGTCGGTGGAATATTCCGCTTCCCTTATGCGCCTTTTCTTCTTCCATAATACTTCCGCTCAACTAAATTCTGCGCCCCAGCCAATAGCACAGAGATACCGATGGTTGAAACCACCGGTACACACAACAGCTAAGGCCGTCCCGGGCTAATAGCGCTCTTCCAAATAGGCCTGTAAGATAATGGCTGCTGCGGCAGCATCATATCTGATTTTCTTCCGCGATTTTCGGCCACTGCTCTGCATGAGACGTTTCGCAGACACTGTACTGAGGCGTTCGTCCCGGAACTCTATCGGGGTTTGGGTGTAACCGCGCAGCCGCCCGACGAATGCCTCCACTTTAGCCCCCTGCTGACCAACCGTACCATCCATCAAGCGCGGTAGACCAACGATAATCTCGCCGACATCGTTCTGTGTCATTATGTCAATTACAGCCGCGACATCCTGTTCTTCGTTACTACGTTCAATAATAGCATGCGGACTGGCCAGTACGCCGCCGGGGTCGCTGAGGGCCACCCCGATTCTCTTATCTCCAATATCCAGTCCCATGATACGCATTATAAATTACTACCTCACCCCCTGTGTCCCCTTCAGGGAGAACCCTTCTGGGTGAACCCCTCTCCTTTGAAGGAGAGGGGGAAGTAATAGACTAGAGGGGCTACGCCCCTCTATGACTCCCCTCATGCGGATTAACCTCGCTTTCGGGACTTTCCCAACGCATGCTGCTGAAAGACACATTTTCACCCTGTGTCTAAATCAGGTCTTTGACCAGTCGCAGGGCTTCTTCCAGCTTGCCTTTGTCCCTGCCGCCAGCCTGGGCAAGAGTGGCCTTACCGCCGCCACCGCCACCAGTTACCTTCGCCACCTGCCTGACAATATCCCCGGCATTATAGCCCCGAGCCACCAAGTCCGGTGTTACTACTGCTAGGAAATATGGCCTGTCCCCCTCGATAGTTGCCAGTACGACAACCGCGCTCTTCAGCTTATCTCGCAGGAAATCGCTCATCTCGCGCAGTACCGGTTGCGGGAAAGGTCGGACGGCTGCTGATAGTACCTTTACCCCTTTGAATTCCTCTACCTCATCGAGCAACTCCTGAGCTACTATCCGGGACAGCTCCCGCTCCAGGTCCAGCGTTTGCTTCCGCTCGGTGTTCAGTTCGGAGACCAGGCCTGAGACCTTATTCACGACATTATCTGCGGTCGCCCCGACCGATTGAGCAATCTCCCCGATTTCGGACAGGCGCTGCTCCACCAGCCTTTCGGCGCCCCTGCCAGTGACAGCCTCAATGCGCCGCATCCCGGAGCCGATACTGCCCTCACTGGTAATCACAAAAAGGCCAATCTCACCGGTGGCAGTGACATGGGTGCCACCACACAGCTCGGCGCTGGCCACTGGCTCGCCGCTCTTCACCACCCGGACGGTATCCCCATATTTTTCGTCAAACAGGGCTATCGCCCCCTGGGCAATCGCCTCGCGGTAGGCCATATCTTCCGCCCGGACAGTCAGGTTCTGGCGGATTCGTTCATTAACAATCTCCTGCACCCGCTTTATCTCTTCCGGCATCATTGAGGTGAGATAAGAGAAGTCGAAGCGGAGCCGGTCCGGGGCCACCAGGGAACCCCGCTGCTGCACCTCATCCCCAAGTACCTGACGCAGGGCTGCCTGAAGCAGGTGGGTAGCAGTATGGTTACGGGCAATGTCGAGGCGGCGCTCCTTATCGACCACCGCCACGACCTCATCACCTACCTCCAGGCTGCCTTCGTCCACGTAGCCCTGATGGGCAATCGCGTCCGGGGTGGGGCGTATCGTATCAGTCACCAGAAACCGCCCCGATGCCCCCTTTATCTCGCCGGTATCGCCCACCTGACCACCCATCTCTCCGTAGAATGGGGTCGATTCGAGGACTACACTGGCTTCCTGACCAGCCTCTATCTTTTCCACCGACTGTCCGTCAACCAGTAGCCCCACCACTCGCGATGGATACTCGGTGGTCTCATAGCCAACAAAGGACGTATTCCGCACGCTGACCAGCTGCTCTAATCCGGCCGCCATATCAGTGGAGACCTCGAACTTCTGAGCATCCTTGGCCCGCTGTCGCTGAGCCTCCATCTCCCGCTTGAAGCCCTCCATGTCCACAGAAAAGCCCTTTTCGGCAGCGACCTCTTTAGTCAACTCCACCGGCAGGCCGTAAGTGTCATAGAGACGGAAGGCATCCTCTCCAGAGATTTCGTCTGACCCGCTTTCTTCAATAATATCCTCAAGAACTTCGAGACCGGACTTCAACGTCTCGCTGAACCGGGTCTCTTCAAGCTCGACAACACGGGCCACGAAGTCCTTACGTTCCCTTATCTCAGGGTAGATATGCCCCATTTTCTCCACGGTAGCCCGGGCAACCTCAGCGAGAAAGGGCCTGTCCAGTCCCAGCCGCAGACCAAATAAAGTAGCCCGGCGGAGGAGCCGCCGCAACACATAGCCACGTCCCTCATTACTGGGCATAACACCATCGGCAATGAGGAAGGTGACCGCCCGGCCATGCTCGGCCACTACCCGCATGGCATGGTCCGTCTCCCTGTCAACGCCGTACTCTCTACCAGTCAGCTTAGAGATAGCCTCTATCAAAGGGGCAAAGAGGTCTGTTTCATACACTGATGTCTTACCCTGGAGAACCACGGCCATTCTCTCCACACCCGTGCCGGTATCAATATTGGGCGCCGGTAACAAGGTGCGGTTCCCCTCTTCGTCCTGGTCATACTGGGTGAATACCAGGTTCCAGAACTCAATGAATCGTCCGCATTCACAATTCGGCCCGCAGGACTCCTTCCCGCAACCAAATTGCTCACCTAAGTCATAGTGTATTTCACTGTCCGGTCCGCAGGGGCCAGAGCTGCCCGCCGGCCCCCAGAAATTCTCTTCTTCACCAAACCTAGCTATTCTCTGCACAGGGACACCAACTTCGCGCCAGAGATTAAATGCCTCATCGTCATCGAGAAAAATAGTTACCCAGAGCCGCTCGGAGTCGATTCGCAGGTACCTTGTGACAAACTCCCACGCCCAGGCGATAGCCTCCTTCTTAAAGTAATCGCCGACGCTGAAGTTGCCCAGCATCTCAAAGAAGGTAAGGTGACTGGCATCCCCCACTGACTCTATATCGGTCGTACGGAAACACTTCTGGCAGGACGCCATACGGGGGTTCGGGGGCTTGGCGAGACCGGTGAAATACGGTTTCATCTGCACCATACCAGCGCTGGTGAGCAGCAGGGTCGGGTCACCGTGCGGTATCAGTGAAGAGCTCGGGATAATCTTATGCCCCTTGTCCTCAAAGAACTTCAGAAACGCTGTCCGGATTTCGTCACTATTCAACTATTGCTCCAAGTTTTAAAAGGGTCAATTACGTTTGATTTTAGTGCACCAGCCATTACCTGTCAACGAGTCTGACAATCTTCCACTATACTTCAGCCACTGATAACTCAATTGACAACCCATTCTCCGTGCCGTAAACTGGTTCTTTGTATGGTAGATATTAATACCGTCAGTCACGAGCTGGCTGAAGCTCTCAAAGGACAGGGCGCCGACTACATCGAGGCCCACCTATCTGAGGGAGAGACAAGCCACATCACTTACCGCGGCAGGCAACTGGAGGCCATCGGACGGTCGACTGCCACCGGTGGCAACGTGCGGGCACTGGTTAAGGGCGGCTGGGGTTTCGTCAGCTTCAACGACCTCAGCGAGCTAGGGAAGAAGGTGGCACTGGCAGTGAAACAGGCCCGCTCCGTCGGCAAGGAAGAGAGCCAGCTTGCGCCAGTAGAGCCAGCAGTCGAAACCGTCCCTTCAACAATCGGTGAAGACCCCACAAACGTGTCACTTGCCGAAAAGAAACAGCTGCTAGATGAATATAATGACATTATCTGCCGCTATCCCAAGATACAGACCTCCATGATAAACTACAGCGACAGCCAGAGAAAGACAATCTTCCTGAACTCAGCAGGCAGCCACATTGAGCAGGAGCGGAGGGATGTTGCCCTGAGACTATCGGCTGTTGCCACCAGTAATGGTGAGGTACAGCAGGCAGGCATAAGCGTGGGTGGCCTGAATGATTTCGGTGCTGTCCGTGGGCTGCATTCGCGGGCCGAGCAACTGGCCAGGCAGGCAGTAGACCTGCTCTCCGCACCTCACGTGAAGGGGGGAGAGTACACCGTGGTCCTTGACCCGATACTGGCTGGCGTCTTCACCCACGAGGCCTTCGGGCACCTGTCCGAAGCCGACTTCGTTTACGAAAACGAGCAGCTTCGCCAGATAATGACGTTGGGCAAGACCTTCGGCGAGCCTAACCTTAACATTGTTGATACGGCGACACTCCCCGGCCTGCGCGGCAGCTACAAATATGACGACGAAGGTGTCCTCGCTGCCAAGACCTACCTCATCAGGGAGGGTAAACTGGTAGGCCGTCTGCACTCCCGGGAAACAGCAGCCAAGATGAAAGAAGCTCCCACCGGCAACGCCCGCGCCATCAGCTATCGCTTCCCGCCAATCGTACGTATGACCAACACCTACATTGAACCGCGTTCAACCTCTTTCGAGGACATGATAAGTGAGATTAAAGAGGGCGTTTACGCCAAGAACTGGTATGGCGGTGTCACCAGCATGGAGATGTTTACCTTCTCCGCAGGTGAAGCCTACATGATACGTGACGGTAAGGTCGCTGAGCTACTGAGACCGGTGGTACTCACCGGCAACGTATTTAAAACCCTGAAGAACATCGATGCCATCGGCAATGACCTCGATATGAACCAGGGTGGCGGCTGCGGTAAGGGGGGACAGTCTCCGCTGCCATGCAGCAACGGCAGCCCACACATCAGGATTCGGAACTGCCTGGTCGGAGGTAGATAGTTGGAGGAAATCCTTAGCCGGGCCAGTAAAGTAGCCGAGGAAGCCGAGGTCTTTACGGTCTCTTCGGTAGAAACACCGGTCGAGTTTGAAACTAACCGCCTCAAGCATATCCAGACAAAACAGAGTAGCACCATCGCGCTCCGTATTGTTAAAGATGGCAGGATTGGCTATGCCACCACCACGCGGGTGGATGATATCGAAAGCCTGATTGCTAACGCCGCAGCGACCGCCGAGTTCGGTACCGCCGCCCGCTTTACACTGCCCTCGTTGACTTCCTACCCGAATATTAAAGTCTTCGACCCCGATGTCGAAAAGGAAACCACGGAGCAAATGGCGGAACTCGGCCAGACGATGATTGACTCGCTGATTAAGCACACACCGGAGCTTACCTGTGAGGCCATGGTGACCCGCATAATTGCGGATGTTAGCATCATCAACTCACGCGGAGGACAGGCCAGCTACAAGCAGAGCGCCTTCAGCGCATTCATTGAAGGCCAGCTAATCCGGGATACCGACATGCTATTTGTCGGCGAGCACTGGAGTTCCTGCCACCCCCTGTCAGAACCCGGAGGTATCATTGAGGAGGTGCTCCGACAGCTTGAGTGGGCACAGGAGCAGGCTTCAGTACCCACGAAGTCGCTACCGGTTATCTTTACCCCCCACGGGGTAGCCAGTGCCTTCGCCGGACCAATGGTCGCCGCCTTTAGCGGCAAGACTGTTCTCGACGGGGCCTCTCCCATTGGTAATAAGCTGGGAAAGATGGTCTTTGATAAAAGGTTATCACTACGCGACGACCCGACAATAGACTACCGACCAGGCAGCGGCCTCTGCGACGACGAGGCCGTCCCCAGTGAGGCTACACCGCTGATTACCGAAGGGACTGTCAGCAATTTCTATTACGACCTGCAGACGGCTGCCCTGGCCAAGACCCGGAGCACCGGCAACGGCCACCGGAGCCAGGGAGGACAACCCAGCCCATCCCCCAGCGCCTTTGTTGTCACCCCGGGTGATACCACTTTCGACGACATGGTACATGATATCAAGGAGGGCCTGGTGGTTGAGCAACTAATGGGTGCCACCCAGGGTAACATCCTCGGTGGTGACTTCAGTGGCAACGTCCTGCTGGGGTATAAAGTGGAAGGCGGCCAGATTGTTGGACGGGTAAAGGATACCATGGTTGCGGGTAATATATACGAGCTACTCAAACAGGTGGCCGCCATCGGCAGTGACACCCGATGGGTAGGCAGCTTCCTCAGCACCCCCTCGATATACTGCCCGGCGGTATCCGTAGCCAGTAAATAAGCGCCCTGTCCTACTCCACCACCTTAGACCAGACCGCCTTGGAGCGGAATCCCAGCCTCTCAAGTAAGGTCTCCCCGGCCATAGTCCACACCAGTGTCAGCAACACCAGGAAAATGCCGGGCCATATTGCCAGATGTAGCGCGTCGCTGAAATATCTTCGTCCCTGATTGACCATGCTGCCGAGCTCCGGGAAGGGTTCCGGTATACCGTAGCCGAGGAAGCTAGCGCTGGAGACATACAGAATACCACCGGCCACAACGAAGAGCAACATCACCGGTATCGACCACAAAATACCGTATTGCAAGCTATGCCCTTCTGGCGGTGAACTATAAGCCTCTCGCATCATGCCCACTGCGCGGGGGAGCAGTAGCAGACTGCACATCAGGGCTACCTGCCCAAAACCTGGCCCCACATTCAACATAAGCAGCAAAAGCAACACCAACCAAGGAAAGGCACATAGTATGTCCCTGGGCAACAGCACCAGATCCTCCAGGGTATCACCTACCCAGTTATTCATCTTTTTTACGAATGCCGCCAAGAATGCCCAGCCAATAGCAATGACCATCACAATAGCGGCAATCGTGGCGCCAGTCTGCACATCGAGCCTTATCCCGTAGAGCAGGCGACTAAAAACATCCCTTCCTAGCTGGTCGGCTCCCATCAAATACTCCCCACCCATTGGTTGCAACCTGGCTGCACCCGTAATCGCCATCCCATCATTGTATCCATATGGCGCGATAAATGGGGCGATGATAGCTATCAGGATGAACACAACCACAAGCGCCAGAGAGACGAAGAGCCAGACTCTGGGTATGCTCCTTTGTGGTGGTGACTGCTCCACTGTCGGCCCGGGCGGCTTGGGTCTCTCACGGAAATGGTTGTAAGCGATTTCAATAAGGTCGGCTGCCAGCTTGGCAAACACTACAATCAGAACACAGACCCAGGCAACTCCAAAGACCACCGGGTAGTCTCGCATTGATAAGGAACTTATAAAGAGACGTCCCAACACCTCGTAATTGAAAACCTGCTCAACCAGTACTGTAACAACGATAATCGCACCCGTTAGCCTGAGTATGGTGACAAGTAGCTTGACGCCGACATCACGCGCCAATAGTCCGTATGAGCTGGCTTGTTTTTCCGGCCAGTTTGCTATCTCACCGTGGCCGACCTGTACCAGCAGCCATGCCGGCAGCAGTGAAACGAAGAATGCCGGCCACCATGCGATTCCGTCATACTCCAGCGGAGGCGACCAACTCCACCAGATTCCAGGATATAACCATATGAGAGTTGCACCGATAAAGATGGGAGCACTAACACGGTTACTGACCAGAGTTAACCGCAGTACCTGCCTCAGTCGTACCAGCCAGGCAGGTCGTCTGGTTACCCGGCTAATAGCGACCCCGAGAATAAGAATCAAGGCAGCGGTTACCAGGGCAAAGCCTGCCCCAATCGCTACGAGCTGTAATGTATCCCCCAAATGTTCACCGACTAATCCAGACACCGATCTACCCGTCCACAAAGAGCGGGACCAGTCCCACTCCTGCGGAGTAGGATAGTCCCCACTCATAAACATCATTCTGAGTATGTCATCCGGAATTGCCCACCTGATTCCCATTAATACTAACCAGGCACCCAGAATAATCAGGCCGGTGAAGACTACCCGCCGTCCTGCCGCAATTAAAGCTCTTTTCCCTTCGGTGCTTATTTCCATCGTCTTTAGTCAGTACAGCTTCAGTATTTTCCCTGCAAAGACACGCGGTTACTCAGTAGGAATCCGTTACATCATGTACATGTGGGTGCATTTTATTCTATGAAACAGCCGTTGTCAATGCCCCAATATAACCCCGTACCAGTAACACTGAACCACCACTACATATCACGTCTTGACCGCCCTCACTGGACGTTGTACCATTGAAGTAGAGCCGCTGTGCAAAGGCGGTCTATTTCAATGAACAACCTTGCCAGAATCAAGGCCCGACCAAATCTTGAATCACCAGTTATGCTGGCTGCCTGGCCCGGTGTCGGTAACGTATCAATGATTTTGGCCAGCTATCTGCTGAAGAAGCTGGAATTCAAGCCACTGGGCGAGATTGAAGCACCCTATTTTTTCGACCCGATTGGAGTTGTCGCCAGCAACAACGTGGTAGAAGCCCCCCAGTTCCCACAGAGCCTGTTCTACTATCGCAAGAGCACCAACGAGATAGAACGTGACCTGATACTCTTCATCGGTGATGACCAGCCCACATCCAAAGTATACGAACTGGCCGGAGCTGTCCTCGATGTCGGCGTCGCGTTTCAGGTCGAAAGAGTAATTACCTGCGCTGCAGCCCTGACACGAATCCACTTCACGGAGCAGCCCCGGGTCTGGGGGGTAGCCACCAGTCAGGAAATGACGACAAAACTACAGGAGTATGACCTGGTACACCGGGGCAACCTCCAGATTGCCGGGTTGAATGGCCTGCTCCTCGGGGTGGCCAAAGAAAGGGGAATCAACGGTATTTGTCTGCTTGGTGAGGTACCGGCACACGCTTCACGAATCGAGAACCCGATGGCTGCTCTGGCCATTTTAGAAGTCCTGACCAGGATGCTCGGCATCGAAGTAGATACCATTGAGCTTTCTGAGACAGCCAGAGAAACAATGGAGCAAATTAAGCAGGCAACGGCCGTTGCTATGGGCGAGTACATCGAGCATTTCACCCAGCCTATCTGGCAACAGGGGGACGATGGCGAAGAGATGGATGACGAAGAAGATGAGGAAGAAGAGTGACCGGTAGCCCAACCTCGCCTCAAGGGAGTGTTTAGGTGTCAGTTGAGGAAGCTATCGCTAAGCTAATTGACAACGACCTGTCAGACGCCAGCCTGGTCGAGTTATCAGGTCTCGACACGCAGCAAGTGGCATTATTTGAGCAGACGTGGTCAACTATTGAAACGGAACAGCGGGGCCAGATAGCCAGTCACCTGATTAGACTGGCGGGCAAGAACGTCGAGCTCAATTTCAACAGTATCTTCAAGAGCCTCCTGAGAGACCCCAGCGCCGAGATAAGGAGACAGGCGATTGAGGGGCTGTGGGAATACGAGGGACCTTCGCTGGTCCCAGTGCTCATCAGCCTGCTGGAGGAAGACGACTCAGTGAATGTCCAGGCCAGAGCAGCTGAAGCTCTGGGCAGGTTTGCCATGCTGGCCGCATGCGGTAAGCTCGGCGAAGATGATGCCGCCAGGATAGGCCAGGCCCTGCTGTCCACGATTAATGAGGAAAGCAGGCCGGTGGATGTCAGGTGTTTCGCCTTGGAGGCAGCCGCCCCGCTTCCCCTACCCGGAGTCAGCAGGGCAATTAAGGATAACTACCACAGCAGCGATGATAGGCTAGCCCTCAGTTCGATACGTGCCATGGGTACTAACTGTGACCCGTCGTGGCTGCCGATTCTGCTTAATGAGCTGGAAAACAGGGATGCCGAGAGACGTCGTGCTGCTGCCGCAGCACTCGGTGAACTCGAAGAGGAGCTAGCAGTTCCCCAGCTTGCCGAGCTCCTCTATGACCCTGATATCGATGTACAGATGGCATCCATCGAGGCGCTGGGGGAGATTGGTGGTGCCGAGGCCAAGGAGTATCTGGAACTATGCTTGCAGGACACTGATGAAACCATAAGTGATGCAGCCGAGCAGGCGCTTATTGACATGGAAGATGAAGAAGACCTGGAATCCTTCTTCGCCTGAAGTAATTACCGATAACATGACTGACAGCAGCAGGATAACACTACGTAATAAGAGGCTTTCCGATGCCAGAAACGACTACGATTGGCAGAGAGACCACGAATTGGCCCGATTGGATGCTACCACGCCTATATCCTGTTCCTTCGAAGAGTACCTGACAGACTATACCGACGAACTGCAATACCCTTTCCCCTTCCGGCGCTCCTTCGCTATAGAGACGCATGACGGCAAGCACATCGGAAACTGCGTTTACTACAATATCAATGAAGACAAGGGTGAGACCGAACTGGGTATCATGATTGGCGACCGCCACTACTGGGATAAAGGCTATGGCACCGACGCCGTATCTGCCCTGATAGAATACATCTTCCGGCGGACACAGCTAAACCGCATCTACCTGAAAACTCTGGTCGTCAACAGCCGGGCACACAGGTGCTTTCAGAAATGTAACCTGAAGCCCTGCGGCTATTTAGAGAGGGACGGGTATAAATTCCTGCTTATGGAAATCCACCGCACGGAGTGGCAACAGCAGCAGTCGAAGACCTCATTTGCTCTGTAAAAACCCGATACAAAACAAGCGTTACCCCCGCCGGAACCGGTAGTAGTCCAGAGCGTTCCGCAATGCCAGGGCTCCCCGCTCCAGACTGGTAAACGCCGGGATGCCAGCATCCTGAAGCGTCTTAACGATAGTTCGTGCGTCCGCAATCACGCGTGGCAACATAGTAAGCTGAAGACATACCATAACCGGTTTGGACGTCCGGGCCCGCATCTGGGCAATTGCCTTGATTTCATCATCGCGCTGGACGTCCATACCCGGCGGGCCAGCACCACTGGCATTCATCAGCATCACGATATTATCTGTGTTTGTATCCTGTTCAATAATGCTAATGATACGCTCCATCTGGAGACGGTTTGGGTTGCCAGTATCTACCGGGTTGCGATAACTACCACCAATTACCGTAAAGAATTCCTCGAACTTATCGAACGACTCCTGGCTTAGTTGAGGTACCTCCAGTCCCGCCTCGGTGAAAGCATCGGTAATCGCCACCGACTGGCCCCCCGAACCCCCCGCCAGGACTACCCGGTTTCCATAAACTGGCTTCAGATATAGCAGGGCCTTCAGGGTATCAATCAACTCATCCATTCCCAGAACCGGAAGCGCCCCACCCTGTCTCATCGCTGCCGTCCAGATGGTCTGGGAGACGGCCAGTGAGCCGGTATGTGAGGCAATCGCCCGGCTGCCACCCTCAGTGCGGCCCCCCTTCCACATCACCACGGGTTTCTTACTGGAGACCTCCCGCAGCACCTCGAGGAGTCGCCTGCCATCTCTCACCCCCTCCAGATACATACCGATTGCCTTAATAGTCTCATCACGACCGAAGTAATCGAGGTACTCAGCCGAGTCAAGTACTGTCCCGTTACCAAAGCTAACCGACTTACTAATATCAATCCCCTGCAGGTGCGCTTCAAGGCTAAAGTTGATAGCGTGGGTGCCACTCTGTGAAATGAAACCCAGCGGACCTGTCGTTCCAACGTACTGCCCCATCTCCTGTTTCAGGCCAACAGCAGGATTGAATATCCCCATGCAGTTAGGGCCGATGAGATGAAAGTTGGCCTCTATGGCGCGCTCAGTGAGGGCACGCTCCAGGTCAGCCCCGTCCTCGGTATCGGTCTCGGTGAAACCTGCGGTAAAGAAATGGGCCGCAGCCACATCCTTCCGAATGCAGTCCTCCAGTATCTGCAGAGCATACTTCCGGCCGACCGTTACTATCACCAGGTCCACCGGCTCCGGAATATCCAGCAGGCTGGTGTAGTTCTTCACCCCCATCTCTTCGATTTGCTTGATGGTTTTCGGATTTACCTGCACTGAATAGAGCTGGCCTTTGAAATCGGCATTAGAACGAAGCCACTGAAAATATCCCGAGTCCCCTACCACAGCCAGGACTCTGGGATTAAAAGCCCTCTCCAGTTTGGCTAAATCTGCTTTCAACTCGTCACCTCTGGCTAATATGATTGAAATCAGTCCGTCGCAAGGCCTTAGACTATTCTTATTCTATCTCAGGAAGCCCATTTCGGCAAGCCGGATGTCACATTATGTCTATATCTCGCAGCTTGATACATTGGGGGAATAACTGATCAGCCATATCGAGTAATAAGGCAACCGCTCTCATTCTGTAGCTTGATTATTATCTGAAGAGGTATCAATCAGACGAGGGCAGGTCACAATCGACACAAAGCATCTCTACCGGAAGACCAATAGCCTCAGCCAGTTCTTCAATTGTGGGGTGTTCTGCGCTGTCAACGCCAAGAAAGTCGGCCCTTTCTTTAAAATCAGGAATCCGAGCGGCCAGAAGTTCCCCCTTCTGAACACTTTTCCCCCAGGGACAATAAGAAAGGGAGTCTGGATTGGAAACCCGAAGATGAATCTCAGTGAAACCCAGATTCCTGATTTTTGGAATAGTAGTTCTTTGAGTCTGAGTCCCTCGCCTAATTGAATCATCACAAACCACTAATACTTTCCCGCTGTAATCTTCTCCGCTGACCAGTTGTTTAGTGTGAGCGTAGGTTTCTCTTCTTTCTTGGGTTAACTGGATGTAGCTCCTTCCAGCATATGGATATTTAATTAGAACCTCATCATACTCAGGAGTCCTCTCCACCTTTCCCTCATTCTTCTGTCGGACAAACTCTTGAGCATATCCTATAGCACAGAACCTGCCAGAATCAGGAATTGGAGCGACTATATCTGGAATAAACCCCCGCTCAATATCTCGACGAGCTAGAATAGCTCCCAACCTCTTTCGGACTGCGGTAACCGGGACGTTTCTAAAAACTGCTCCCGGGAAATTTGTATAGACCCACACAAAAGAGCAAATCTGAGTCCTGGTAGTCGGCATCTTTTCTTTCGTTTCCAGACTACCGTTTTTCAATAATACAATCTCGCCCGGTTCCACATCACGACGAGGAATGAAACCACAGTTATGAAAACCACTCGGGTCCGTGGTAACGGCTACCGCCCCCTTCTTTTCACCGATAACCAGCGGCCAGTGACCAGTGGGACAACAAGCTGCATATATACCTTCATGAGTAAGAATCAAGAGAGAATAGGCCCCCAATATTTCCTTCGTCATTCTTTTTATCCCATCAACCACTCCTTCACCCTGAGCGATTAATTTAACAATTATCTCAATACACTGCCCTTCCCAGGCAAAGGAATGACCAGCTGCTTTATATGCTTCTACTAAAGCCTCTCGATTGATGAGATTGCCAGAAAAACAGGTAGCAAATTCACCCAGCTTCGAATCGGCCAAGACTGGCTCTCTAGTATCTCCACAATAACCAATCCCCTCTATCCCCTCAAGGCCAGCCAGGTCTTCGCTAAAGGTTGGTTTAAAGAGTCCTCGGTGTGTACGTATTTTAATTCTTTCTCCAGAGTAGCTGGCCAGCCCGGCATATTCTTCACCCAGATGTTGCTGGTAAAATGTCTCCCAAAAAAGATCCTGCAAGAAGCTGTCACTGTATTCTTCAGGGTCTACACTTAACCCGAAAAGTCCTGGCATTTTCCCCCCCTCGATTTATTTGCTGTTAGCTCTACAAACTGGACTCTTGTCAATAGTGTATCAAACGAGCCTCCGCAGAGCTGGCTAGGTAATGCCTTTTCTACTGAAGCGCTCTACCTGGCATTTCCAGTGCGAGCTTGTCCATTTCGAGCTGGACCGGCATCGGGTAATCACCTGTGAAACAGGCCATGCAGAATAGTTTCCGGGGCATTCCTACTGACTTAATCAATCCTTTGACACTCATATAGCCAAGGGAGTCAGCCCTGATAAAATCCCGGATTTCTTCAACACTCTTGCGGGCAGCAATAAGCTCACGGCGGGTGGCCATGTCCACTCCAAGGAAGCAGGGATAACGTATTGGTGGGGCACAGATACGCATGTGGACTTCTTTGACCCCACCCCGCCTCAGCAGGTTTACCACTTTGGGAGTAGTGGTGCCACGGACAATACTATCATCAACCACCACCAATCGTTTACCTTCCAGCATTTGAGGCAACGGGTTGAACTTCAGCCGGACATCGAGGTCCCTTATCCGCTGGTCAGGCTCGATGAAGGTACGCCCAACATAGCGGTTCTTAAGCAGGCCTTCGCAGTAGGGTATACCAGTATGGAGCGAATAACCAATACCGGCGGCCGTCGCCGAATCAGGAACTCCCATCACCATATCGGCCTCGACCGGGTGCTCCTCAGCCAGCTGGGCACCCATAGCCTGTCGGATGGGATAGAGCAGCTTACCGTTGATGATACTATCGGGCCGGGCAAAGTAGATATATTCGAAGATGCACAAAGCCTTCCGGCTCGACTCCTCCCGGTAACTATCAACGCCGTTCTCGCTGATACGGACAATCTCTCCCGGCTCAATTTCACGGATGAAGTCTGCCCCGATATGGTCAAGGGCACAGCTTTCTGAAGCGACCACATAGCCCCCGTTAATCGAGCCAAGACAGAGCGGCCGTACACCCCAGGGGTCACGTACGGCAAACAGACTGTCCCTGGTCAGCAGACAAAGGGAATACGCTCCCTGGAGGCGGTGCATGGCATAGCGAATCCTGTCCACCCATCTCTTTTCTGGAGATGAGATGATGAGGTCGGCAATTATCTCGGTATCCGTGGAGGTGCGGAAGGTATAGCCTCCCTGTACAAGCTCCTCATACAGGTGCTCGGCGTTAACGATATTACCGTTGTGGGCAATGGCAAGGGTATTATCACCCTCACCCACGATGAAGGGCTGTACGTTGCCTACCCGACTTGAACCGCGAGTGGAATACCGGTTGTGGCCGATAGCGATATGCCCGATGAGCCCACCCAGAGTCTCTTCCTCAAAGACATGGGACACAAGCCCCATGCCACCGGCAACCTCCATCCGCTTGCCGTCAGCAACGGCGATACCGGCACTTTCCTGGCCACGGTGCTGTAAAGCAAATAAAGCGAAGTAGGTAAGGCGGGCTACGTCTTCACCAGGGTAATAGACGCCAAAAACTCCGCAACTCTCGTGCAAGTTTGCCTCTCTTCTTCGCTTGGCTTGTCCAATTTGATTATATAACAGTAGCCAAACAGGGGTCAATTAATTGTGCTGTTGAGCCCCCGTAATCTTGCCAAAGTTGAACTCGCAAGCAGACAGATAGTAATATGGATACACCACTCATGATATTGAAATCTATCAGGCAGAGTGCTAGACTTCCAGCACCAAACAATAGGAGTGACAAACATTGAGGCGCTTCCTGCTGGTCATATCCGCGTATATACTGGCTGAGGTAGCTGTGGTAATTCTGGCAGTGAACTTCGTCGATATTATCTGGCTACGGGTAGTCCTGATAGCCATTGTGCCAATTGTTTTCGTCATTGCCGCAATACGCAGCGACGATGAATAGACAGCCGGAAGCAACAACACGATGACAGGCCAATAACCATGAAGGCAACAGGCTAGGAGCGGATACACAGGAAAACAGTACATCAGGCATACTTACTATGATATCGAGGCTACCAGGGATGCTGAGTGCTTTCACTCATTACTGGGAGAATGAGGAGTAGGTGAGTTCTTGCGCGTGGGAAAGGCTGAATCGGGAAGGGGTCTTGATAATTCAACGCCACTGGAAGAAAGATGGTTTTCTTCGACTATAAGCTGGGCTCCACAGCAGCCACATCGCTGATGGCATGGATTCAACAGGGCCCAGCCAAAATGCTCAGTCCCGCATAAGGGACAAATACCTTTCGGTAAGCTCATCTTAATGTAATACCCTTGCGCTCGGCTATATCAACGAGTTGCCTCAGCAATAGCGACGTCTCTTCCGGTTTTTCCATATCAAGCGGGGAGGAAGGCTCCTGGCTTTTTCCCTCACGAATTTGTTTTAGCTTTCGTGCCAGTTCGAAGCCTTGCTCAAGCCCTCTTGTATAGGCGGCGCTGATGTCGTTATGGTATTTTCCTCTGCTTATCAACATTTTAGTATCTTGCGCAGCACTACACGGATAACATCCAGCATTCGTGCTGCATTAAAAGATTGAGATTTTTCCCTTAATGGACTCCATTTTAGCAAGTTGATATTTGGCGTCCAGCTTGCGTCCTGCCCAGAAACCATCCTGATAACCCTGGCCGTAATCCGAACCGACGGCACCAGCCTTATCGAACATCTCGTATATCTCCATAGTCTGGGACGCCATCGAAAGGTAGTCCTCCAGCTCTACCTGGGTCATGACCCGGTCCAATTCTTCATGAATTTCTAAAGCCGATTCCATTGCTTCTCTCGTCACGATAATCTCTCCTTGTAAATAGAAATTATTGTCTCATCAGGAAGTGTGTATATGAACCATATCCAGATTAGCCTTAACCTCAAAAACAGTACTTATGTATATAACCTGTATGATAGTAAAGTAATAGTACTTTAGTAACTTTGACTATCTGAGATTATCCTACTTGAGCGGAATGAAAGGAAGGGTCTACTGACTTAGGATTGAAGACTATGCGGTTAAATCTGGCTTGCCTGAAATGTCTAAATATTTGAATCCAGGGGTCAGGAACGTCCCAACTCACCCTCTGGTAACTGTTCTAAATCAGGCACTGGACTTTGGGCCTTAAAAATAGGTCTGTCGCCAGTACTTATAGCTATCTGCCAGCAGCCCAAAGTACTATTCCTCTATGCGGTATCTGAAAGTAGAATAAAAGATATAGAACAGTAATATAGCCCGAATATGGCTGTTCCTGCCCTAGAGTCAGATAATGGAGGGTAACGATGGCTGAGTATAAGGAACTGCTTGGCAGAAAATTCCATATTGTCCCGAACGGACTTGACCCAAACGAGGTTACTGAATATCTCATGAGCGAAGCCGGCTCAAGCGATACCGTCTTCAAGCAACTGGAGCAGTTCTCAGCCTTACAGGAAGCAACCAAGACCATAGATGAAGCCATCAAGCAGGCGAAGGAGATGGCGGAGCATGCCAAGGTCAAAGCCAGGACTGAGGCAGAGCAGAGAAAAACGCAGGCAATTGAAGAGGGAAAGCAGATTGCCGCAAAAATAATCAACGAGGCGGGAACGAGTGTACTGGCCTACTTCGATAGCGCTTCCTCTATTATGATGGAAGCCATGAATGAAGCCTTTAAGAAAGCCAAGGAACAGGTTACTATGAATCGTGCCAAAACGCGTGAGAAAATTGAAAAGACAGTTGAGGAGGGGATTAGCCAGACTACAACAAATATTGAGCAGTCTGGCAGAGAGCCATCCAGCTCTCAACCCGGGTCCACCAGTCCCGGCCCCGTAAATAGAGCGGCCGGTGCGGCATCATCGAATCCATCTGACCCCTGGCAGGACTCTCGCTAACTACGAAGAATATAATCTCAGTTTACCTGATAAAAAGGGGGGCATCTTTGCTCCCCTCAATTTTCTCTGACTAGAGTGACTCCTAAGTCCGGTACCTTCTCCACAGTCTCAACACTAGTGAGTACAGGATATGTGCGGACAGCAGGACAGCAAAGGGAATCCAGAGGACTTCATGAATCCTGAAGGCCACGTTCTTGGTCAGCAACCCGAATGTAAGCGTCTCAACGGTGCGGAACTCGGTAATGCCGAAGCCCGTTATCACATAGAGTATTACCGCAACCAGTAACAGCCACCGTATTATTTTCTGAACCAGGACTGCCCCTGTCACCCTGTCCGTCAATCAAAGAAGCTCGCGTCCAAATTACCGCTGTCGGAATACCCCCGGCTTTCCCAGTAGCCCTCGTAGCTTTCGTCGTCGGATAGCTCGATTTCGGTTATCCACTTTATCCACTTATAGCCCCACTTGCTCTCAGCCACCAGTTGAAAAGGGAAACCCCTTTCCGGGGGAAGGGTGATATCATTCATCTTGTAAGCCATGATGATGTCGTTGTCCATTATGTAGTCAATCGGGAAAGAGGTCGTGTAGCCATCGTAAGCGTGGAAGATAATTGTATTAGCACTGGCCAGAGGGCCAGCTTCTGCCAGCAAGTCCCTGACCAGCGGGCCTTCCCACAGAATCGTCACATCCCACCCCTCGACACAGTTCAGCGTGACCACCTTCTTGTAGCTCTGATAGTCGCCGATAACCTCGTCATAGGTATACGCCCTGGGATTATCCACCAGGCCGGTGATTTCAAGCTGGTAGTCCTCTTCGTCGATGTACTGCGGACCATTGATAGAGTTTTCCCTGAAATCATTCACCGAAGAAAGGTCCTCACCCTGATATTCGCTGATTTCCCGGGATTCCAGCTCATTCCCATCCGTGTCTGTTGCACAGCTATCGATGGCCCCCAGCACAACCGGAACGGCCACCAGAAAAGCAACAGCAACAAAAACCTTTTTCCTCACACTACCTCCTCCTCATCTCTCGGATATGATAGACTTTACAAACTGGCAAAGTGTAACTTGAAACCGCGCACATAGCTACATTGTGGACTATTGCAGAAGACTGATATATGACTTTTGTCGCATCGGAAATGAGAACAATAGTGGCGTGTCATTGCGAGGGGGCTTTTGCCCCAGCGGCAATCTCATTTCTACACTCGACGAGATTGCTTCGTTTCACTCGCAATGACAAAACAACCAATGCAAGGGAAACCTGTTACGGGGTGGAGACAGAAATGCGCTGAGAAACAAGTTTTGCTGACGCTTCGTTAGATGGGGGGATTAATGGGGGTGGAGCGTGAGACTAACTTATGGCGGGTCTCTCACAATTGCTCGACCTGATACCCTGCCTCAATTAACAGGTTCACTATCCCGTTCTCACCGACAAGATGTCCTGCCCCAACTATAACAAGATAGACTTTATCATCTTCAAGATAGCTCTCTATCTTCTCCACCATCAGGTAATTGCGTTCGTCTATGAGCTTCTCGTTGATGAGCTGAAACTGAGGATACTCTTCAATATCGCCGAACACCATTTGTTCCATCTCGACAGCATCACCGGCACGCCATATCTCAAACAACCTGTCCATCTCTTCCTCTGTTACCGGATTATCTATAGCATCCTCAAGCAGCAGTATTTGCAGCTCATCCGGGAGGTTATCCAAAACTTCGAGTTGAAACTCCATCGATTCCAGCTCGAGAACATCCTTGCCGTCTTTTGCGGCCTTGTCCAGAAAATGCATATCGATGCCGTATTCCGCTTCGTAACCCAGTTCCATGTACTCCAGCTCGGCAAGCGTTGTATATACCACCCAGGGTTCATACGCATCCTTCGTATATCGGAAAAAACCCGCTGAATCCAATTCCATTAGTCTATCGGTCAGGCGGGAGTACAGGTCGGCGGGTATATTGTTTCGGAGGTCTTCACCCGGCGGGTACATGCCAATTTCCATTAGAAGCTCAGACGATTCAAATAAGTCAGCGCTGCTAACGTCAACTTCCACGACGACATACCGAGAGTCATCATAGGCATCTTCGATAGCACGATTCAAGGGGTACAAATCGGCCTTCGCCACATGAACGGAACCCAACAGATAGACTGTGGTACTATCGGATGTCACTTCCCAGAGGAAGGACTTTGAAGTTGTCTCAGTCGACGAGTCGGTCGGTTGGCAGGCGGTAGGAAATACAAGAGTAAATACCAGTATGATGAATACGGCAGCAGCGGTGGCTTTCTTAAGTGTCAATTGTAATTCCCCCAATCACTCAGGCGTACATTGTAATTCGTCAGGGCGATAGTGTCAACGATATCCCTCCAGAGACAGGCTCAGATAACGACTTTTTCGCGAGAGGCGTGTCTGCTCAATGGAGCACGGGATAAGATGAAACTATGACCCCGGGTTTATAACGTAGTGCGTGGTGCCGCCGGTTACTGTCTCACTACGAAGCAGCAGGATGATGTATACCAAGTTCCAGGAGTCGACACCGGTCGGCAGGTCCAGTTGCGCTGAGGTGTCGCCGGGGTCAAGCAGACCAGCCGACCACTTGATTTCGAAGGTATCGATGTCCACGCCGTCCTCGCTCATCCCATAGGACCGGGAATTCCAGACATTGTTCCAGGGGTTTTGCCCGTTGTAAAGAGAGACCCCATTGAAATATAGCGAGTCACCCTGCCATACCGAGTCACCTTCACCAACGAAAACTGTTATCTTGGCGGCATTCCCGTCCACCTCCTCACCCCCGATTGGCTCAGGTACGATGAAACCGGTAATGGTACCCCCAGCCTCGCCGTCACCGTCAAAATCTATGTTTGTGTCATTATGTGCATACATAAATGTATCGTAGAGATACAGCTGGTGACCCTCGGTCTCGGCACTGCTGTAAATTATCAGGAGAGACCAACCGGCATACGACCACTGGTTACCGGTATCGCCGTCGACGCCCCCTACGGTGTAGGTACCATTACCAGGGTAGTTGGTAGCGGGGTCGGGGGCCTTGGTCCCGAACGTTCGAACCAGTGCGGTCACATCCTTAAAGCAGGCATAGGAAAAACCATTGGGGTCACCATCGGAATCGAAGTTCGGCAGGACCTGGCCACCACTGGTCTCCAGCTCCTGCGAACCATGCGCAGGTTGACCACCTCCATCAAAATAGACCTGGTTACCGTCTATCTCGAAGATGACACTCGTGTCAGGGGTGTATTCAGCCTCGGTTATACAGAAATTGTCGATATAGCAGTATTCACCGTTATCACCAAAATCGTCCAGGTAGAAACGCATCTTGAACTCATCGGTCAGGAACTCGGTGGGGATAACATAGCTGAAGGTCTGTGGTGAACTGCCGATATTACCGGCGAAGGCGGTAATCAGGCTCCCCCAGGTATCACCGTCATCGCCTGAGAACTGGAACCGGAGGGCGTCAGCCGACTCCAGGTCTCCCGACTCGCTTTGCTGCCACTGGACACGGACCGTTCCCGGCTCATACGAGCTCAGGTCATCAACAACCCCGCTTTTCAGGGTCAGGTACCTGTGCCAGTAGGGAGCTTCGCTAACGTGGTGTCCTCTGAATCTCCCCGATGAAATCCCCCAGTCATTTGCCGGGTTATCCCAGTGGCCGAAGTTATTACAGCTATTCTGATATATTGTGTCAACGCTGCAATCAAGCCAGCCAGACCAATAGAGGTAGGCAGCCACCACATCTCCATCAGAAGGGATATCACTGACCGCTGTGGTGCTCTCCGCAAGAAGCTGGTCACGGATACCATTCGAGTCATGATTCGTGTCTATCATTAAGGAGTTACCGATGGCACGATAGTCCCCTTCTATAGCGGAACCAAGCTTACGGAGCTCAGACCTGACAAAGTAGACCTCTATCTCGGTCGCTCCGGCTACAGAGACAACCCTGAATACCTTGATGTCAGCGTCCCAGGAAAGAGGGACATCACTGACTCCGCTTGTAGTAGTCCAGGCCACGGCCACCGGGCTGGTCCCTGCCTCAGCAGGAGTGTATTTGAAGGTTATATCTGTAATCATAGGTGAGTCGGCCGGCTCAACACCCGGAAAAGATGAGAGCGGGACAGATATGAAGTCCCAGGTGATTGCCTGGCCGCCGCAGTGAGACTCTACATCCGGTACAGAGTAGTAGGCGGCAGAAGGGTTTGCTTCCAGATTACTGGAGCCAGGCACGTAGGTGAAGCCCAGCGGCAGCCACACTCCGATGGTCTCTATCATCAGGTCATCCTCTTCGCCCGCTTCGGGGTAAAACGTTATTTTAATCTGATAGGTGGAGGCGTCGGGAGTGTTGCTGGTCACTACCAGCTTACCAGACTCGATGATGCTCCTTCCTTCAGCCTCACTCGGGAAGGGAACATCGAGGGGAATCCAGATATTTTCAACACTAACAGTGGTGTCTTTCTTATTAATTTGCTCGCTGAGGTCGTAGCTCCAGGTCGTACCGAAATCATAAGGGTCATAGGGAGGTTCGGTAAGCAGTGACTCCAGGCACTCATTATTAATCTGCCAGAGGACATCTTCAATACCGGAGTCAGCCGCATAGAGTTCATCTGTCTTCGTTTCATATATTCGGCCAGATTTGAGCGATGTCTGCATATAGGATAGGAGAGGCGGGAGGATAAGACTCCCCAGAAGAAACAGGATAAGGACCAGAATCAATGCCTGACCCTTTTCTTTGCGTAGTATTTTGCTGAGCGTATTTCTTATCTTTCTGCTCATAATACCTGCATCTGGCTACAACCGGGGTCTGGGCACTATCTCACGAACCTTGCTCACGCTCTCGATACGCGAGCCCTCACCTACAGTAGCGGTTATCTTCAACGTAAGCACGCCGTTTGAGAATTCGCAATTAGTCATTTCAATATCCGGGTTAATGTGTTGTGCCACGACAACTTCACTCGCCGGGCCACCATCGGTATACGACCGTCTAAGTGTGCCCTCATCAATAGTATAAACAACCTCGTGCTCGGTATTGTCCCAGGCTACCCACTGTAATGTAAGGGGGAACCCCGAAGCCCCCTCCGGAGAGACGGCCTGGGCCATCTGGGCATCACGGCTTATCCAGTAGACAGCGTTCAAGGCATGCTGACTCGCGGAGGTATGGTCGGTGTTACTGGTGCTCTGAGTAAGAACATGGTAGGAAGCTGCCGCTGCGCCAACACCGATGATACCTGTAATAGCAAGAGACACCATCATCTCAATTAAAGTGAAACCTTTCTTGCCGTATATCAGCCTCTTAAGTTTCATCTGTGCACCTTGTAGCTTTCCAGCCAGGCTACTTCTTTGTTGCGATGCGTGATTGTGACTGTTATCTTCTGGATACTGCCATTACGGAAGGGGTCTACCTCTATCTGGACAGAGTAACCAGCGTACTCGTCCGGAATCGGAACGGGGTCATACGAAAGGGAGTAACTCTGCTTACGTATATTCTCCATCTGGCTCTCTGCCAGAATTCTGCCGGTAACATCCTCATCAGCAATAAGACGAGAATTAGTGGCAGTAGTAACGCCACTAATAAAGGTGACCCCTATAATGCCGAGAAGAGTCAGGGCCACCAGTGTCTCGACCAGTAGATTTCCTCTCTCGCCACTCATACGCGTGGACCCTCCATCACGCTATTTGTGCCCCGGACTCCGGTTGTCAAAAGGGAATACCAAGCGCCACGGTACCTGCTTAAAGCGCTGAACGCTTACTTATCTGTACCTATTATTATCGCTGGGATAAAGCACAAGCATCAATCATTCGTTGGTCATGCAAAGCATGGTATTTTCGTACCACCTGACGGATGCCGGTTTGCTTAAGAGACAATAACGGAGCTATGGAACTATGAAAATCCCAAAGGGCAGGACGAGGCAATCACCAATAATGGCTAGTGCTCTGATAGCGGTATCTCAGTGAACACCCTGGTACCCCTACCTGATTTTGATTTGATTGTCAAATCACCTCCAAGTAAGCGCGCGCGTTCACTCATGCCGACAATTCCAAGTCTACCGCTCCTGGCAAGTTCATTAACCTGGTCAGGCAACTTGAACCCCTTACCATTGTCAGTAATAGTCATCTTGATGCTACCGTGACCTGACTCAAGCTTCACTACGGCCTTAGATGCCCTGGCGTGTCTCCTGATGTTGCTCATCGCCTCCTGGGCAATTCGGAATAGCAGGACCTGTACTTCGTCCGGGAAGCTCCGCTCGATGCCTGCCACCTCGACCTTCGTATCAATACCATAGTTTTTCTCCAGGTCTTCCGCCATCCATTCGAGGGCTGCAATTAAACCCAGGTCATCCAGTATTCGCGGCCTCAGGTCCTGGGCGCAGCGCCGCAAGCCCTCCAGTGCTTCCACCGCTCTCCTGCGCAGGTTCTCCAGCGCCTCTGCTAGCGATTTTGACAGATGCTTCGTGGACGACGTAATTGCATCCACCTGTTGAATCAAAAGGAGCAGAGGGGGGGATGTCTCATCATGCAACTCACGAGCAATACGCTTTCTTTCGTCCTCCTGGGCTCTGGTTATCTGTTCCACATAGAAGCGCATATTCTCCTGTAATTGCTTCCCTTCAGTTATATCCTGCAAAGTTTCGATAGCACCTATTATTTCACCATCTTCATTTTTTATGGGACTTGCCGTGAAGTGAAGCCATGTCCCATGCTCCCCGATAGCGGGGAAGAAGTCTTCAGCCTCGTATGCACCATCGATTAGTCGAGACTTCTCACATCTATCCGGATAATATGATGTAATCTTTTCTGCGGATGCGCCGTCCGCAATTAAATCAGCCATAACCGGCCTCTTTTCAGTGTAGAACGATTTCCATTGCTTGTCTGTCCCAACCATTTCCTGGCTACTTACTCCGGATAGAGCTTGCATAGCTGTATTCCAGTGGGTTACCTTATGCTGCTCGTTGATTACAAATGTTGGAATGGGAGAGCCATCGGTAATCTTCAGGAGCATCTCCTGCATTCGCCTTTCTTCAGTCACATCCCTAGCGATGTGCTGAAAGCCCTTTATTTCCCCATCAATGATGACCAGACTGGTGGCCATCTTCATCATCCCTCTCGTCCCATCCTTCCTGACTAACTGTTGTTCATACCGCTGAGTGGTCTCCTTGCCTCCCAACAAGTTGCGGCGGACTTCTCTGGCCAGCTCAAGAGATTTCCCACTGATAAAATCCTTTACACTCTTACCAAGAAGCTCCTGACGGGTGAATCCAGCGAGCCCTTCGCATGCCATATTCGCATCTACAATGTTTCCATTCAGGTCCTGCACCCACATAGCATCACTGGCATTTTCAAACAAGTCACGATAGTTATGTTCGGTTAATTGAAATCCTGCTTTCATCATTCACTCCCACCATTTTCCGTAGGTATCTCATCAAGGGTAATATAACCCTCCCTCAATCCTTTAACTATGGCGTCAGTACGGCTACCAACCCCCAATTTGTTGAATATGTTAGTCAGGTGAGCCTTGACCGTACGCAGGCTGACAAACAGCGTATCGGCAATGTCCTTATTCTTCATACCTCTGGCCGCCAACCTCAGAATCTCCCCCTCCCTCAGAGTCAGCGGCGTTCCAGTTCCAGTATGGTCTTCAGCAGGCGTGGCAGCCTGGCCAACCACACGCTGTAAAAGCTTATGGGTTACCACCGGGTCGAGAACCGATTCGCCGGCCTGCACCGCGCGGATTGCACCTATGATATCGTCCCTGCGTGCACTTTTCAGTAAGTAACCGCATGCCCCTGCATCCAGAAGTCCCAGGATATAGCGGATGTCACTATAGGCGGTTAGTATGAGCACCGAGGTAGTCGGCTTTGCCTGTTTTATCAGCCTGGTTGCCTCGATACCACTGAGTTTGGGCATAACGATGTCCATCAAAACAACATCTGGCTCGAGTTCGGCGCATAATTTAACGGCCTCTTCACCATCACCGGCTTCTCCAACGACCTGCAAATCCTTCTCTCTCTCCAACTGGTCACGCATCCCTTCCCTGACAAGTGCATGGTCGTCGGCAAGCAGAATCCGAATCTTATTAGCCATTGAGAACCTCTCCCATGGATGCTATCGCTCCAAATTCAATTCTAAGGTATCCAGACATTAATCTCAATAGTGAGTACATCAATTGAACTAAAGATATAGGTCTTAAGGGCAGACCAGGATGTCTGACAGGTACAGGAAACTAGGGTTATGGGTCGATGTAGCATTCCTGAATATGTAATAACCTGTAGTTGAAGAGGATGAAATAAGGAGATTCAGGGACAGCTGGATACACGACAAAAATAAGGAGGTGCAAAAATGGCTGTGAGGACATTAGAAAGGACAGGGGAGAGGACAAAGCACGGAGTACATGAGAAGGAAGTAACAAAGGTAACCAGAAAGGGACAGACCGGGAAAGAGGTAATCATGTCCGTGCTCGCCAGAGCTGCAGACGACAGTGCATTTCTCGCCCGGCTTGCCGAAGACCCATCTGAGGCACTCAGCGAGTACTACACTCTTACCAAAGAGGAACTGGCAGCACTGGCTAGTGGCGACATAAGGAAGATAGAAAGCTGGTGCGGCAAACTGGACAAGCGGCATGCTACCTGGCTCTGGTGCCGCCTCAGCCAGGAGAAATGGTGACCAAAGCTCATCGTGAGGAGGCATGCAATGGAACCAAAAGCGGGGAAAAATAACCACGAAGCTGCTGCCATTTCCTCCAAAGTCAAGTATGTCGGTGAAGAGCCAGAAGTTCTGGAAGAGGAAGCAGAGGCCCGTCAGGCAATAAGTGAGAGAATTGCATGGCTGGAGAGTGTAGTCAGTAAAATCAGCAATGCAGTTACTCCCGATGCCCACCCACCACAGGGAATAGCCCAAAAGGCGGAGGCGGCAGGAGTAACCAAGGGAAAGCTAAACACCCTGAGCACAGTACTACTCGGTATCCTGGCCGGGGTGTTTATCGGCCTGGGCGCCATGCTTTATACGGTGGTCACCACCAACACAGGCCTGGGCTTCGGCCTCAACAAACTGCTTGGAGGCGTTGTCTTCTGCCTAGGACTGATACTCACCGTTGTGGCAGGAGCGGAGCTTTTCACTGGTAATAGCTTAGTAGTTATGAGCTGGATTAGTGGTCGGACCAAATTCACACGTCTGCTCCGAAACTGGGGACTGGTCTACGTTGCCAATCTTGTAGGTTCCCTGAGCCTGGTGGGGCTAATGTATTTAACATCCCAGTGGGCTTTTAGCAACAACGCTGTAGGCGCCAATGCCCTGCTCATCGCTAACAGCAAAGTGAACCTTGGTTTCGGGGAAGCCCTTGTCAGAGGTATCCTGTGTAATGCTCTGGTATGCCTGGCTATCTGGCTATGCTTCAGCGCTCGCACCGTGGTCGATAAAATAATGGCTATAATGTTCCCCATTACCGCCTTTGTCGCTGCCGGCTTTGAGCACAGTATTGCCAACATGTACTTTATCCCCATGGGAATACTGATGACCGGCCAGCCAGCCGTTACAGAGGCAGCCGGGGTCACTGCTGGCAGCCTGTCCAATCTCACCTGGACAGGTTTCGTCGGGAACCTTATTCCAGTAACCATCGGCAATGTCATCGGTGGTGGTATTCTCATTGCCGCTGTCTACTGGCTGGCCTACATGCGTAGCGAACGTACAGTCGAGGTAATGAGCACAAGGCCGTGGTTGAAAAGGGTAGTTCCTGGCTTCGTTTACACAAAATTGGAGAGCTCGGTCTCCGGCACCTTGTCGGATACGGTCCGTGCCCAGCTTGAGGAACTGGTGCGTGCCAAATTGGAGCAACCGCCTGCCCTTCTGGACGAGGGTAAAAAAGCTTTACTGACTGTGCTATCGAGGGCAAGCACGGACACTGATTTCATGATGAGGCTATCAAAGAATCCAGAGGAAGCGCTGCAAGAATATGAACTGACAAACGAAGAGAAGGCAGCTCTGGCAAGCGGAGATATCAAATGGATAGAATCTAAACTGGGCACCCTGGCGGAACCGCTGCGGACGTGGCTTAATGCAAGGCTAGCTCAAGAGAAGTGGTAACTGAATACTTGCGGCACAACGCCGTCTCCGCCAGGACATTCAAGGGGGAGCAACATTGCTCCCCCTTTTTATATGCAGTTCTCAGCAGGGATTTCCCGACTTATCTTACTCAGGGTTCATATCTTCTTAGCCTTTAAATATAAGGCTTTCATTTTGTCTCCCATAAGTTGAACTTCTTCTACTTTGAAGCCGGCAAGTTCTACCATGGAACAAAGCTCGTCGGGGGAGAGCTTACTTCGGAAATAGCCCGGTGGCCTACCCCACTTACCCCATTTCCTGAGATATCGGATACCCATTTTCATCATTTCAAACCACTTCATACCGTATCCTGTATAATCAACGATAATTAATAATCCCCCATCCTGTAAAATCCGATAACTTTCCTGGAGAACTATTGAGGGATTTTCTATCACATGAACCAGGTTAGCCATAAATACACTGCCAAATTTTCCATCCGGAAGATCTGTTTTTTCACAATCGGCTTTTTCTACGATTACGTTTTGCCAGTCTTTTAATTGTGTTCTTGCCACTGCCAGCATCTCATCTGAAAGGTCTGTAGCCATAACGTGGCTTGCATTTTCAGCTAATACCTTAGTGTAAAAGCCTGCTCCACATCCA
>CAZTBG010000003.1:56531-59180 GCA_964611805.1 uncultured Dehalococcoidales bacterium | reverse complement strand
AGGATGGCGACCACCACCAGCAGCTCAATCAGCGTAAACCCTTTTTCCCCGTAGCGGAACTTCTTCCTTATTGCTTTGAGCATCAACTACCTCCTTTCGTTGTGATTTTGCCCCTTTATGTATGAGATTATCACGGCGCCTGTTTTGCTTTAAGGGTAAAACGAACCATAAATAAGACCCCGGCGGACAAATATTGTTGATTGGTGGGACAGGTTATCAGAGTCACTTAGTTCAGGATTTATAGTGGGGGGTCTGATAGGTGCGCCAGAAATGGCATTGGAGCCTGCCGAAGCGGGATAAAACCCCCTGGTAATGACGGTGGGAGTATCAGGCAGGCCCGACTACGTCATTGCGAGGGCGAACAGCTGGCCCCGTCATTGCGAGGAGCACAGCGACGAAGCAATCTCGTCAGGTATAGAAAAGAGATTGCCGCGGGGGCTAAAGCCCCCTCGCAATGACAATAAAGGGGGCTCGCAATGACAGTGGGGGTATCAGGCAGGCCCGGCTACGTCATTGCGAGGAGCATAGCGACGAAGCAATCTCGTCAGGCACAGAAAAGAGATTGCCGCGGGGGCTAAAGCCCCCTCGCAATGACAATAAAGGGGGCTCGCAATGACAAACTACTACTTTTATATGTCTCGCCCGACGCTTGAGCCATCGCGAATGGCGTCCAGAATGCGCCCCGGCTCAGCACAGTCACCCACTAGGTGGACTTCACCGACCTTACCCTGGACAGCCTTTGCCAGACGGTCATTGGCGGTAACCCCGGTGGCGAGGATAATGCTGTCAGCCTCGAGCAACTGGCTTTTCCCTTCACTATTTATTATGAGCAGTCCTTCTTCGGTTATCTCCCGGTATTCCTTGATACCTGGCATGAGGACAACGCCCTTCCTCTCCAGCCGGTTCAGCAGGGCTTGACGGGCGCTGGAGAAGATGCTGGTAGCCATTTCGGGACCCCGACGGACTACAGTCACCTTTTTACCCTTTTCCGAGAGAAAGTCGGCTGTCTCACAGCCGGATAGTTCACCGCCGATAACGACTACCCTCTCCCCGACATCGACTTTGCCCGAAAGGACATCGAGGTCGGTTACCACCTTATTTCTTTCCGTCCCCGGTATTTCCGGCGTCAGTGATATCGGGCCGATAGCGCTGATAAAGACATCGGGCTGTTCCTGTTCCACAAGCTCCGGTGTGACCTCCACACCCAGCCTGACCCGGACCCCGCTCTTTTCAAGCTGGCGGGCCAGATACTGTTTCAGGCGGGCCAGTTCGTATTTATAGGGTGGTATTGATGCCGGGATGAGCTGCCCCCCCAGTTCATTTTGCTTTTCGTACAGCGTGACCCGGTGGCCCCGCTGGGCAGCCACCCGGGCCGCTTCCATACCACCGGGTCCTCCACCCACCACCATGACCTTCTTTGCCTCAGGGGCAGGTTCAATCTTCAGTTCGGCTTCTCTGCCCGCCAGAGCATTCACCGAGCACCTCAGCCTGCCGCCTTCCCTCGCAGGTTCAAAGCAGGTGTCGCAGCTGATGCACGGCACAATGTCTTCGGCTCTCCCTGTGGTCGCCTTCTCCGGCCAGTAGGGGTCGGCGATAAGCTGCCGCCCGATGGCAATCATGTCGGCCCTGCCCTGTGCCAGCACCGCCTCGGCCGCCTCCGGTGTCCGGAAACGACCAACGGCTATTACCGGTACTTTTACCCTGCGTTTGATGGTCTCAGCCAAGGGGACATGGGTGCCCTCGGGATACTCCGGTCCCGGGCTCGTCGTGAGTCCCTCTCCGGTCATTCTGCCGAGGGATACATCTATGACGTCGGCTCCAGCCTTCTCCAGTTCGGCGGCAAATTGAGCACTATCGTTTGTGGTGATGCCGTCGGGGATGTCTTCCCAGGCCCCCAGCCGGTAGAAGATGGGGAAGTCATCCCCTACCGATGACCTTATCCTGGCGACGCACTCCGTGCCGAACCTCATGCGGCCGCTCAGGTCACCCCCATACCGGTCATGGCGCTGGTTGTTGGCCGGGGAGAAGAACTGGCAGGTGAGGTAGCCGTGCGCCCCGTGGACCTCGATAAAATCGAATCCTGCCTTACGGGCGTTGGCTGATGCCTGAGCGAATCCGGACATTATCGTTTCAATCTCGGGAATGGTGAGTTCACGCATATCACCGGTTGCTGATGGCGCTACCGGCTCACCACGCGTGTCCTGGGGATTAGCCGTACCGGCAGGAAAGACGTTGCCATGCCAGAGCTGTATACCCACCTTCGTCCCGGTCTGGTGGATATCATCGGTGACGGGCCGTATTCCCTCGAGGAATGCATCGACACCTCCTGCCTGTCCCCAGGCATCATCCGTAGCGAAGACATCTACCGGTGTCCCTCCCATTATGATGGTGCCGACACCTCCCCTGGCGCGTTCCAGGTAGTAGGCCCTTGCCCTGGCATTTCTGATGCCTATCCCTACCAGCATCGGTGCCATGACCATCCGGTTCTTGAACTCGACACCTCTGATTGTTATTGGCTCGAGCAGGTGCATAACTCCACTCCTTACTCTGAATCTGACGAGTCCAGTCTATCAGAGAGGTGGCATTAAGCACAAGGAGAGACACAACGTTACCAGGCAGAATGATGTCATTACTACGAGGTCTTCACGA
>CAZTBG010000003.1:24993-56431 GCA_964611805.1 uncultured Dehalococcoidales bacterium | reverse complement strand
ACTACCCAGTAGCCTTCCCCTTGTGGCATAACTTTCACAGGGTTGAAATCCAGCTCAGCTATCTGCGGCATGTCCTCAGCCAGTGCCGAGACTCTCAATAGCAGGTCTTCAATTGCCTGAGTATCACTGGGTGGCAGGCCACGGTACCCCTTGAACAACTCTGCCATCTTAATAGAACTCACCATTTCCCTGGCATCCAGGTCGGTAATAGGGTGTATACTGAAGGCCACGTCCTTAATTAGCTCGGCATATATTCCACCTGAACCAAACATTAGTAATGGCCCGAAGATGGGGTCCTGTGTTACCCCTACGATTGTTTCAATGCCTTCGCTAATCATAGGTTGCACTGTCACGCCTTCCATCTCGTGTGCACGGCCAGTCTTTACAAGACTTTCTTTAATATCGCGGAAGGCGCGTTTGACCTCACTTATTGAGCAGAGGTCAAGCTTCACTCCGTCAACATCAGTTTTATGTGAGATGGTAAGAGAAGCAAGCTTGACAGCAACCGGAAAACCCAGCGTTGAGGCTGAAGCCGCTGCCTCGGCTGGTGTCTTGGCTATCAGGGTTTCTGCGAAGCGTATACCGTAGCATCCAAGTAGCCCGGTTATCTCTCCTGCTGAGAGCCATAGTGGCCTCTGGGAGCTACGCATCATGGCTCCTTCAACTATTTCCCTCGCCTTTTTCCGTTTTATGCCGCGGATTCTGGGGATGGTGCCTTTGGGTTTCCTGCGTCTCTCCGAATACTCAGCCGCCTTGGCAAGTGCTGACACAGCCTCTTCGGGGAAATGGTAACATGGCACATACTTACCGCTTGAGCCCAGTTTTGCTTTGAAGCCTCTTTCACCCAAAAAACAGGCTAAAAGCGGCTTGCCTTGTCGCCAGAAAACTGGAGCAACGTGACGTATGGCATCTTCCATAGCTTCTGTACCTATCACCACTGGCGGTATAAACATGACGAGAACTGCATCATTGTCCTTGTCACCAGCGAGTACTTTCAATATCTGATAGAACTCCTCTGCAGTAGCACCGGCAGTCGTGTCGAGGGGATTATTGAGACGGACGTCCCGTTCTAGGACAGATTTCAGTTTATTGGTAGTATCCTCCGAGAACTCCGGGAGCAGCAGACCGTTACGCGCTGAAGCATCGGCGGCAATTATACCGGGACCACCCCCGTTAGTTACTATCACCAGCCTCTTACCTCTGGGCAGTGGCTGGTTCGAGAGCAAAATGGCCACATCGAAAAGCTCTTCCATGGTATTTACTCTGATGATACCCGCATGGCGAAAGAGCACGTCAGAAGCTACGTCGGAGGTAGCCATGGCACCGGTATGTGATGAGGCGGCGCGCGCGCCAGCTTGGGTACTGCCGCTCTTAACCGCTACTATCGGCTTTTTAGCCGAGACTCTCCGGGCGATACGGCCAAAGTTTCGCGGATTGCCAAATGACTCCAGGTAGAGCAGGATGGCCCTGGTCGCCGGGTCCTGTTCCCAGTATTGCAGAAGGTCGTTGGATGAAACGTCGGCACGATTGCCCACACTGACAAAAGTGGAAATGCCCATATTAAGGCTATTGGCATATTCCAGAATTATTAGCCCCATCGCCCCGCTCTGCGAGAGAAAGGCAACGTTACCCCGTGGTGGAAAGACCGAAGAGAAAGTAGCGTTGAGAGCCACTGCCGGGTCGGTGTTGATGACGCCCATGCAGTTCGGCCCGACCAGCCGCATACCATGACCAAGCGCAATATTCCTTAGCTCCTTTTCCCTGGCTGCGCCCTCTGGCCCTCTCTCCTTGAACCCATCCGAGATAACGATTATGGAGCGTACTCCTTTACGCCCGCACTCATCAGCTACCTTGCTTACTGCCGGGGCGGGCACGGCGATAATGGCCAGGTCCACATTACCGGGAACATCGAGTACCGAAGGGTAGGCCTTTACTGACATTACTGAGGGAGCCTCAGGGTTAACGGGATAGACTGTTCCGGAAAAACCACCCTGCAGCATACCTTGGAGGAGAAGCTGTCCAATTGTGCCGCGATGCCGGGAAGCTCCTATCAGTGCCACTGAACTCGGTGCTAGGATTGAGCAGACTGAGGCCACTGTTGCAATACGTTCTCTATCCTCCCCTTTCTTTATCACCTTCCCCGTCCGGGTTATCGGACAGGTGAAATGATATACGCCTGCTTCAAGCTCACTGGTAATATGGAAGCCGTATGCTCTGAGGACATTAATCATCTGCTCATTTTCAGCCAGCACGTCACCTTCAAAGGTTGTGATTCCGTTATCGAGGGCTGCATAAGACAGGTACTCCATGAGCTTGGTACCGATACCCTTGCCCTGATAAGAGTCCTCGATAACAAAGTCTACCTCTGCAGAGTGTGCGCGGGGAAGCCGGTAATATCGTCCGACGGCCACTATTTCTTTGCCTTGTTGTTTCGTTACTTCAGCGACAAGGGTAAAGGTATTAATATAGTCTACCGTGCAGAAGCGAGTGGCATCCTCCAGGCCCATCTCTTTCGGAATATGGTGGAAGCGCAGGTACTTAGTACGTGTGCTCAGTCTGGAAAAAAAGGCAATGAATCTATTAGTATCATCAATTCTTATTGGTCTCAGCAGGATACTTGAGCCGTCGCGCAGAAGCACCTCACTTTCATAGCGACTGGGGTATGCTGTATTGATTTCAGTTACCATATCGCATAACCCTCCATTTATTACTATAATTATAAGTAATATAGAAAGATAATGCTATGCTGTCACATGATAAAGTATGATGCTAGCCTGGTGACCTTGAAGGATGAGATGTACGCTGCCGGCTTACGCAGAGTATGACAATGATAAGAAACTATTTTGGACAGCCTCAAACTTGCAGATTGTTAAGGCAGCGTTGATCAGGTTTTATTTGCATTTGGTTGGTTAAGCTGTCATTACGAGGAACGTAGCGACGGAGTAATCTCGTCGGGTGTAGAAAAGAGATTGCCGAGGGGCTGAAGCCCTCTCGCAATGACACACTCAAGGAACAGAGCCGCCCGTGGGGACAGTATTCTTCTAAGGTGTTTATTCCAGAGCTTTCATCGCAATGCTTGAATGAGCTATCGAGGCGCCGGCGTTCATCGCCACTGCCACGAAAATCGCCTCGGCTATTTCCTCATCGGTTGCGCCGAACTGCCTGGCGCGCTTGGTGTGTCCGGAAATGCAGTACGGGCACCGTGTGATATGGGCGGCGGCCACAGCAATTAGTTCCTTGACTTTCTGTGACAATGCGCCTTCCTCGAAGACTTTGGTGTTGAAGGCACCGAAGCTCTGTAACAGTTCGGGTTTCAGTCTGTTCAATCGGCTGCGTTGCTCACTCGTGTCAACATGATAATGATAATCTGCCACTCTATGTCCTCCGGTTCAGGTTTTGATTTTAAACCGAGATTGCTTAAGCCTGCGTTGCCTCTCCTGCTGGTGCTGGTGAATTTAGCTTCTCAAGTACCACTACCCTTCGTGAGAAGCCGCGGAGTCTTAGCTACTCGGTCTTGCCTTTAAGTTCAGATATCTTATCAACCAGTGCTGGTACGACTTTAAGCAGGTCATCTACTATTCCATAGTCAGCTACGTTGAAAATAGGCGCTTTGGCATCTTTGTTAATAGCAATCGTCATCCTGGCACCCTTCATGCCAACTAAATGCTGGAAGGCACCACTGATGCCGAGACCAAGATATAGCTTCGGTTGCACGGTCTTACCGGATAGTCCTACCTGACGCTCTGACGGCAACCATCCATAGTCTACTATTGGCCGGGAGCAGGAGACCACACCACCAAGTACTCTGGCCAGCTCCTCAGCCATTTCCAGGTTCTTCTTGTCCTTTATGCCTCTGCCGACAGAGACCAGGACTTCTGCCTGCGTTATATCGACACCACCGGCTTCCGCCTCCAGGTATCCCTCAAATTTTTTATAGTCAAATTCCTCCTCAAAAGCAAACTCAATCTCCTCAACCTGTCCCTGTCTACGGCCTTCTTCTACGGAGAACTCACCGACCCGCCCGGTTATCAGGACTATTTCGCTTTGAGCAAACGAATACGTCGCGTTTACCTTGCCATTGTAAATCGACCGCGTAACCAGTACATCACCGTTCTGCCAGAATATATCAACGCAATCGGTGACCAGGGGAATCCCCAGCTCCACTGACAATGAGGGTGTCAGGTCCATAGCGAAGGAACTATGCCCCATCAACACAATCCCTGGTTTCCTCTTTCTTATAAGGTCAGCTATTATTCTCTGATAAGGCTCGGCTAACAGTCCCTCCAGCCGGTCACTCTTGACTGTAAGCACCCTGTCTGCCCATCTGGCGAGCTCTTTAGCATGAGCATTAACGTCGCTGCCGGCAACCACCGCCAGCAGTTCCACTCGTGCCTGGTCTGCCAGTTGCCTCCCTTTACTGAGCACCTGGTAAGATACGTCAGCCAGGGCATGGTCCCTGCGTTCGGCCACGACCAGTATACTGGACATCAGAAAATACCCGCATCCTTTAATATCTTTGCCAGTTGTCCGGCTGCCTCTTCCGGTGCGCCGGTTATCAACTCCGCCTGTTTACCTTTTGGCGGCAGCTCCAGCTTTTCCAGCCTGACCATTGGAGTAAGTGCTTCCAGAGATAAGTCCAGGTCGCTGAGGGACATGACCTGTAGTTCCTTCTGCATTGCCCTCCTGATGCCACCCAGTGAGATATATCTCGGCTGGTTAATCCCGGTGTGGATAGTCAGCAGTGCCGGCAGCTCAATAGTGTACGACTGTAAAGTCCCCGCCTCCAGCTCTCTCTTCACGTGGACCTTTTTCTCTTCTGCTTCCAGACCGGTGACTAGGGTGGCATGAGGAATACCGAGCATCTCAGCGACCATCGCCCCAAGCTGTCCGCTGCCGAAATCCTCGGATTGAGCGCCGAAGAGCACCAGAGCATACGACAACTTACGAATGACTTTCTCCAGGATAATAGCTACAGCATAAGGGTCCTCGGCGCTCACATCCTGGTCAACGCGAATGGCGCTATCAGCACCCATGGCGAGGGCCCTTCGCAGGACTTCATCCCAGTCCTTAGGCCCTACCGTGACGGCGGTCAGCGTTCCCCCCAGCTTTTCCTTGAGCTGTACCGCCGCTTCGAGGACATATTCGTCCCAGTCATTTATCTTGAAGACCAGCCTGTCCTTCTCTATATCTTTTTGAGAAGGGCTTATTTTGATGATATCCGCTTCTGAGGTATCAGGGACACGCTTGATACAGGCGACAATATCCATACTACTTTATACCGCAAGCCTCCCCGACAATCTCAGCAATATCCTTCACGGCGAGTTTATCTTCGAGTCCCTCTGCCTTGACGGCGTCCTCGAGCATGGTCAGGCAGTTCGGGCAGGCGACTGCCAGGATATTCGCCCCGGTCTCGCAGGCCTCCCTGACGCGGCGTCGCGCGGGACTGTCCTCACTACCGCCCAGCAAATCTATATAGAAGTTGCCACCACCCCCGCCACAGCAGAGAGCGCCATTCCTGTTTCTCGCCATCTCTATCAGCCGGACGCCTGGAATGGCTCTCAGAACTGCCCTGGGGGCATCGTATTCTTCATTCCACCGACCGAGGAAGCATGGGTCATGGTAAGTTACGGTAGCATTGTATCCGCCGGAGACATCCAGACCCCCATTGCGAATGAGGCCCTGCAGGAGCTGTGTATAGTGCAGTACATCAAAGTCCCCGTTAAAGCCCGGGTAGTCGTTCTTTATGGCATTGTACGAATGCGGCGACAGGGTAACAACCTTCTGCACACCGAGGCCCCGGAACTGGGCAACATTTTCCTCAGCCAGCATCTCGAACAATGTCTCTTCACCAAGGTTTTTTACCTCGTTGCCGTCGCAGTTTTCATCATTACCCAGCACCCCAAAAGAGACCCCTGCCTTTTGCAGGACCTTACCCAGCACCCGGGCTGTCTGCTGGCCCCTGGTATCGTAGGAACCGACACAGCCAACATAATACAGGAACTCCTGCCCCTGGTATTCCTCTATCCCGGTCCCCTCCATCCAATCGCCTCTTTTTGTTCTGGAGGTACCGTACGGGTTACCCTGCCGCTGAATATTTTCCAGAAAATCTTTTACCGCAGAGGGTATTTCCCCCCTTTCGACCATCTCACCCTTGGCAGCTACCATCATATTCAATATGTCGATATTAAAGCTAAGCGGGCACTTGACCTCACAGTTTTTGCAGGCCGTGCACGAGTACAAAATATCAGCGAGATGGTCCGACCATTCAATTTCGCCGTCCAGCCAGGCCCTGGTCAGCCACAGCCGCCCTCCACACGAGTAGGTCTCCATGCGAAACCTGGCATAGGCAGGGCAGTTATTAACGTCCATCCAGTTAATGGGGAACTTACAGTAACCGCATCTGAAGCATCGATGTATTACGTCGCCGTACTTAAAATCAGTCAGGGTCATCAGCTTACCTCCCAGTTCCCCGGATTCATAATCCCGTTGGGGTCAAGCATTTGCTTTATCTTCTTCATAAGATTTAGAGTATTCGGGTCTAACCTCTCCATAACCAGCTTCTGCCCGTAAAGCCCGGGCTTCCAGATAGTCCCGCCAAGCTCCAGGACAAGGTCATCTGTCTCATGCAGGGCTTCTCTTGCCTGTTTCATGGTTTCCGGGTCTGCCCGGTTAAACGCGTATGTCCAGGAAAACATCATGGCATGGGCTGTTCCAACACACCGACCCAGCACGGTATAGGGAATTTCATGCCTCTCCGATATCTCACGGCCCCGCCGGTAACATTCAGGGTACGTATCTACAGGCATAATGCTACCCACATATTCAAAACCGCCACCCTTTCTCCAGTCGGATGTTTTTGAAACCTGCGGTCTCTGTAAGCCGCTTCGAAAGCCCAGAAACCCACCGGCCCCGCTGCGAATGTATTCTCCCAGAGTATCATCCCAGACCATTTCCTGTTTGAATTCAAGCTCCTTTTCCGAATCTGCGGCGATGTTGATAGTAAAATGCTGTAGCCCGCTGGCAAAAGGTGGTATTGCCTGGCTGAAGGCGATGATATCTTCTGTCATCTGGGTATGGCTCAGCTTGTACATGATTTCCGGGACAAGCTCTTCGTCTTCCACGACAAACTGCCCTACACCCCTGATTCTCCTGCCCGGGAAAAGTCGGATTGATACCTTGGTGATGATGCCGGTTGTTCCTGACCAACCGAGGAACAGGCCAACATCAGGCAGGGGGTGCAGGGTAAACCAGCCGGAGCCGATTGAACAGGAACCGAATTTACATACTTCACCGGTAGGCAATACGATTTCCAGCCCATTAACCATGTCTGAGTTGAAACCGTAAGGCTGGGCGATATCACCCTGCCCATGAATAGCCACGTTACCCGCGATGGTCGCCGTTGGGGGCGCCCCCGGCTCCGAGTGGGTCAAATGCGGATAGTTTCTCTCCAGGTAGGATGTCAGCTGTCCCTGGGAGACTCCACATTCCACCAAAGCGTACCTCGCCTTTTCATTCACCTCCAGGATACTGTCCATCCTTTTCAGGTCAAGGGTAATCCCGCCCTTAAAGGGGACAGCCAGGCCAGCCAGTGATAGTCCTCCACCGAGCGGGACCACCGGTACCTTTTCCCTGTTGGCCAGTCTAACGATTTCCTGTATTTCCTCAGTTGTCCTTGGCGTCACTGCGTAATCAGGTCGGTGGGGTTCGGTTGTTCCTAGGTCATAGGAATAGATAAAAAGCTCTTCCGGGCGGTTGGAGACATGTTCCTGTCCGACGATGTCAACCAGTGCCTGGTATACGGAGTCCATCAAATCACCTCCATCCTGCCGGTTTCTCGCCTATGGCCAACCGACAAAGGTCGCTCATAAAGATAGGTCTTATTCCGTTTTGGGCAACCAGTCTGCCCAGGGTGGTATAACAGGCGGGACAATTGAAGACACAGACCTCGGCACCGGCGTTCTTCATGTCTTCAATGTTCCTCCTTTGGACATCAGCGGCACGCTTACGGCTACCTTCCCGCCGCTGTCCCTGAATTGTGCCGCCACAGCAGAGGGCATTCTCGTCGACATACTCCCGCTCAACATACTCGGCACCTATCAGGTCAAAGATGTCCCGGACAAAATGGTGCTTGTCTGAAGAAAGCCGGGAGGAGCAGGGACGCTGATAGGCCACCTTCAGGTTTACCGGCGTTATCTCGTCCCTGAGCTCATTCAGTCTATTGTAGAGGAATTCAAAGAAATGGATTGATTTGAAGGGAACATCAATCCCGACTGCCGGGCAATATGAGGTATAGGTGCCGTAACACTCGTCATGGAAACATATTACCTCGGTAACGTTGTGCCTGGCGATAGTCTGGAGAATTCCGGGGAGTCTCTCCTTTATTACGGATGTTCTGGCATAGTGCAGGTACATAAGCTGGCAGAAGTAGTGGAACATCTTACGCGGGTCTGTCGAAATTACAGGAAGGTCATCGAAGAGCTTCCCCTGTATCAGATACATCAGGTCAGCGAAGGCACCCATGTCCAGCGCCCGCCCATTTACCTCTTCGATTACGGGTTCTCCCCGGAAAGGAATGCCTGTCTGTATGCCCCGCCGGATAAGGGGTCTGGGCAGGGGAGGCACGTCAAGCTCCTCCTGTTTCTCAACGATTAAATAGAACGGGTGATTGTTAACCGGGCAATATTCCTCGCAGGCATAACAGGTCACGCAGTCATGCAGTGCAAACGAGTCCTCACCACGGGCAATCTTCAGTATTTCTGCCTTGGCGGTATCCCTGTCTATATCCATATATTGGCACCTGGTAAGACAGTCCTGGGTTGCGCAACTCAAGCATTCGCTTTCATCAAATTTAAGCTCGTACATGCTTTACCCTCCAACTCGCACTACTATATGCAGAAGATGACCACGGCCAAACATATCCTACTATTAATATACCAAGTAATCAATTAATATGCCAAGTAATCAATATATTTCAAGGAGGAGGTAGTTCATATGTGGTAATCATATGAATTTAATCTGGCTGCCCTTAAGAGTAGACTAATTATGGCAATAGGGGTAGTTAAATCTTATCCTGCATATCTGTTTTTTAAGGTCCCCCCAGGTTGTGTCAGCCACCTACGATGAAGTTCTGGCCGGTTACTAAATTAGCTTTATCCGAGACTAGGAAAAACAACTCGCATGGTTTCACCTTTCTGAAAAAACAGTATCCTCTATACAGGTTGTGCACTGACAACGCATGCTTATCTCGTTACTTTCGTGGGAAAAGGGGGGCTGGGCAGTCCTGATACCGGTAAGAGACCTGAGTGAGGAAAGGCTGGGAGTTCTGCCTATTGTACACTATGGTGGGCGGTACAAGACTTGAACTTGTGACCTCTTGCGTGTGAAGCAAGCGCTCTAACCACTGAGCTAACCGCCCACGCGTGGAGTGTACCTAGATTCTACGTAAAATAATGTGGAAAATCAAGCTGCATAAAGAACACCCCCTTGAAGTTTTAATTTGCTGGAAGTAGCTGAACGTAAAAAATAGGGGATTTTAACCTTTTTAGTTCTCCATAAGCAAAACCAGCTTAGTATAGTGGATGTTGCCGATAAGGCAGTGTTTATTTAGTCTGAGGTGGTAACAGGTTACTAACTGGTAAGATATCAGGAGCCCTGTCCACTCGTTTGCCGTGCCGGATATACTGGTGAATAGCACCGCCTAACGCTTCTATCCTGCTGTCGGTGAATACTCTGATAGCCGTTCCGGTCACAAGTCCATATCCAATTGCGTTGTCTTCTTTGAGCCTTAGTGCTGCCTTTAATTCCTGCCAGCCGTCTTCTTCATCGTGGCAATCGCAGATAACCGTAGCAAAACCAAGACAGGGGAAAAGTTCAGCACTGGCGTTATCATCTGGGTCCCGCCAGCGGACCCACTCTTCTGCCAGCATGATAGCCCCGGCTGAGCTACCGAAAAAGGGTTTCCCCTGTTGATACAGCTCAGTCAGAAAATCAGTCATATTCTTTTCCCGCAATATACGCATTCCTCTATCTACATCCCCGCCACTGATAAAGACAATGTCCGCCGATTCTAAAACGTCCTTTGCCTTCTTCAGGTCGGCCGTGTCAGAAGAAATCAGGGCGTGGTTTACCCTGTAAGCTCCTGCATCCTTGTACATTTCTGCCATGCGGTTAAAAAAGTCTTCGTTATCCCCGTTGGCTGTTCCTACGTAAGCTATTGTCGGTGATGACTTGGCACTTTCCCGAAAAACTGCCTGGATTATAGGGTCGGGTGTCTGGCGATTTCTTGGCCTTCCGCCTGCTAATAAATATACGGGTTTCTTACCGCGCATAATTCACCAGCCTGAGAATATTAGTCAACTCCCTTTGAGATGTATCTTTCATCCAGATATTTCTCGATATCTATGGGGAAAAGGGCCTTTGCCATGGAGTACTTGCCTGAATCTTCCGGGGAAAGAGCGTCCTCATATATAACGGATAGTCTCGCTTCTTCTCCATAAAGCTCTTTCAGCACTTCAGAGGCTTCTTCGGTGAGTCTGGCCTTATCAGAACGCCGGCTCACCAGGTGTAGATCATATGTTTTGCCGGAGACCTGTTCTAGCCGGTATTCGTCAATACCATTCAGAACACTTAATGCATCATCCAACTCACGTAAAGTGACGAGTCTGCCCTCGCAGGTCAGAGTATTACTTATTGTCCTGCCTTCGATTGCGGAGAGAATAAAGCCGGAGTTCCTGCCGCACGGGCACTTACCCTCCTCATCAACACGGACCAGGTCTCTGGTATCAAAGCGCACCATGTAATACCAGGGATTGTTGAAAGTAGTAACCAGGATTCTGCCAACAAAAGGGCCGCCGTGTTCCGATTTTAGTGGTTGAAAGTCTACCCGGCAAAATTCACTGTTTTGATGAAACTTACCTTCCTCACATTGCATAAACACGTATCCGGTCTCGGTTGTACCATAGGAGCTGGCTGTTGGCACATCGAAGACCTGACGAATTTGCTGGTAGTGCAGTTTAGTTGGGTACTCATAAGTGAAAACAATTAACCCCGGCTGAAAGACCTTCCTTTTACGGTCCGCAGCGTAACGGCACAACTTTGCCAGAAAAGAAGGATTGGCCTCAAGAACTGCCGGCTTGAAGATATCTAATTCACCTATCATCCTGTCCATAAGTTCGGAAGACCAGGTTGCCGGATTGGTCTTTTCATTGAGATAGAGGAACCGTGACAATCGTCTTTTCTCCATTGGGAGGTCAACCATATCTGAAACAAATCCCACGTTAAGGGGGTTAGCCAGAATCGCCTCCGGATGGTCCCCCGTGGCAATAGCACTGGCATAAGAGTTAAGTTTCCATGAAGCCCTCTCTGAAGCGTCCCACCACTCCTGGTTCCAGATATTGGTCACGCTGATATCACTCGAGCCGCTGGTGCTTGCTAAAGCGATTTCTCCACTTTCCAGACCGCGTCTTACATCTCGGCCTGCCGGCACCAAGCCCTGAGGGGAATTCTTACGGATTTCCGTCTTGTGGAATGCTGGCATCGCTTCATAACGCACATCGATAGGGTGTTCTTGGCCAGGGTCATAAGCTCGCCACGGCCTGTAGGCAGCTACCTGGCTGAGTGAGGTCTCCAGTATATTTTGAGATTTACTGTAATAGTCCGGAGGAAATTCCCAGTTAAACCGCACTCACTACTCCTTCTTATTAAAGATATAGCATAGAAACCGCCGAACGACTCAGAAGATTTAACCGAAACGCGAACGCTCCGAGATGTCGCACGGCGGTACAGGCCTATTATGGCTGCCGGACTTTTAGCTCTTGACAGGTAAGATGGCTATTGCCGACCCCGGTGTTGTTATCTGTCCTTCCTTGGTCTCTGTCCAGACCTCGCATTCAATGTAGTGGTCGCCATCCTGGACATACTTCTTGGTTACCCGGCCTTTACAAATCATGGTGGGCTCGGTGCTGAGTGCCGGTCCGGGGATGTCCATGCCTCGATATTGAGCGCTGAGTCTCTTCAGAGTACCGTCTTCACCTATCCAGTTGGTCATCATGTTTGCCAGATAGGCATATTTTAGATTACCCATGACGATGACATCGGGGAGGCGAGCGACATTCCGTGAGTACTCCCTGTCCATGTGGATGAGCACGAATTCCTCGTTGGCTCCGGCGAACCTGTTCAGCTCCATCAAAGTCACCGCTTTCCGATAGGGGGGTATTTCCATGCCTACTTCTATATCATCCCAAAAAAGTTGGGCCATTTCTCTGTCTCCTTTGATAGCTTAATACTGGCTGATACCGGTGCCACGGGCGATGCCGACGACCTCGCCGTTTTGATTGGTGAAAGCTCTCTCGGATACCGTGAAGATTAGTTTTCCTGCCCGGCCCTCTCGCTCGGTGATGTCGACAATCTTGCTCCTGGTAGTGATTACATCGCCGGGGTGGATTGGCAGAAAGAATTCGTAATCATTCCCACCGTTCATGCCGACACGGGCTGGCGGTAAGGGTAATTGCTGACGTGGTACACCACGACCCAGACTGGTGTAGAAGCTCCATGGCGCTATGATACCACCGAACCGGGTCTTTTTAGCGTACTCCTCGTCGACATGCAGCGGGTTGGGTGGGTCGGGCCAGTTAATCGCTCTGGCATAATCTTTTATTGCCTTCATTTCGATTAACTCGGGAGGCCCGACCACCTCGACGCCGATAGCAGCTTTTACCTCATCGGTAATCAGGGATTCCTGGGCCATATTTGTCACCTCCTTGCAAAGTTGTATGGTCTTACTGGAGTATCACCACTTATAGATATTGGAAGGGGCTCCGTCCCAGATGCGGCGCTCTTCCTCAAAGGGGGCTTCCTCAATGCCTGACTGCTGTCCGAGCAGCATTGTCTTCCGGCGCTCTCCGTAGACCGGCCATTCACCCAGACCTTCGCAGTTAGGACTACCGGTACGGGCAAACGCTATCCAGGCATCTTGCATGTTTTGAGATAGTGTATCGGCTGCCGGGTCTGTTCCCACGATTTCGGGATTGAAGGTGCCCCACAGGAAACCACCGTCAATGCCGTGGAAGGCGCCGAACATGCCATCTTTCACCGGTGCTTTCCAGGTAAGCATATAGCAGTATGCCGGATTGCCACGTCCTCCGTGGGCTTCGAGCATCTGGGTGGTGGGAATCCAGAACATGCGTGCCGTCATCACGGCGAGGTAGATTTCGGAGGGGGTAGCATTGATACCTCGCCTGGTAAGTACCTGTCGATACGCTTCCACCGTGTCTGTCATATCCCAGTCGGGCATCATTCTCCTGAACCGCCCGAACATGCGTCCCTCAACCAGGTCATGTATTGCCGGGTCCATTGCCTGCCAGGTACGCCACTCGTCGGCGGTTGTGCCGGCGATCAGAGGAACCCCGTCTGCCGAACCCGACCTGATGCTATCAACCGGCAGTTCAGGGAATACCTCTCCGTCAACCACCAGCATGGGCCCACGGGCACCTTTGGGAGGCGAAAGCGCTTTGACATAGTTTTCGAGCACCTGCTCCATGGTCAGGGCACGCAGGGAGCTGGCATCGCTTCCCTTTGAAGCGAGAACATGGAGGAAGTACTCCGCGTAGTTGTTGGCTTCATCTAAGTCGGTCAGGAAGTGGGCGGAGCCACTCTGGGAGATTGCCCTGTGAAAGAGTCCTCTGGCTTCTTTCATGGCCAGTAACGCGGCGACACTGGCACCCCCGGCTGATATGCCGAAGATGGTGACGTTACCGGGGTCGCCGCCAAAAGCCTCGATGTTGTCACGCACCCATTGCAGGGCGGCCACCTGGTCCAGCATCCCTTCGTTTCCAGTCGAGGGAATTCTGCCATTAGTGACATCTTTCAATCTCAAGAAGCCGAAAGCATTGAGTCGGTAATTAATTGTCACCACCACGACATCACCGCGAGTGGCGAGAGTCCCACCGTTCGACGCTGGTGAAGCACCGGTGCCGCCGGTAAAACCACCACCGTGAATCCAGACCATTACCGGACGGCGGGAATTATCAATGCCCGGCGTCCAGATGTTCAACTGGAGGCAGTCCTCATTTATCTCTGGCTGCATACCGAGGCTAAGGTCAAGCTTTGGACTGGGCTGGAAAGGGCTGTCCGGGCTTAGCGGGACTATGTGCTGCGGGGCGGTGGCGATATATGACTTTGTCTCCTTTACTCCTGACCAGGGTTTCACAGGTTGGGGAGGGAGCCAGCGCCTCTCTCCGATAGGCGGAGCAGCAAAGGGTATTCCCAGGAAAATCTTGAGGCTGTCTTTCTCGAGACCCTCGACTTTACCACTGGTTGTCTCCACTACAGGATTCATCTGGTTCTCCTTTTTCTATATGTCATAGATGAGGCATTAAGCGGGGTAAAGTTAACATAAAATTTAACAGTTTGGCTATCTATTATCATGCGAGTATTCTCAGTCTATGAGTATAGTTGTGCAGATGTCAAGTGAGTGCTTTCGACCGCGCCTTGCAGAATATGTCTGGCAGTGTAATAATAAAAAACTTGCGGTGATAAGAAGATAAATCAGCAGCATATCTATAAATTATGTGACGATAATTCAACCGAACCCTGAATAATGCAGAAAGAATGGAGAAAATCTATGAGAGATAAGGTTTCAACCGCTGCCGAGGCAATTGCGGAAGTCTGGAATGGGGACCTGGTGGCAGCTAATTTTTGGGGGCCCGGCACACCAAATTACCTCTGGCAGGCATTGTCTAAACATAGTGCCAAGGACCTCACAATCTGTACCAACAACTACGTCCTGAGGGCTGACGTACTCAAGGAACAGGGCGTAATAGGTGCAGCGTTAGTCCTTTCCCAGACCAGGAAAGTCATCGCTGCCTTTAGTGCCATCCAGCAAGAAGACGCTTCGGATTCTGAAGAGATTGCCAGGCGTGTCCAGGAGGGTACGCTCGAATTTGAAAGCATCCCTCACGGCGTTTTCATTGAACGGCTCCACGCCGGCGCAATGCGTCTTGGCGGAATCTACTGCCCGGTAGGCATCGGCACACTTGTCGAGGAGGGTAGGGAGACACGCGTGATAAACGGCGTTAAATACATCTTTCAGGAGCCGATTGTGCCGGATGTCGGTCTTATCAGTGCGGACAAGGCAGATAAGTTCGGTAACCTCGTCTATCACGGTACTGCTCGGGCTGCCAACCCTATAATTGCGATGGCCTCAAAATATACGGTAGCCGAGGTCTTTGAGATTGTCGAGCCGGGTGAGCTTGAGCCTGACACCATTGTCACCCCCGGGGCATTCGTGGACAGGATTGTCCTTATTCCTGAAGACGACCCTGGCAGCAGGAGACGACGGGCGGAGCGGACCCTGACCAGCATCAGGTACAGACAGCAGAAGCTAGCGGAGGCTGCAGCCATAGCTGCACAGGGAGGCCAAGCATGAAAGAAAAGCTGACAGAGGAACTGGTGGCAATGAGGGCTGCCAGAGAACTGGCGCCAGGCGATTACTGCAACCTCGGGATTGGCGTCCCCCTGAACTGTGCAAACTACGCTCCTGAAGGTGTGATGTTACAGAGCGAGAATGGGGTATTGGGCCATGGGCCACCATACGACAGCGAAAATATAGAACAGCATATAGAGCAGATAGACTGGGATGTCGTAGATGCCGGCATGAGATATCTGAGTTATGCGCCGGGAATGTCCTTCTTCGACATGCTGACTTCATTTGCCATGATAAGGAGCGGACGGCTGATTAGTATCCTTGGAGGCCTGCAGGTATCTGAGCAGGGCGATGCGGCAATACACAGCCTTAGCGAGGAAAATATAGCTGCCAAGATTGGCGGCTCCATGGACCTTACCTGGGGAGCCAGGCGACTCATCATTACCATGACTCACTGCTCCAAAGATGGTAGCCCCAAGATTGTCCGTGAACTGACGATGCCGCTTACCATCAAAGGTCGTGTCAACCTGATAGTAACTGACATGGCTGTGATAGAGGTAGTCAGCAACGGGCTGGTGCTCAGGGAGGTTGCGCCAGGTTGGACGCCGAAAGAAATTCAGGAGCAGACCGAAGCCAATTTGAGCATAGCCCCTGATGTACACGAGATGGAGTTCTAGAGTGAGATGAATTCTGATGCCAGTAGAAAGGACAGAGAAATGAGTGAGATTACCGTCGAAACAACCACTGGAAAAATAAGAGGCACAATGGAGCGAAGGGTGTTCACCTTTAAAGGAGTACCATACGGTGCCCCAACAGGTGGTAAACGTCGCTTCCTGCCACCGCTCCCGGTCGAACCGTGGGCAAAGGTACGTTACTGCACCGATTACGGGCCAATCAGCCCGCAATCGGGTGCACTTGTCGATTGTACTCAGGCGGCAGGTGACGAACGCATCATGGGGCTAAAGAGACACCTTCCTCAGAGTGAAGACTGCCTGGTATTGAACATATGGACACCCGGTATCGGCGACGGAGGCAGACGCCCGGTCATGCTGTGGCTGCATGGTCGGGGCTATGACTCCGGTGCGGGCTCGGAGACAATGTATAACGGCGCCAATCTTGCCAGACGTGGTAATCTGGTTGTGATTACCATTAACCACCGGCTAAATGTCTTCGGCTACTTGTACCTGGCAGATATTGCCGGTGACGAGTTTGCTGGCTCGGGCGTTGCCGGAATGCTGGATGCAGTACTCGCTCTCGAGTGGGTACGGGACAACGTCGAAGCCTTCGGTGGTGACCCCGGCAATGTAACCATCTTTGGCGAGTCCGGCGGCGGCAGTAAGGTCAGCACGCTGCTGGCTTTGCCTTCGGCAAAGGGTCTTTTTCACCACGCTATTATTGAGAGTGGCCCGGGACTGCGTGGTGTGGAAGCCAAAGATGCTACAGCGTTCACCGAGCGTCTGCTGGCGGAGCTAGACATTAAGGCAAATGAAGTCAACAAGCTCCAGGAACTACCGATGCAGCAGGTACAAGATGCTGTAAGAAAGCTGATACCGGCGCGGTCAGGCCTGGGTATGGGTGACCCCGGAGGGCTTACCAGGCGGTTAGCGCCGATGGTGGATGGTAAGTACTACCCCAACCACCCGTTCGACCCTGTAGCGGCGCCAACCGCTGCGGATGTTCCGGTAATAGTCGGTACAAACCGGGATGAAAATGCCACCTTCCTGGCCGCCGACCCCAGGCGCCGCCGACTCACGGAGGAAGAGCTGCGTGAGCGCCTGACGCCACTGCTCGGTGATAAACTGGAAAAGGTAATTAGTACCTATAAGAGGACGCGACCCGAGGCTACTCCGTGGGACCATCTTGTCAGGATTACGAGCGAGGGAACCCGCAGGGCATCCATTGCTCTCGCTGAGCGCAAGGCGGCTGGTGGCCAGGCTCCCGTCTATATGTACCTGTTTACCTGGGAGACCGATTTCCTTGGTGACCTCTTCAGGGCATGCCATGTTCTCGAGATACCGTTCGTATTTGACAATGTAGATGATGTGGACATTACTGGCGGCCGTCCCGATAAGTATGAGCTAGTTGAGTCAGTAAGCGAGGCATGGGTCGCCTTTGCCCGTAGCGGAAATCCGAATCACCCGGGAATTCCTAAGTGGGAACCCTACAGCACCGAGAATCGTTCAACGATGATATTAGATGTCCCGTGTCGAATTGAGGTTGACCCGTACCGTGAGGAGCTTGATGCCTGGGAAGGAATACCATTACGAAGATAGCTGGTAAGAGTAATAGATATATTAAAGGAGTAATAGACGATGGATGTGACAGTTGTCGAAACAACTGCGGGAAACATTGCTGGCATAATGGAGCGGGGCGTTTATGCCTTCAAGGGCGTGCCTTATGGCGCTCCAACCGGCGGCAAACGTCGATTCCTGCCACCTCTCCCGGTTGAGCCATGGGCAGGGGTACGCTACGCCGGTGCCTATGGACCAATCTGCCCACAGACAGGGTCACTGGTCGACGAATCCCGGCTTTACTCTATCACCCGCACTGAAGGACATACCATTTTACTCCCTCAAAGCGAAAACTGCCTGGTGCTGAACGTATGGACCCCGGGTGTAAAGGATGGCGGCAAGCGTCCTGTGATGGTGTGGCTGCACGGTAGAGGTTTCGCGCAGGGGGCTGGCTCGGAGACACAATATAATGGCGCCAACCTCGCCAAACGTGGCGATGTCGTTGTCGTTACGATTAACCACCGCCTGAATCTATTTGGTTACCTGTATCTAAAAGAAATCGCCGGGGAGGAATATGCTGCTTCGGGCATCAATGGAATGCTGGATGCCGTGTTAGCCCTTGAATGGGTGCGGGACAACATTGAGACATTCGGTGGTGACCCCGACAACGTGACTATCTTCGGGGAGTCCGGTGGTGGCAGGAAAGTCAGCGTTATGATGGCTATGCCATTGGCGAAGGGGCTGTTTCATAAGGGTATTGTCCAGAGTAGTCCAGGGTTGCGGGGCAGGAATCCTAAAGATGCCACGGAAGTGGCCGAACGTTTTCTGGCGAAGTTAAACGTCAAGAAAAATGAAATAGAAAAGCTACAGGAGCTACCAGCGCAGCAGCTACTGGAAACTATGGGTACGACTGTGTCGGATGCACCTGAGAGTGTGATGGTCAGCAGAGCTATTATGAGTCTGGCCCCGGTGGTGGACGGTAATTATCTGCCGGCTAATCCGTTTGACCCCGTGGCGGCACCGACAGCGGCCGATGTGGCACTTATGATTGGTACCAATCGTGATGAGGCTGCCACCTTCCTGGCTCGCGACCCCCGTCGCCGTCGGCTTACCGAGGAAGAACTAAACCAGCGTCTGGCAACCTTGCTCGGTGACAAAGCGGAGAGTATACTCAGCGTCTACAAGAGAACTAGACCCAACGATACACCATGGGACCTTTTAATTGGTATTACCAGTGAAGACAGGCGGATAGGTTGTATCAATATGGTAGAACGTAAGCTGGCTGGTGGTCCTGCTCCGGTCTACATGTACCTTTTTACCTGGCAGTCCGATTTCCTCGGAGGTCTTTTCAAGGCAGGTCATGGTCTTGAGATTCCCTTCGCGTTTGATGTTACTGATGATGTAGGTATGACTGGTGACCGTCCTGATAAACAGGAGCTGGCGGCAGCTGTTAGTGGGGCATGGGCTGCCTTCGCGCGCAACGGAGACCCCAGCCATCCGGGGATACCGAAATGGGAGCCTTATACTATCGACAACCGTGCCACGATACTCCTGGATGTGCCGTGTCGGCTCGAGATAGACCCGGCTCGCGAGGAGCTCGATGCCTGGAAAGGCATGGAGGTGATACCCTAGTCCAGGTAATTTGATTTCTCCAGAGATTACCTTGACAAAATCTGAGCAAAGGGCAGACAATGGTCGTGATATGAAATATTGCTGTGGGACAAGAGAAAGGAACGAGAAATGGATGTGACAATTGTTGAAACAACCGGGGGGAATATTGCTGGCATAATGGAGCGAGATGTCTACACCTTTAAAGGCGTCCCTTATGGCGCCCCGACTGGTGGCAAACGTCGTTTCCTGCCACCTGTTCCAGTCGAGCCGTGGGCGGGTGTACGGTATGCTGGCTCCTTCGGGCCAATCTGTCCGCAGACGGGGTCCCTGGTAGATGAGGCCCGGCTTTGGTCAATTACCCGCACCGAAGGGCATACCATATTGCTCCCTCAGAGTGAAAACTGCCTGGTGTTGAACGTCTGGACGCCGGCTGTAAAGGATGGCGGTAAGCGTCCGGTGATGGTGTGGCTGCATGGTCGGGGTTTTGCTCAGGGTGCCGGTTCAGAGACTCAATATAACGGTGCCAACCTCGCTAAACGTGGCAATGTGGTTGTGGTCACCATAAACCACCGCCTGAACGTATTCGGCTACCTGCACCTGGCGGACATCGTCGGTAAGGAGTATGCCGGTTCGGGTGTGGCCGGAGCACTGGACATGGTGCTGGCCCTTGAATGGGTCAGGAATAACATCGAGACGTTCGGCGGTGACCCCGGCCGGGTGATGATTTTTGGCGAGTCAGGTGGCGGAGCCAAGGTCAGCACAATGCTGGCCTTACCCGCGGCAAAGAGTCTTTTCCACAGTGCTGCTATTCAAAGTGGCCCCGGAATACGGGGTGTCGACGCCAAAGAGGCCTCGGACCTGGCCGAACGTCTGCTGGCCTGCTTGAATATCAAGGTAAACGAAATCGAGAAGCTGCAGCAAATACCGGCACAGCAGCTCTTGGAAGCCCTGGACCATTTGCCAGAGCGGCCCGACACCGGTATTATGGGCACACCCAGAGGTGCCATCATGCGGTTCTCGCCTGTGGTAGAGGGTAATTATTATCCTGCACATCCGTTTGACCCCGTGGCGGCACCAACGGCGGCGGATGTACCGGTTATAGTCGGCACCAACCTGGACGAGAATGCCACTTTTCTGGCTGCCGACCCCAGGCGCCGCCGCCTTACCGAGGAAGAGCTGAGCCAGCGTCTGACGTCTCTGCTTGGTGACAAGCGGGACAGTGTAATCAGTATTTATAAGAAGGCTCGGCCTGAGGCTACGCCCTGGGACCTGCTAATTGGGATTGCGAGTGAGCCAATGCGGCTTCGAGCAGTACAGCTCGCCGAGCGCAAGGCAGCCGGTGGTCCGGCTCCGGTCTATATGTACCTGTTTACCTGGCAGTCCGATTTTCTTGGTGGCCTTTTCAAGGCAGGCCACGGCCTTGAGATTCCGTTCGTGTTTGATATTACCGACGATGTGGGCATGGCCGGTGACCGTCCTGATAAGCATGAGCTAGCTGCGCAGATGAGAGATGCCTGGGCCGCCTTCGCGCGCAGCGGAGACCCCAATCATCCGGGAATCCCGAAATGGGAGCCATATACCGCTGACAACCGCGCCACGATGCTCTTCGATGTCCCTTGTAAACTGGAGGTTGACCCGCACCGCGAAGAGCTCGATGCCTGGGAGGGTGTAGAGCTGCGTCGGTAACTCGTGGTGGTAACAGTGTCAGAGGGGGTGGAAGTTACCTGTTTACTCACCCCCTCTATGTTGTTGTGATAGCGGCAGCTAATTACTGCAACTAATTTCAGCATTGTGATAAAAAACAACTGAGGAGTGAAAAATGTCTGAGAGTCCTTTACTCATAGAGCGGCGGGAACGGGTAGCGATATTAACCATGAACAGGCCGGAGAAATTAAATGCCTTAAACAAAGAGCTTCAGGACTGCATAATAGAGGCCTGCCAGGAGATACGCAATGACGATGATGTCTGGGCCGTGATATTAACCGGCGCCGGGCGTGGGTTCAGTTCCGGGGTTGATTTAAGCGGTGCCCGACCACCCACTAGCGATGAGCAACCCCCACGGCAGGAGCGTCTGGATGTCTATGGCTGGGTGGGCAGGCTGTCCACGGCGGTCTACCGTACACTGGATAAGCCAGCCATCGCTGCTGTGAATGGTGTAGCTGCTGGTGCTGGCATGTCGGTAGCCCTGGCCTGTGATATGCGTATCGGTACGGAAAATTCGCGCTTCAAAGTGGTGTTCATTGAACGCAGCCTGAGTCCTGACACCGGCATGTCATTTTTCCTTCCCCGCATTGTGGGCTACAGCCGTGCCTGCGATTTAATCTATACCAGCCGTTTTGTGGAGGCCGATGAAGCCTACCGCATCGGCTTGCTTGACCGCCTGGTACCCGCTGACAGGCTCATTGACGAGGCGATAGAACTGGCTAATCAAATCGCATTCTGGCCGCCGGTGGCCATGCAGTCAACGCGACGCGTCCTGCAACAGAGCGTGGAATCTGCCTTTGAACAACAACTGGTGAACGAACACTGGGGTCTTACTCAAGCCCGTAGAGCACCGCATGATATGCAGGAATCTGGGGCTTCGTTTCGGGAGCGCCGCCCACCAAAGTTCACCGGACAGTGAGGCCATTGAGAAAATAAGGTCAATAAAAGGAACAGACTCATGCCCATGTCGCGTGCGTTCGAGCAGCGGTTACACCCGATTTTGCCTGAAGTAGTAAGGGAATTTGGTACCCCCTTTCATATTTATGATGAAGAGGGCATCATAGATACCGGCGAGCTCTTAAAAAAGACTTTCAGAGAAGTCTATGGTTTCAGGGAATACTTTGCTGTTAAAGCCACCCCCAATCTTGAAATATTAAAGATTATGCAAAGACTGGGCTTCGGGTTTGACTGTAGTTCTATCCCGGAGCTCATAATGAGCCGTGATATCGGCGCCTCTGGCGCGGATATCATGTTTACTTCCAACAACACAACTCTCGAGGAGTTCAAGGTGGCGGCTGAGGATGGTGGGTGTATATTGAACCTCGATGATATCACTCTTATCGAGAAAGTACCTGTGTTCCCTGAACTGATTTGCTTCAGATATAACCCCGGTTCAAGGCGTACCGGAAATAGAATGATTGGCAACCCGGTTGAATCGAAATATGGCGTACCTCATGAGCAGATTGTTGAAGCCTACCGGAAGGCAATGGGGAGAGGGGTAAAGAGTTTTGGTCTGCATACTATGATATGCTCCAACCAGCTGGACTATCGGTACATGGTCGAGACTGTAAAAATGCTCATCGAAGTGATTGAAATGGTTTCCGGGCAGCTAGGTATTACCTTCCAGTTTATCAATGTTGGGGGTGGCATAGGTATTCCCTACGAACCGGCTGATAGGCCTTTTAACATGGCTGCCTTTGCTAATGAATCCAAAGGCCTGCTTGAACAATTAAAAAAAAGGGCCGGCTATGTCCCCAGCTTTTACATGGAGTCGGGTCGGGCTATAACCGGACCTCACGGGGTGCTGGTTGTGTCGGTAACAAACAGAATGTCAAAATACCGTGAGTATGTCGGTGTTGATGCCTGCATGTCGTCGCTTATGCGGCCGGCGTTATACGGGGCCTATCATCACATTACAGTGCTTAATGGTGAAGACAGGCCGGTAGAGACGGTCGATGTTTCCGGCTCGTTGTGCGAGAATAATGATAAATTCGCCATCGGACGGCCCCTGCCGAAAGTAGAGGATGGCGACATCCTGCTTATTCATGATACCGGGGCACATGGCTACGCAATGGGATTCAACTATAATGGTCGGCTGCGTCCCAAGGAGCTCCTGCTGTGCCGCGACGGTCAGGTGAAGCTGATAAGGAGAGAGGAGACGGTAGCCGATTACCTGAGGACCTTCGAGTTTGAATCCCGGGCGATAAGACCCGTCGGGTGAAACGTCTTCACTCTTCCTTCTTATTCTTTTTAGCCTCGGCCAGCAGTTTCTCTAGATTGTCATTGCTGCCTGCCAGCACCAGGATGTCACCGGCCTCAATCTTCTGGCCGGGGGTTGGAGTGACAATTACCTCATCGCCGCGCTGTATCAGAAATACGGCCACTTCCCATTTTCCCTTGTAACCAAAGCCCAGGTCGGATAGTTTCTCCCCGACGAGGTAGGGTTGAGCGGCGAGCTTGGCAACACCGTATCCTGGTACGACTGACATATAATCAGATACCTCTGCCAGCGTTACCCCCTGTGCAATTCTGGTACCCATCTCGCGTTCCGGGTAGGTAACAACGTCAGCCCCGATTTTCCCCAGGATGCTCCCATGCAGGTTATCATTCGCTCTAGCAATGACATGTGGAATGCCGAGCCTTTTAAGTAGGATAGTAGACAGGACACTGCTCTTGATGTCAGTGCCTATCGCCACTATGGCCACTTCGAAGTTGGACAGGCCCAGTTCCTTGAGAATTGTTTCATTTGTGGCGTCAGCTTGAACGGCATGGGTTACCTCTGACGCAATGCTCTGAATCTTGCTCTCACTTCTGTCTACCGCCAGCACATCATGTCCCATAGCGTAGAGGGTACTGGCAACGCTTATGCCAAATCGTCCCAGTCCTATCACGGCAACCTGCTTTTTCATATCTGCCTCCTAACCAATCCTTACGTTATCTGTCGGGTAGCGGTAACTGGCTGGCTTTTGTCGCTGAATCAGGGACAGCGCCAGGGTAAGAGGTCCCAGCCGGCCAATGAACATAGTAGCGATGATAATCAGCCGTCCGGCCACTGACAGTTGGGGGATTATTCCTGTGGTCAGACCGACAGTGCCAAAGGCGGAAACGGCTTCGAAGAGTAAATCAAGAAACCGGAATCCCTCCGTTACCGTAAGCAGTAAGACCACTATTGCGAGCATGCCGATAGAGAGCATTAACACGACCAGCGCTCGGTATATTTGTTGGGGGTTGAATTCGCGGCCGAATGCTCCGGGTCTTTCCCTTCCCCGCAGGGTGCTCCACATGGTCGCGGTCAGCATCCCGAAGATATTGACTTTGATTCCTCCGGCAGTTGAGCCAGCTGCCCCACCGATGTACATGAGGAGCATTGTGAAGAAGAGCGTATAGTTAGCCAGGTTCGCCATGTTAATTGTGCTGAAGCCGGCGGTTCGGGCGGTAACCGATTGAAAGAAAGCGTTAAGCACCTTTTGTGGCAGAGAGAGACCGCCAAGCGTATCAGGGTCGGCGAACTCTGTAAGCAGTGTGATTAGCGTTCCGAACACCAGAAGAAAGGCGGTAGTGGAAAGGACCAGTTTGCTGTCCAGAGATAGTCGGCCGAGTCTACGGGTTCGGAACAGGTCGGCTAACACCATAAAGCTAATACCCCCAAGAATAATAAGAACCGCTGTTGTCAGCAATATCAGGGGGTTTCCGATATAGCCGGACAGGCTATGGAAGCCTCCAAACACATCAAAGCCAGCGTTATTAAAGGCCGAGACAGATTGAAAGACAGACCGCCACAGCGATATGCCCCCAGGATTTTTCATCGATAAACCCACATAGAAAACGGCAGCGCCAACAATCTCTACAGAAATGGTGAATATTGCTATTCGTCTGATGAGTCTAATAAGGCCCCCGGGCCTTGCCAGTCCCATCGATTCCCCGATGAGCAGTCGCTCCTGGAGCCCAACTCTCCGTCCGAATATCAGCAGAAAAAGCGTCGCGCTTGTCATGAAGCCGAAGCCACCTATCTGAATCAGACTGAGAATTACCCCCTGGCCGAAGTAGCTCCAATGGTCGGCAGTATCTACCACCACCAGGCCGGTAACGCAGACCGCTGAAGTAGACGTGAAGAAAGCATTCACAAAGGAGGTAGATTGTCCTGTTTTAGTTGAGACCGGCAGCATCAACAGAAGAGTGCCCAGTATGATTACACCGGCAAAACCATAAATCAGAATCAGGGATGATACCCCGCCGGTTCGGGACTTCGGTACCAGAGGGATTGGGACACGCCAGGACCTGACTCTGGGTATGCGTAATATCCTGTCCCCCGGTTTCCTGGTTGGGACCCATTCTGATTGCCTCATTCTGTGAAAGCCTCTAACTGCTCATTGTACCACACTTGATAATGCGGGCATGATACTGTAATGCTGCCTGCTGCGGATGATGAGAGGATTGTCTTGGGAAGCTGTGTGGCAGGGGATAAAAAGAGGTAATGTATTGGTTCAGATGGCTGTGAACTGTCTTGCCTGGGTATTACTGGTGCTATGGTTGGACACTGGCGTCAGCCGCACTGAGGAGAATACTATCATCTGCAAAATGCTCACCGCTGGCCCGCTCGAAGGCAGTCACCAGGTCTTGCACTGCCAGGTTCTTTCGTTGCTTGTGGTCCAGGTCTAAGATTATCCTGCCCTTATGCATCATGATAAGGCGGTTACCGTAGCGTAGTGCCAGTTCCATATTATGTGTTACCATCATTGCGGTCATTTTTTCTCGTTGAACAATCGCTTCACTTAGCTCAAGCACTATTCGGGCTGTCTTCGGGTCGAGCGTAGCAATATGCTCATCGAGTAGTAACAAAGACGGTTTGCTCAGAGTAGCCATTACCAGTGCTAAGGCCTGCCTCTGTCCGCCGGAAAGCGTGCCTACCGGAGTGGTCAGCCTGTCCTCCAGTCCTAATCCCAGAGGGGTCAATGCTGCACGGAATTGTTCTCGGCGAAGTTTGTTAGTAGCTATGCTTAGTCCCCTTGATTTTCCCCTCAGCATGGCCAGAGCCAGGTTTTCTTCAATAGTCATCTTAGCAGCCGTACCTATGTGAGGGTCTTGGTAAACTCTGCCAATATATTGAGCGTGCCTGTGCTCACTCAGCTTGGTAATGTCCCTACCGTTAATGATTATCTTTCCCCCTCTTTCAGGTGGATAGACACCGGCAATCACGTTAAGAAGCGTCGTTTTACCAGCACCATTGCTACCAATGACAGTCATGAAGTCCTCGGCGTGAATGTCCAGATTGATATTGTCCAGCGCCGTGACCTCATCTACAGTGGCTCTGGCAAATATCTTACTGATACTTTTGAGTTGCAGCAGGCTATCATTTCTGCTCATCAGAACTTCTCGTCTACATCCTTGCGGCGGGTGGTACCCACTCATGGCGTAGTCTCTTCTGTATATACGGGATGGCGAGGGCTACAATTACCAGCAGTGCTGTAACAAGCTTCAAATTACCGGCGCTTACCCATTTGTATCTGATGGCAATACCGATGAATAGCCGGTAGGCAAAAGTACCACCGACCACTGCCAGTAAAATCGCAGTAACACCACGGGGTCGAAATATCCCCTCTCCGATTATTACTGAAGCTAACCCCATAACAATCATGCCAACTCCCATACCGACATCAGCATTGCTTTGATTTTGGGCTATCAGGGCGCCGGAGAGGGCTACAAGTCCATTTGAGATAGAAACGCCTAGTATTGTGGTCATGTCAGTGTTCCCGCCGAGACCACGCACCATCTGCTCGTTCTCACCCGTTGCCCTCAGCGCTAGACCAATTTCAGTACGCAAAAACCAGTTCAATATGGCGAGTATAATGACAGCGAGCATCACCATGAATATGATTGACAAGGTGACCTTGTCGTCAATCCCCAGAAACTGAGCGAACTGGCTGAAGACGGTAGTTTCTCGAAGGAGACCGATATTGGAGCGCCCCATAATCATCAGGTTAATGGAGTATAGAGCCACCATCATAAGTATACCGGCCAGGAGTGCATTTATTCTGAGCTTGGTATTGAGCAGAGAGGTCGCCAGGCCGGCGCAGAGACCGGCGACGAGTGCTGCTAGGGTCGCCAGCCAGGGGTTGATATCATTTATTATTAGAATGGCGGCTACCGCTCCGCCGAGGGGGAAACTGCCATCCACTGTGAGGTCAGGGAAGGCAAGCACGCGGAAGGTGAGGTAAACACCTATTGCCACAAAACCATATGCCAGCCCCTCATAGAATGAAGAGGACAATAGGTTAACTATGTCATCCAATCGCGTGCTTCCTTCTCTCTAGGACACATGCGCTATCGTTTACGGCGCCTATTCGTCATATATTGACGTCGCCTTGTCCAAAATTGCCTGGGGGATGGTTACTCCATACCTGTCCGCGGCGGCAGTATTCACCGAATAGCTGAATACTTTGCCCAGTTCAGCAGGAATATCTTCGGCACTCTCTCCCTCAAGTATTCTGACCGCCATCTCCCCGGTCTGATAGCCGATATCATAGTAGTCAAATCCCAGGCAGGCTATGCCACCCCTCTCGATTGATGGGTCATCAGAGGCGAAGAATGGTATCCCGTTCTCTTCACAGACTCCGATTACGGCCTCAAGTCCAGATACCACCGTATTATCGGTGCCAACCCAGATTACGTCTACCCGTCCGACTAATGACTGAGCCGCTGTCAGGACATCGGCACTGGTAGATACCGTTGCTTCCACTACCTCAATACCTAACGAGTCGCACACTTCATTAAGGTCTTCAACCAGCACTACCGAGTTCGACTCGCCAGCATTATAAATCGTGCCTATTGTTGCGACATCAGGGACAATATCCAGAATCAGGTCAACGGTGCTGTCCATCTCAATCATGTCACTGGTTCCGGTCACATTCTCCCCCGGGTGCTCCCAGGAACTGATTAGCCCGCTGGACACTGGGTCAGTAATACCGCAGAAAATGACCGGGATATCTGTTCCCTCGGCGGCATTGATGCACTGTATACTGATATTGGTACCGAAGGAAAAGATTAAATCTACCTTATCATCAGCAAATTTCCGGGCGATGGTTTGCTCAGCTGTGGGGTCGAACTCGGGATTCTGAAAGTCATACTCTACATTCTCTCCCTCTATATATCCGGCATCAGCCAAGGCATCGATAAAACCTTCCCGGCCAGCATCAGCAGCGGGATGAGTTCCAAACTGTGTTAAACCGATTGTATATTCCATACCTGTACTGCAACCACCGGCAAACGGTATTATCAGGGCAATTACCAGTAACGCAAATACAACAGCTGGTAATCTGAATAACCATCTACTTCGCATTCTTACTGTCTCCTTTGTTAACTTTATTTTAGAGCGCAATGAATTACTCGAATTGCTTGTTTCTTACCTCCTTCCACTTGTAGTGTATCGTTGTGGTGTATTGGCGCAAGACGACATTATATGATAGCAGCTTAAGAGGAGATAATCCATACCTATCGTGCAGAAAACTAACCGGCCCCACCAGGATTCAATCATTAGACTGGTCGGTAATAGTGGAGTCAGCCTGTCAAATTACCTGCATTTCGTGCCTGAGCTGTCCATTCTCCAGGAAAATCACGAACTTCACATTTTTACCATTCAGGAGATGTTTCTCCGATTCCGAGCGCAACTTCCTGAAGTCCATGTTTTCCAGGAAGAGCCTGAGGGTTTCCGCTCTCTGTCCTAGCTCTTCGTCCCATGTGGGGGACGTAAGCAGCGCCTTGTTGACCTTTTCGTATTCGCGCTTGGCTACTGTCTCAATGCAACTGGATAAGTCCGGTATAAGCTCAATTACTGGCATGATTTTTATCTTAGGCAGTAGAAGGGTGTTTGTCAAAGAGTTTAGGATGCAAGGATTGACAATGGCCCGTTAAGGCACTACATTGGAGGGTAATATGATGGATGTATCAGTAGACCCTGGCAGTAATGGGGAGGTTTTAGATGACAACAGGTGAACCGCTGACTGACCGACAACTTGCCGTACTGATTGATTTTGAGAATGTCGGCCTGGACTCAATACAGTGGCTGTTTGACCAGCTATCACATGTCGGGCGAATTATTGTGAAGAGGGCTTATGGTGACTGGTCCGCGGCTGGTAATAGACGGGACCAGCTTCTTCAGCTCGGGGTTGAGCCAATACAATTGTTTCACGCTGCCCAGTCCAAGAACTCCAGTGATATCAGGCTTGCCATTGATGCTGTCGAATTGCTGTACCAGTCACCAGTGGATACCTTTGTAATAGTCTCCTCGGATAGTGATTTCGTTTCGTTAGTGAACCGCCTTCGGGCTGCCGGAAAAGCGGTGATTGGTGCCGGGCGTGAGGAGACAGCGCCGCACTCACTGGTGATATCATGCGACCGCTACTACTATCTGGAAAAGACCGGACGCCAGCAGACAAAAATACGCTCTGGCAAAAGGAAGAAAAGAGATAATCTGCTGATACGTGCTGTCGAGGTCTCAATTGATGAAGAGGGACGGGTTGTAGGGAGTAAACTTCACCAGACAATTCAACGTCTCGACCCCAGCTTTGATTTTCGTGCCCTGGGTTACGCTACTTTTGCCAAGTACCTGGAGGCTTCTTCGGGGGTCAAGGTTATTCGTCCGAGGGGGGGCGGTGATGTTACTGTTGAACTCGCTGAGCAGGGGCCGACCGTGGTGACCGAGCCTCCAGATACGACAGCTTGGGACATCAAGGTTGATGATGCCTGGTCAAAACGGGCAGGAGTACCGGGGCAGTCTATCCCCGGACCCAATGCAGCTGCCGATGCTGCTAAATTCCTCGGTGTCCGTAAACTCAGCGACTCGCGCTACAGAACATTGCAGGCCCTGCTCGATTCCAGTGAGTTTCTCAATGGTAGATGGAGACGCGACGGCAACGCGATAATCAGACGCTAGTTGCTGACTTGCATTAGGTTCTTGTAGACAGTCAGACATTGAGGTTGTTAGAGGGGAGATTGTTTATGAAGATAGCAATTGCGTTGGTAATGGCGGTGATGATAACGGCAGGAGTGCTCACAGGTTGTACCATCGTTAAGGGCTCAGGGACAATAATAACTGAGGATATGGACTTCAGTGATTTCACTCGGGTTGAAGTTGGCTATGCTTTTGAGGTTGAAATTGTGCAGTCCGACCAATTTAGTGTCAGTATTACCGCAGATGACAATCTCTTTGAGTATATACGGGTCTCCCAACAGGGTTCGACATTAAAGATAGGTGTACAGCCCGCGGTAATGTTCAGGTCGGCAACATACCGGGCTAAAGTCACCATGCCCCAGCTTCGCAGCCTGGAACTTTCCGGAGCAACACGGGGGACTGTTTCAGGATTTGAGTCTGCAGAGGACTTGGACATCGAGGTCTCCGGGGCGAGCTCGCTGGAACTGGAGGAAATACTGGCTGGTGACACAACGTTTGATGTCTCCGGAGCCAGCAGAGTTACCGGAGAAATAACTGCTCAGGACGTTCACTTCGACATATCCGGGGCGAGTACCGTCCGATTGCAGGGCCAGGCAGATGATATTAAACTCGACTTGTCTGGAGCCAGTCATGTGGAGATGGCTGATTTTCTGGTGAGCAGCGCTGATGTTGATTTCAGCGGGGCCAGCAGTGGGACAGTGCATGTAGACGGGAGCCTGGATGTCGAGCTCAGCGGTGCCTCAAGCCTGACGTACCTGGGCAACGCTACTCTGGGTGACGTTGATGTATCTGGTGCTTCTTCTTTACATGGTGACTAAGCCATCGCTGTCGGGCACCAGCTACAGGTACGCTACGGTGCTGGAATTGTGAGGCTTGAGCCCGGGAGGAGTTGGTGGCAGTGGAGTACCGTATCGGTACATCGGGCTGGCACTACCAGCACTGGATTGAGCAGTTCTATCCGGCCGGTATGCCAAAATCGGCCTGGCTGGGGTTCTACTCGCAGCACTTCTCCACCGTGGAACTTAACAATAGTTTTTACCGTCTGCCTTCTGAGGGGGCCTTTACCAACTGGCGTGAAGTAACAACGTCGGATTTCGTCTTCTCTGTCAAGGTTAGCCGCTTTATTACTCATATCAAGCGCCTGAGAGAGCCTGCTCAACCGCTTGATACTTTCCTGGGCCGGGCACGTTTGCTTGATAAAAAGCTCGGGCCTTTGCTGTATCAGCTCCCACCACAGATGAAATGCGATGCCCCGAGGCTGGAGGCATTCCTTAGGCTACTTCCGAGTAATATGCGCCACGTTTTCGAGTTTCGCCATCGTTCATGGATGGATGATGCCATCTTCGACCTGCTTAGCCAGTATGGGACTGGGTTCTGCATTTACGATATGCCTGAGTTCACCACGCCGCTGGTAACTACCGCCGGTTTCGCCTATATTCGATTCCATGGCAGCCAGGAGCTTTACGGAGGCTGTTACTCAGATGAGGAGCTTGCGGAGTGGGCCCGAAAGATAGCCGGGCTGAA
>CAZTBG010000003.1:0-24893 GCA_964611805.1 uncultured Dehalococcoidales bacterium | reverse complement strand
ATGAGTGCTGCCCGGGGCAGTTCGGACGGTGGTGTCTCTAATGACTGGGGCGGGTGGATGGAAGGGCTCATCGAGCATTGTGAAGGTATGAGATGCTTCCTCCAGTACCATATTACCTGGCAGGGGGCCCGGACCTCACCGATTGATGAGATGCTGCTATACGACGTGCGGCATGGTCTGTCAGAGACAGGTGGGACATTTAATGTCATTGACGGGGCCGAGTGGTTGCTTCTTCTTCCACTGCGTACGGTTACCAGACGGCAAATTGTCCCGAACTGACATTTATGCCAGAGGTTCTACAGAGGAGGCCGGGTCAAGTGAAAAAGTGCCCGACAATCCTGGTGGCCGATGATGAAGAGCAGTTACTGAAGCTGCTCAAGATTAGTTTTGGGCTGGAGGGGTTCGAGGTCGTTACGGCCAGCGACGGTCTGGCGGCTTTAAGGGTCTTTGAGGGGAGTCGGCCCGACGCGGCGGTCGTTGATATCGGGATGCCTGGGGTAGACGGTTTCGGGGTACTCCAGTTTATCAGACAGCGCTCCAACATCCCGGTAATCCTGGTCACGGCCAGGGATGAGCCATCATACCAGCGTCGCGCTCTAGCCTCTGGTGCAGACGGGTACATGACCAAGCCGTTTGACCGGGTTAAGCTCGTGGACAGTATCCGTGCCAAGCTAAATGGTCCTCCATCCCAGCGTCGGCAACGCGCGGTGAACTAAAGTCCATCGACAGCACTGTTATTCTTTATCTTCAAGAGACTCATTACCTTCGATAATATGTTCTTCTCGCCTCTTCTTACACATTTCCGCGCGCCAAATTTCCCTGGCTTTATACCTTCTTTCATTACTTTCCTGAAGTCCCGTTAAATACGATTTGATTTGTGTATTCACACGAGATAGAATAGTGCGAAATACTATTCTGAATCATGATTATTAAGGACTAACCGGGGGTATAGAAATGGATTTCTCTCTGGAGTATACCGAAGAACAGGAAAGCTTTGCCGAAGAGGTGCGGGAATGGATAAAGGAAAACATTCCCGACGGCCTGGTAAATTTTCGAGACCCGTTGAAAAAGACCCGTGAGCAGTGGGAGCTCCGGCGAGAGATAGGACGGCGGCTCGGTCAAAAAGGATGGCTCTTTGCCGGGTACCCCCGCGAGTATGGCGGGGGTGGCCTGGATTCGGACAAGCGTTTCGTCCTCAGTCGGGAGTTTGAAAAAGTGGGGGTAGGTTATCCGCCGTTCTACGACTCTGCGAGACTGGCAGTCGGCCCGATACTGGCCCTGGGGACTGAGGAACAAAAACAGCGTTTCCTCCCGCCTATTTTCCGCGGCGAAGTCACTACCTGGCAGCTCTTCACAGAGCCGGAAGCAGGTACCGATGAGGCTAATCAGCAGACCGACGCGCTGAGGCATGAGAAAGAGGGCGAGTACTTTATTATTAATGGTAGTAAGATTTTTGTTGGTGGCATCTATGCGCCGCCAAACCAGTTTCTACTGCTGACACGGAGCGACCGCGAAGCACCGCGCCATGAAAACCTGGCGATGTTCCTGGCCCCGGCTGATTTACCGGGTGTTACCATTAACCCGTTACCGCTGTTCGTCTCCGGTACACTAGCCCAGGTCAATGGGCCAACCGCAGACTCGTCACCGGCAATCAAGCACCAGGTCTTCTTTGATGATGTAAGGGTCCACGAGTCTTTTCTGATAGGAGGGGACAGGGATGGCTGGCGCGTAACTACCGCCACACTTGATGTCGAGCATGGTGGTGGTCAGTCGGCTGTGCCGCTGGAGAACACGGCGGTGAAGCGTTTTATCGAACAGTGCCAGGGTAATCCCAGAATACAGAAACGACTTAGAGAAAACCCGCAGTTGCTGGAAAACGTTGTCGACGTTTTCATATCAAGCGAAATAGTGAGGTTGTGGGGTCTGCGCAACGCCTGGGTAGCCGAAAGCCGGCAGCGTGCTCCATATGTTGGTCCGCAGCTTGGCCTTTATACCAAGATGATCGGTGGCGAACTGATTGAGAATCTGGCCAGGGTATTAGGGCCGTATACCTTTATTGAAAGCACTGAGTGGTCACTGGCAGAGGATATATTCGAAGTGGTACAGCGGGCTGGTCTTTGTTTCGCTCCAGCGGGTACTCCTGAAGCACAGAAGATAATCATCTCGCGCGCATTGGCCATCGGCCGTGAACCCCGCAGGTAGACAGATAAAGTCGCTCCTTAAATAGTGAGGTAAGTAGAATGAAATTGGACCTGGGTCTTTCCGAGAACGAAGAGATGTTGAAGAAAACAGCGCTGGATTTCATGCGCCGTGATGCTCCCAAGGGTGTTGTACAAAACCTTCAAAACACCGATACCGGCTGTACCGCAGAGCTGTGGCAGAAAATGGCCGGGCTGGGGTGGACGGGGATAATTGTCCCGGAGGAATACGGCGGTACCGAAAGCCAACTGACCAGCGCCGGAGTCCTTTTAGAGGTTCTGGGTACCGGCCCTCTGCCGGGGCCGCTCTTCTCCTCGAGTATACTGGGCAGCTCAATCATCATGGAAGCCGGTTCGGAAGAGCAGAAGCGACAGGTCCTGCCGGCTATAGCCGATGGCACGAAGGTGGTGACGCTGGCGCTGACCGAACCTGATTTCAGCTGGGAGCCGGAGGCAATTCAGACAAAGGCTACCAGTAGTAATAGTGGTTTTACCCTCGATGGCGTCAAGCTGTTCGCCTACGATGCCGGGGCAGCAACTCATTTTATCGTGGTGGCAGGCACTGACAAAGGGACAGGACTCTTCCTGGTGGACAGAGAGTCAGACGGCGTGTCAATAACCCGGCTACCCGGTTTCTTATCCGGACAGACCTTTGAGGTAAGGCTGGACTCGGTAAAAGTACCGCAGACAGCTTTATTGGGAGAGAGTTTGGATAACTGGCAGGCTCTGGAGAGCGCTATCGCTCGGTCGATACCGGTGCTCTGTGCCTATAAAGTGGGCGGCTGTCAGGCACTGGTAGATATGACTATCCAGTACAGCCGTACCAGGGTACAGTTCGGACAGCCAATTGGACGTTTCCAGCGGGTGCAGGACATGATTATTGAGATGGTGAACCACCTCGATGCGGCCCGCTGGACTACCTACGAATGTCTCTGGAAGCTGGATACAGATAGACCGGCTGCCGAAAGCGTGCACCTGGCCAAGGCCGTTACCAGTGCGGCATACTGGGAGGTATCCACCCTGGCCCACCGGGTATACAGTGGTGTAAGCTACTCAAAGGAACATCCGGCGAGCTTTCATACTAGGGCGTCCCGTAGCCTGTACCACTACCTTGGCGACCCTGCCCATCACCGGCGGCGGCTGGCAAGGCTCCTGACCGGGATATAGACCTGTTGGCATGCTTAGTTGATGATGATGTCGTCTAGAGTGCGCTTCGGGACATGGCGGACTCCCCGGTCATCCCACCAGCCCCTAGTTTCCTCACCTGTACCCAGTTCATCAATGACGGGGGTTTCTCCAGGTTTCCCAAGGACAAGCACTAGGAGAATCTCGTAATGCCCCGGTATTTGCAGGGCCTGTCTGAGTCTCCTCCTGTCTATCATACCGACCATACAGCCACCCAGCCCTTTCTCAGTGGCACCAAGGAGGATACTTTGAGCAGCAATACCGTGGTCACAACCGAACGATTTGCTTATCCGTGTATCACCAAGGATGATGATGTAGGCTGTTGGTGCCTCGGCTTTGGTTGGACTGCCGGCTAGACCAATAAGTGGGAATATCTGCTCATTTATCTCAGGGTCGCAGGCAAGATAGAATTTCAACGCCTGACGGTTACCGGCAGAGGCAGACAGTCTGGCAAGGTCAACGAGTTCTCGTAACGTGTCTTTTGTTATGGCGACATCTTGGCGGAAGCGGCGGTAGCTCCTGTTTTTTATGACTAAGTCCCTCAGCACTATTTTCTCCTTGTTTGTTTTTGTGTGATGGCATATAATCGCTCAGCAACCACGTGCCGTAATAATATGGCTGGCTACTTCGGCGAAGCCGTCACCACAGGGGAGGTCACTAACATACCCGGCTACCCTCTGGACTGACCGTCGCTGCCCGTCCGTAAGTCGCGGATTGGGTATCAGGACACTGTATTGGAATAGCTCAAAGAGGGAGATATCAGTGGGAGAATCACCGATTACGACTGTCTCTTTTGGTGACAGGCCCTGGTATCCCATTTCATTGAGCAGCCTCAGCAGAGTTCTTCCCTTGCTGATGCCTCTTTCCATCAGGTGCAGAACATAGCCGGAGTCATAGTACTGTATGTCTCCCAGTTGTTCCCGCACGACTTCGCGGTCAATACCATCAATAAAAAATACCACGTCGATAAGGCGCTCGGCATTATCTTCTCGTTCCCTGATAGCGCCGGGGAAAAGCTGCTTGAGTCTGTTTAGCTCTTTAAGCGCCGGCTCTCGAGAATAGCCGAGGTCCAGGATTTCACCGTCGGGCTTCAGCTTGGCGACACCACCGTTTTCGGCAATGATTGGACCGCTGATACCAAGTTGTTGTGCCAGGGCCTCCAGGTTGGGCAGGTGCCGACCTGATACGAAGCCCACGATAATACCACATTGCTCCAGTTGGCGCACGGCTTGATAGGCAGCGGGACTCTGAGAGCCGTCTTCAGCAGTGAGTGTTCCATCGACATCAGTCATGACCAGTCGGATACGACGGGCTAGCTCGGGCGCAATCTGTTTATAGTGCAAGGGCATGGTTTAATTCTACCTTCGTGATTTAAGAGCCGTCCGCTGTTAAAACGCTGTCAGGCAAGATTGTCCTGCCAACTTTTGTGCTAAACACCTAGTTCACCACGCAGCTTAATGAATGAAAGAAGGTTGTCCCGGCCAATAATGCCAGCGATGTCTCCATTGTTTATTACGATTACCTGGTTGATGTCTTCTTCAGTGAGAACTCTAAGAACAGTAGAAAGGCCATCATCAGGTGAGACCGATTTTAGGTTCGCCAGCGGTGTCATTACTTCACTCACTTTTTTCGTCGTCCAGAGAGAGCGGGGGACTGACTGGATATCATGCAGCGTTACCAGGCCCAGAATGCGGCTGTCGGTTGTTACCGGAAAGCAGCGGCGGCCACTGGTCAGGACATGCTCGTTTACCAGGCTGCCAACAGTGAGTTCGGGATTTATTGCCGGGCAGTCTCTTGTCATCACCTCCTGCGCAGTGTGGCCCTGCAGCACACTCAGCAGAGCAACCTGCTGGTAGCTGCCTTGGGCAGTATTTTCAAGGAACCAGCCGATAAGGGCCAGCCAGAGCCCGTTCAGCCAGAGACCCTGGAAAACGAAAAATATGCCACCGAAGATAAAGAGGAAACCTATACCCCTCCCTATGTTAGAAGCGATTTTCGTTGCCGGCTGCAGGTCCTTATTGTGCCACCATAGGATTGACCTGAGGACGCGGCCTCCGTCCAGGGGGAAACCGGGGATGAGATTGAATGCTGCGAGAGACATGTTAATCAGGCCGAGCCAGAAAGCGATTGCCCGAATAAATTCTAACTGTGGACTGAGCCAGTACCATATTGCTCCGAAGGCGAGGCCGAGGGCTATGCTGGTTAGGGGACCGGCGAGGGCAATACGTAGCTCGTCCTTGGGTGTCTTTGGTTCTTCACTTATCTGGGAGACACCGCCAAAAATGAAAAGCGTAATCGAAGGCACCGGGATACCAAGCTTCTGAGCGACGATGCTGTGCATCAACTCGTGTGCCAGTACGGAACAAAATAAGAGCAGACTGGTTACTATACCAGCTACCAGTGAGGTAATAATACTCCATGCAGGGTATTCTACCGGGAAATAGTTAACGGATAGAGACCATGTTACCAGTGCGAAGATAATGAACCAGGTATAGTTCAGCTTTATTGATATGCCAAATATTCTGCCAAGGGGTATGCCACCTCGTAGCATTATACTTTCGACTCCAATCCTCGATAGCCACCGCTACCCTCAGAGCGAGCTAGCAATAGACCTGTGTAATCTTCCTAATTGTATTCTACATACAGGAGATAAGTCCAGTGCCGCCCTTCCAGAAGCTCAAAGCTCCTGTTCTTTTTCCTTAACCGGAGTCCGGTTTGCCACTGACTGTATATAGCACCAGGAAAAAATTAATCGCCAGCGGATGACTCTTTGTTGGGTTCCATTAGAATTAGGCGCAGGGCCTGTTCGGTAGCGTCGGTGATTAATTTACTGGCATTGGCAAAGGATGCATCACGACTGATTGGGCCTGGGGCAATGCTCAGGGCAACGTCGATGCCATAGTGTTTGAGTTCCTCATTTGTGATGGAAAGCTCCCCGGTGATAGCTACCACTGGGACGCCAGCCGCCTTCGCCCGTGCAGCGACACCAGCGACTGTCTTGCCAAATACAGTTTGCGCATCCAGCCTGCCTTCGCCAGTAAGAACAAGTGACGCCCCTTTCAAATGCTCGGACAGCCCGGTGGCTTCAGAGATGACGTCTATCCCCGGTTTTAGTTCCGCTCCGAGAAAAGCTACCAGACCGGCGCCCAGGCCACCAGCTGCCCCACCCCCTGGCATGTCAGTAATGTCAATGCCGAGGTATCGTTTGATGACGACAGCATAGTTTGCCAGGGCTTTATCAAGTTGGCGGCACATGTCCTTAGTAGCCCCTTTCTGTGGCCCGTAGACCCAGGAGGCACCATGTTCTCCGCATAATGGATTGGTCACATCACAGGCCACTGTAACTTTACATGCCTTGAGTCGAGCATCCAGTCCGGAGGTATCTATCCGTTTCAGGTGGGCTAGAGTTGCCCCGCCTCGGGGAAGCTCGTTTCCCTTAGTGTCTAGCAACCTCGCCCCGAGTGCCTGGGCCATACCGGCGCCGCCGTCGTTGGTGGCGCTACCTCCGATTCCAATAATCAACTGATGGCAACCGGCATCAAGGGCCGCCTGGATAAGCTCTCCCGTGCCGTAGGTAGTGGCGACCATCGGGTTCAACATCTCGGGCGGTACCAGGGTGAGACCGGATGCAGCGGCCATTTCGATGACTGCGGTAGTCCCGTTGCTCAGGATGCCCCATGTGGCGACAACCTTTTCTCCCAGCGGGCCGGTCACTTCACTGTTGATAAGCCTGCCTCCGGTGGCTGAGACCAGTGCATCAACCGTACCCTCACCGCCGTCGGCCATGGGTAACAGCACCAGGGTAACATCGGAAAGAACGCGCCGGATGCCGTTTGCCATGGCACCGGCTACCTCACGGGCAGAAAGGCTCCCTTTAAAAGACTGCGGGGCAATAACTATCTTCATTGTTTCTGTTTGACTAGCGGAATAGACCCAGGTACCAGTTGAGGATATCGTTACCGAAAAGCATGGTCACTATGGTGGCCAGTGCGAGGTATGGACCGAAGGGAATGGCGTCCTTTCGTCCTTTTATCCTTAGCATCAGAAGGATTCCACCTACCAAGCCCCCGACCACTATCGCTCCAAAGATGGCCACGAAGACCACCGGAAAACCGACCACGAGACCGATAAGACCCGCCATCTTGACATCCCCCCAACCCATGCCGCCCTGGAAGACGAGCGCTGGTATCAGGAGCAGGACAAAACCGGTGGCGCCACCGGTAATACCGGTGACTGTGCGGGCAGCGACAGCAGGCATGGACAGGAATGCAGGCGGAGCTGATGCCACAAGTCCCGGCTGGTTCAGGGAGATATCGAGCACCAGGGCTACTATTACTGCCGGGTAGACAATCCGGTTGAGGATAAGCTGGTGCTCAAGGTCGATACCCAGAATAATGATAAAGATACAGGAGTAGAAAGCGGTAACGGCTAATTGCGCTGTCTCGGGGTTTATCGGGCGTACCATGTAATACCAGTAAAGGAAGCCAAAGAGTGCACCGGTGCCCACTTCAACCCAGAAAACACGCCAGGGTATCAGTGCACCGCAGTAGCGGCAGCGGCGGTGTAGCCATAGGTAGCTAAACACAGGAATGAGGTCCACGGGTGCCAGTCGACGCTGGCAGGCATCACAGTAAGATGGTGGGCTGACTATGGATTTCCTTAGTGGCAGGCGGTCGATACAAACATTGAGAAAGCTACCGATAACAGCACCCAGCAGTACGAATACAACAATCAGAGCAATATCCATGTTGCTCTATTTTGCCTTTTTTTGTGCGTCTGGTCAACTAAAAAGGTTTGCATTGACATGGAGTAGTGTATACAATTGGCGGCACGAGCGTATTTCAGGTGTACCGAATAGAAAAGGATGATTAGCAATTCTGAAGAAAATGACACATTACTACCGTTCTCTCCTGGTAACAACTAAAAACGGACGGAACCACCATAAAAATGCCTTGACAATATCCATATCAATAAGACAGTATACATATAGAGGTAGCCAACAGGTTGGTAGAGCGTGACATTGCAGTGAAGATTAGAAAGGTTTGTGGAATAGGAGGAGAGGTTAATGCCAATATATGAATATGAATGTACGAAGTGTGGCGAGAGATTTGAGCTGCGCCGCAGTATTGCTGATAGAGACGCCGATGTAGAGTGTCCCGAGTGCCACGACGAGCACCCGCGTCGGCTTTGCTCCATCTTTGGCAGAGTAATGGCATCGAGGCCGGAGTTTTCCAATGCCGGTCCAACCTGAGGAAGTTCCTGCTAGGGCAGTCTGCCCTTATGGCTGTCAAAGTGATTTTACACGTATATTTCGACTATCTCTGACCCTATGTTTACAACGCAGCGGTCTGGCTGCAAAGGGTTAAAGAGGAACTCGGCCCTCAGTTAACGGTCAACTGGAAGTATTTCAGCTTGGAGCAGGTCAACAGCAAGGAAGGGCCTGACTGGAAGCTGTGGGAGCAACCGGATGATTACCCCAGTCATGGACGTAACGCCTTTCAAGCCGCAGAGGCGGCGCGCCGTCAGGGAGAGGCAGCCTTTGATGCCTTTCACTATGCTCTACTCAAGGCGAGGCATGAATATAAAAGGGATATTGCTGACCTGGCTACCCTGATTGAGGTGGCTGATGGTGTCGGTCTGGAGATGGAGGGGTTCCGCAATGACCTCGGTGACTGGCGCTTACTGGACAAACTGGCGGAAGACCATACTTTTGCCGTCGAAACGCTGGGTGTCTTCGGCACACCGACCCTGGTCTTCCCGGAACAGCAGGCCGTCTTCTTGAAGATGTCACCACCACCCTCCCCAGAGGAATCGGTTGCCGTATTCGAGGATGTAAGCCATTTTGCCGGGGACAGGCAACAAATTAGGGAGATAAAGCGTCCGTAGCCGCTGCTGATTAGGCCAGCAGGATAGCCTTTATCTTCTCGGCATAGCTCCGGCTCTCCGGGTCGTCGGTAAGAAGCTCAATCTGCTCCGGAGAAGTGACTCCTAGCCCAAGCTCAGCCGCCCGGGCAATCTGGTCTTGTTCAAAGACCCGTCCACGGCTGACTTCCGGTGTGGTTCCCAGTTCGCGTAGTATGGCTACCCCCACAGCATCAATTGCCACCCGGTCATTACCAGCCAGTATCACGTTGGCGTTAGCCCGCGTACCCTGCGCAGGACCGCCGTCGGTGAAAGCCTCAACACCGTCGAGCACGACCAGGTCAGGAGAATAGGCAGTGTTAATCTCGGCAATCATCTGTCGCTGGTGTGGTGAGGTGTGCAGTTCTCTCATATAGGAACTGCCGCCAGGGACCATGCCTACCGAGTTTTTCATTGACAGGGTGAAATGGCCACCGAAGGCGTGTGTCTTTAGGCAGCAGGTCTGCACAATACATTCCGCTTCTGCATATATTCTAGGAAACTGGAAGCCATCTTTCCAGTGGCTGTCTTCGGGGTGGAAGTGTATCCAACCTTCTGGAGCCATTTCCTGTAGATTGAGAATATCGAAGCCCAGCTCCTCTGCCAGCTTGAAGACGCCCTTCTTTTCCAACACGGTGTGGGTACTGTCACCCGGCCCGCTGCGCTCCGCCAGGGTAATGGTGCTGGCGCCCATTTCTTTGAGGTTTTGCACCAGGGCACCGAGCGTATCGATGTGGGTTGAGCCGGGGGTGGGGTCAGCCGAATTGAAGTTGGGCTTGAGGACTACGTTCTTTCCTCTTACCGGATTGGAATCGAGCAGGATAATTGCCCTCCGCACCCCATCAGCACGGTTATCAGTACGTACCAGACCCACCTTACTCACAACAGCCTCCTCTAAAGCAGGCAATTTATCTTCTCTCAGAAAGATGTGCACGCGTTTCTCGATGTCACTAACAGGACTAGCAATAGAGGATAATTTGCATCACAACCTCATTTTAACGTATGGGCGCTTCTTAAGTATAGCTGGACTGGGCTGTACCGGGCTAGCATCATTATAATGGGTATTGACAACAGCTATCTAGAGGACTATTATTGACTTCCAAGTGCGATACTGATACCTGCACCATTAGTACCCAACCATACCCGACCTCTGGAGGATGATTAAGTCGGGAGGTATGTGGTGAGGAATGGCTAAGGGCACCATAATCGTCAGACAAATGATGGCGGTGGCTGGTGCTCTTTTTTATTAGATAAATATTAGGAGGTAAACATGAAAATCTGGGCAATTACAGTGAGTGTGCTCCTGGCAGGGGCAGTTGGGGCAGGGGTATTCTTCTATCTAGACCTATCTGGTGACGTAGATACCGCTAATGCAGAGATTGACACCTTAGAAGGGGAAAAGGCTACACTGGAAGGAGATATTGCAGACCTGGAAACAGAACTGGCTGACACAGATGCACAATTGACTGATACTGAAACAGAACTGGCTGATACGGAGGCAGAACTCGCCGCTGTGCAGAGTCAAATCGATACTCTCCAAAGTGATTACGCTGCAGCTCAGAGCAGAGCTAACAGCCTGCAAGGCCAAGTTGGCAGCCTACAAACTCAACTCGGTACAGCCCAAGATGAATACGATAGTCTGTTAGAACAGGTGGACACGTGTGGTCCCTACGGAGAAATCCTTGATGAGTATTTCTTTATAACGGATACGTATGACGTAGAGGATATATTAATGCTGGATAATATGGTCGCGACAACAAATGATGATGATCTCCAGGAAAAGTGGGATGCCTTTTTAAATAATCCTACAGAGGCAAACGAGCTGGCATTCTGGCTTGCCGTATGGAACGGATTATGGGAGACATTATGCGGAGCGGGGTCATCTGTCTAACGCCAGTAACGCTGATAAATACGGGTAAAGTCGCACTTCGCTATTAAAAACGCAATTGACAGGATATAGACTAAATATGCTGCTGACCTCTTTATGCGTATGGGATTCTACTCCAGTTTCGCAATGATAGTTTCAGCGGTGAGCTTACCGGAGATAAGCATTCCGCCAAAGATAGGGCCCATGCGTGGGTAGCCATAGACTGCATTAACTGCCATGCCGCTTGCCAGCAGGCCGGGATAGACCTCTCCGGTCTTGGCCACAAGGTCTCTCTCTCCGTGCTCGGCCCACATCGGTTTCTCGCCTAAAACCCCACCGGTGGGGGTATTCAGCCTGGCGCCTATTTTACGTACTACTATGCGGCAGACTTCAGCATCATGGCCGGTGGCGTCTATTACCCACCTGGATTTTATTGACAGCGGGTCAACATGCAGATTCGCCATGGTTACGGCGCTCCAGTTCAGGACCAGTCCTGATACACGGTCGTCTTCACGAATCATCACATCTTCGACGCTAATCAGGTTAAAGATGCGAGTGCCAGCCTTAACACACTGGTAGCACAGGGCCGATACAGCCTCCACGGAATCGGCCACGTAATAGCCTGGCTGGTACTCTACAGTAGCCACCCCCATCTCATCCAGAATGGGCCTGGCTTCGTCCTGTACCACAATGCGGTTAAACATCATTCCGCCTCCCCACATACCACCACCAATACTCAGTTTCCTCTCATAAATCGCTGTCTTTATGCCTTTTCTAGCCAGATAATATCCGGCTGTCAGACCGGAAGGCCCGGCGCCGGCGATAGCCACGTCTACATCCATATAGTTCATGAATTCATCGGTGAAACTCTGTGTTATTGCCTTTGAAATAATTATATCGTCCATGTTTAACCCCTCTTGATATTATTATACTTAGTATCTCTACCTAACATGGAGCCAGCCCTATGGATAAACGGTGGCCGTAGCGAACAATTAAAAACCAGAAGAGGGAAGTGCAACAAGGTCTTCTGGTTCCTTACTTCCCTACGCTCGCATTACCGAGATCAGGTTCCAAGGGTCGCCCTCATGGGACTCTCAGCCTTTCAGCTCCCCTAGTCAATATTCAATTTTCTACACTATACATGGCGCTATCTGTAAATGTCAATCCGACCAAAAAGAGGGCACCTCCCGTAATGCCCAACAGGTGCCCTCTCTTGCTGCTTAATTAAACGCTCCACCTAGCCGTTTATCGGACGCTCCACCAGATTCTTGAACTTGATACCTGACTCCGCTCCCGGTAGTGGCACCACTGGTTCGGTGAGCAGGAATTCTCCCGCCTTTATCCATTCCTTCAGGATATTGGCCAGTTCAACCGCTTTGGGATAGCTGGAAAGTGAAGCGGTTGGTACTTCCTGGCCCTGGACAGTTATTGTCCCTGACTTGAGGCTGGCATAATCGACCTCACCGAGGACATCGGTCTTTCTCTGGGGATAAGCATCGGAGTAATCGACGATAGCGGTGACAATGTCCTGGTCTCTTACCGCCGTATAGCGCACAATTTCCTCGTTAAGTATTGGTATCGGGACACCTATGCCCACTGTCATTGTGGTGCCGTAGCCAAGCATGCTTGTCCCCCGGAGCCACTCAGGTCTCATCTGTTTGAGGTCACCAATGACCGCCAGCGTCCCTGCTGGACGGCGCGGTACGCCATTTTCCAGGCGCGGGACACCGGGATTGTGCTGGGTCCCATGCCAGGCGATGTAGCCAACTCCGCCCCCGAGCAGAATCCTTGTCCCGACGCCGAGTGTTTTATACAGGGGGTCATTGAGCAGGGGAGAGAGCTGCCCGGCAGTAGCGTAATTGGCATTGCCAAGGTGTGGCTTGAGAACACCCATATAGGTGTAGATTGTCTTGTCGGACAGGTTCACAGCAACAGGGTAGTTCTGGTAGGCGTTGCGGATGTTGAACAGCGTTGCCTCGTTGATGTCGGCAATATTAATCCAGGTCTCGAGCCTCCGGCGGGGATAGCAGTCCGTCCCGTATGCCCTGGCTGTTAACCTGATATCCTTGCCGGCTACAAGGTCCTCGATAACATGGCCGCCACCATAGTTAAAATCGCCGGGGTATGTCTTGTTTCTGGGGTCATCATCTGGTAGGGCAGTCCCCCCGATAAAAAGGTCCACAGCGGCAATCCCCGTGTAGGCCGGGACATCGTTCAGGTAGACTTCTCCACCACCAAGCTTGATTCTAGGTTGGGTGTGTCCGACATTGAGGAAGGCACCGGAGGAGCACATCGGCCCGAAGGTGCCGGTAGTAACAACATCTACCTCCCGTGCCGCCTCCTCCACACCTTTTTCTTGAACAATATCGATTATCTCTTCGGCAGTGACGACCACTGCCTGGCCCTGACTGATTTTATCGTTTATCTCAGCGATTGTTTTCGCCATATTATTAACCTCTCAAATAGCATATTATCCGCTGCGCGTTGCCCTTTCGGGCAGCACATTAGCCATAACATGAGCATCATCCTTTCGATATGCCATGCAATTGTAGAGGTAATTCTCAGGTTTGTGGCTAATGCAACCATGTGCTGCCCCCCTTTCTGCCATAGATGCCTCAAAGAGAGGTTATTAAAGAAACATTATATCACAGCGAGACCATGTCTGTCACTATTTTGTGCCTGACGGTACTGCCTGGTAGTAGCTTATTTATCTGTCATTGCTTCACCTTTGGCTTGTGATGACATCGCCAATCGAGACCGAGCAGTGTCAGCCTGAAGGACTCCGAATTGGGACTCATTTCTGTGAGACATTAGTCACATACTAATATCCGGTTGTGGGTATACAATGATGCTGACCGGTGGGCGAGGCTGGCGGAATGTTGTCGGGGATGAGCAGGAAAGACCTGACCGCCTGCCGGTCTTGGCTTTGACAAGACTGTAAAGATAGAGTAACCTGTTCAGGCCACATTGGAGGCGACATAATATGGCTGAAATAAAGGTCGATTGTAAAGGTGAGGTCTGCCCGGTGCCATTGGTAGAGACCCGCAAAGCACTGCGGAAGGCAGCACCGGGCGATATCGTTGAGGTAATCGGTACGCATCCTGCTTCCAAGAAAGAGATACCGATGGCAGTAAAAGCCTTGGGCCTGGAGCTGCTTGAGCTAACAGAAGAAGGGGATACCTGGCGAATCAGGATACGCAAATAGCTGGAGGCATAGGTATGGCTGAAGATAGGAAGGATAAGGCAACAATAATTGCTCACAGTGGTGATATGGATAAAATATATAGTGCCCTCATCGTTGCCAACGGCGCCCTGGCTATGGGCATGGAGGCCTCTATTTTCTTTACCTTCTGGGGGCTGCAGCGACTCAAGAAAGGTGGCCTGGAAAAGGGGCCTCTCTCCAAGATGAACATGCTCGGCCTCGGTAAATGGATGGTAAAGCGGAAGATGAAGGCGGCCAATGCAGCCTCTCTGGAAAAAATGCTTCAGGACTTTGTGGAGTTGGGAGGCAAAATCCTCGCCTGTGACATGACAATGGAGATAATGGGTATCAAGAAAGAAGACCTCCGCGACGACCTGATATCCGATTACTGTGCCGTCGGTACCTATGTGAGTGAGGCCAGGGAATCGGCCATAACCCTGTTCATTTAGACCGGTAAAAGAGGAGGATAGCATGGCGGATAAAACAGTCTACCTTGATAATGCGGCAGCCACCCGGATGGACGAACGGGTGCTTGAAGCGATGCAGCCGTTTTTCTTTGATACCTATGCGGTGGCTACGTCTGAGTTCGGTTACTCCCTGGGTATTGAGGCCCGTGAGGCATTGGACGTGGCAAGAGAGACACTGGCCAAAACAATAGGGGCATCACCAGAGGAATTTATCTTCACCTCCGGGTCAACCGAATCGTCTAACATGGCTATCAAGGGAGTGGCATTGGCGCTGGGCGAGAAGAAGGGCAGACACATCATAGTATCCCGAATAGAAGACTTTCCGGTACTCCACAGTGCCCAGGCCTTGGAAAAACAGGGCTTCCAGTTGACCCTTCTGGAAGTAGACGGAGACGGTCTGGTCAGCCTCGACAAGCTCAGAGATGCCATCACCGATGACACAATACTGGTATCAATCCAGCATGCTAACCAGGAGATAGGCACTATTCAGGATATCGAGGCTATTGGGAAGCTCTGCCGAGAGAAGGGAGTGATTTTCCACACCGATGCCACCCATACCTTCACTCGTGTTGGCCTCGACGTGAGTAAGGTGCCGGTAGACCTGGTGACGGTGGCGGCCCACACCATTCATGGCCCAAAGGGTGTCGGCGGGCTGTATATCCGCAAGGGAACCCCGCTTACCAAGTGGATGGATGGTGGTTTTCAAGAGTTTAACCTGCGTGCCGGACTGGAGAATATCCCCGGTGCTATTGGCTTTGCCCGGGCGGTGGAGATTGTAACTCCTGAGGAGACGGAGCGGTTGCAGAAAATACGCGACCGAATTATTGAACGGGCACTCACGGAGATACCGAACTCTACCCTGAACGGTCACCGTTCACAGCGGATACCCCAGAACGCCAACGTCACTTTCCACTTTGTCGAGGGAGAATCGATGACATTGCATCTGGATATGCGCGGCTTTGCGGTCAGCACTGGTTCCGCCTGTTTCAGCCGTTCGCTGGAAGGCAGTCATGTCATCTATGGCATCGGGGGGGACCACGAACGGGCACATGGGTCGATTCGCTTCAGTCTGGGGCGCTATAATACTATGGATGATGCCGATGCCGTGGTTGAGGCCCTCGCAGAGATTGTATCCGAGCTGAGGAGCATCAGCCCACTGGGTAAAGAGAATAATGATTAAGAGGAGGGCCGGAGATGAGGTCACCTTATACTGAAACTGTAATGGAACACTTTCGACACCCGCACAATGTAGGGAAGATAGAGAATCCCGATGGCAAGGCAACCGAGGGTAGCCCGGCCTGCGGTGATATGGTATCGGTTTACATAAGTGTTGACGATGCTACGAAAACTATCTCTGATGTTAAGTTCGAGTCTTATGGTTGTGCTTCCAACATTGCCACCGGTTCGATAATTACGGAACTGGCCAAGGGAAAAACGCTGGACGAGGCCAAGAAAATAACCTGGAAACAGGCCTCCGATGCTCTGGGAGGTCTGCCACCAATCAAAGCCCACTGCTCCGTGCTGGCGGTAGAAGGACTGCGCTCCGCGATACAGAACTACGAGGAAAAGCACGGCCTGATTAAAGAGAAGAAGCCGACGACCCCTGAGGTGGTACAGCAGCGTCTCAGAAAGGTTATGGACCCACTGACCGGACTGGGCCTGGTGCGTGCCAAGCTGGTACACTCTGTCGATATCAAGGATGGCACCATCCATGTGGTAGTTGACCTGCCGTCCAGCCACCAGTTTGCCTCAGCTATCAGGAGCGAAATCCTGGAGAAGCTGGAGACACTCTGGGACGTCAAGGAAGTGATAGTAGACTTCGCGGAATAGGATAGCCCTATCCTCACTTGGACATAAGATATGCTCTGAGTTCCTGTACCAGCGGAGTTAGGTCATCAGCTGATAACGTATTCTCAACTGATACTCCCAGGCCAGAGAACACCCGTATGCCACGTAGATCATCCGGCCAGTCCGGTAGTCGGGCGATAACGTGAAAATGCACGTGGTTGAATCCATCACCTTCAGCCAGTTGTATGACGTATTCCTTCTCTGTACCAAGGACCTTGTGTAAGCCCTGACAGAGTTTAGGTAACAGTTGGCCTAAGTCCTCCCACTCATCTTTGGTCAATTCATGCAACGCGCTGCAGTGTCGAGCAAGGATGACCACCAGCCATCCCTTTATCGATGTCGGATGACCATGTTCAACTACCCAGTAGGGCGTTTCGAACACTCGCGGGGTAATAGTCAACGAGATGAGATTCTGGAGTGCCTGGCAGGACTGGCAGTTTTTATCAAATGATTCTTCCATCTAGTCAGCCCTCATACTTAAATGTCACGCGCACTAATATAGTCAGGTCAAAGGAAAGTCATTTGCCGTCACTGGTTATTCTGTGGTTGTTGGTATAGACGTTGACCCTCTTGCCCCTGACAAAGCCTACCAGGGTGATACCGAGCTCTTCGGCCATCTTCACGCCGAGGCTGGTAGGGGCCGACTTCGAGATGAGTATCGGGACATTTCTCCTGGCTACCTTGAGCAGTATCTCCGATGATATGCGACCGCTGGTAATGACAAGGCGGTCATCCGTAGGGATATCCTTAAGGAGGCATTCTCCAAAGACTTTGTCCATGGCGTTGTGACGTCCGATGTCCTCACTGAAAACCAAGATATTCTTGGTATCGCAAAGGGCGGCGGAATGGACCCCGCCGGTGGCACGATAGGTCTCGGACCTGTGCTGGAATTCCTTCGTAAGGGCCAGGACCTCACTGACTGATACCTGAAGCAGTGATTCGACTTTTTCTCCAGTAATATCTGTGGCGCTGTAAAAAGAAGCCCCATGCCCACACCCCGACGTTATCAACCGGCTAAACAGGGCTTCCCTTGCCAGCTCTTCCCCGCTCTCGGTTTCTACTCTGATGACACCGGTCCCCTCATGCAGTGTGACACTTTTAACTTCGTCACGGCTATTGATAAGTCCCTCGGAATAGAGAAATCCCACCGCCAGGTTCTTCTGGTCGGCAGGGGAGCAGAGCAAAGTTACCAGTTCCTGGTCATTGAGGACGATGGTCAGGGGAGATTCACGGACAACGACGTCTTCGATTTCACTGGTGCTTTCAGCGGTGAGTCGCAATATATTGACTCGTTCTGTCTTATCTTCCATGCCTTTATCTGACTTCGGCATATCTTGAGGCGTCATTAATCAAATGGTGTAGCGGGATCTGTATCAATTCATCTTAGCTTTGGTTTCGGGCTCGCCCTTTTTCTGCTTGCTATGGTAATCGTCAATAGCTGAGCGGAGGGCGTCCTCGGCGAGAACGGAGCAGTGCATCTTGGCTGCGGGTAGTCCGCCCAGTGCCTCGGCCACCGTCTTGTTGGAGATTTCCAGCGCCTCATCAATGGTCTTGCCCATGATCATCTCGGTAACCATGGAGCTGGTAGCAATGGCAGCACCGCAGCCAAAAGTCTTGAACTTGGCATCGGTGATTATGTTGTCCTTCACCCTGATGTAGAGCTCCATGATATCGCCACAGATAGGATTACCGACATGGCCGGTACCGTCGGGGTTCTCCATATCACCGACATTACGTGGGTTCCGGAAATGGTCCATGACTTTTTCGCTATACAGAGATTGAATATCAGGCATCTAAATTCTCCTACTTATGGCTTTTCAGCAACGGTGACATTGCCCTCAACTTGGTCACGATTCGGGGGAGTACCTCCATAACACGGTCGATGTCTTCTTCAGTGGTCCACTTACCGATGGTGAAGCGCAGCGAACCGTGGGCTTGCTCATGGCCGAGCCCCAACGCCAGCAGAACATGGGATGCCTCGAGGCTGGAAGAGCTACAGGCAGAGCCGGTAGAGGCGCAGATGTTTTCCAGGTCGAGGTTGAGGAGCATCGATTCCCCTTCGACATAGTCGACACTGACATTAACGTTGTTGGGCAGTCGCTTCGTGGGATGGCCATTCAGACGTACACCGTCAATCTGCTCTAGGATATTATTGATAAGGCGGTCACGGAGACGGGTCTGCCGCTCTATCTCTCCCGCCATTACCTCAAGGGCAATCTCAGTAGCCTTACCGAACCCGACAATACCGGGGACATTTTCGGTACTGCCCCGGCGGTTCCTCTCCTGGCCGCCACCATGCATGAAGGGGACCAGTTTGGTGCCTTTCCTGATGTAGAGCGCACCAACCCCTTTGGGTCCATATAGCTTATGGGCTGATATTGAAAGCAGGTCCATCCCGAGTTCGTCGACATTAATGGGGAGTTGTCCTGCAGTCTGCACTGCGTCAGTATGGAAATAGACTCCTGCCTCTCTGGCAATGGCAGCCAGTTCCTTGATGGGTTGTATTGTGCCGACTTCATTATTGGCGTGCATTATCGAAATCAGGCATGTTTTGTTGGTAATTGCCTCCCTGGCATCGTCGGGGTTAACCAGGCCATCTTTGTCCACTGGCAGGTAAGTTATCTCAAAGCCACGCCTCTCAAGGAACTTGCAGGTCTCGATGATAGCATGGTGCTCAATGGTGCTTGTGATAATGTGGTTATGTTCTGGGTTAGCAAAGGCAACTCCTTCTATGGCAAAATTATCTGCCTCTGTTCCCCCACTGGTGAACACAATCTCTTCATCGCGGGCGTTAATCAGGGTGGCAACCTTCTCCCTGGCCTTCTCGACGGCACCCTTTGCCTCCTGGCCATAGGAGTAGATACTGGAAGGGTTACCAAAAGAATTGCTGAAATATGGCAGCATTGCCTCAACGACATCCGGGTGCGTTGGCGTCGTGGCGGCGTGATCAAGATATATCCGTTTCATCCCTTCTATCTCCCCAGACAAACACTAGCCCTTAATGTCCTTCTCAATTATTGGGTCAACTCGGACCCCTTTGGCAGTTACCCAGGCAATCCCTAGCTCGATTTCCTCATCCTCCCCTTCGAGTTCCAGAGTTACCCATCCTCTGTCCTCCGTAATATCAGCGAGGCGGATGTTCGTTACTATCTGGAACTGGTGGCTGAGATTGTAAATAATAGGCTCCTTAAGCTGCTCCTCCGGGAAAGTGAACACCACCTGTCTCTTGCCCATTTTGGCCCTCTGTTAATACCTGCTGAAAGAACTGAATAGACTAGTATAGCATAAGTTATGCCTTTTATATTCCTCCTCCCTGGTTAAACTCCCTGGCGATTTCTTCTCGCCTCTGCTTCAATCCGTTATTAAGAACGGTTATGCCGGTGGCGCTCTCCACTCGCTGTAGACGCTCTTCGAGCTTATCTTGTTCCCTCAGGACAACCCGGATGGCCTCTGCTACCGGGTCGGGGAGTCTACCGTGTTCCAGGGCAAGCGACGCCTCAGTGTGGTCTTCGGTCACCCTGCCCGGTACCCCGACCACTGTTACACCAGCAGGGACCGATTTCACCACCACTGAGCCTGACCCAATTCTGGCCCCATCTCCAATAGTGATTGCCCCGAGAGCAACTGCCCCGGTACCGAAGACGACATTGTTACCAACGGTAGGATGGCGCTTCCCTTTGCTCAAACTGGTACCTCCAAGGACGACCCCCTGGTAAATCAGGACATCATTACCTATTTCGGCAGTTTCCCCGATGACGACTCCAGCGCCGTGGTCGATAAAGAAACGCCGCCCAATCTGGGCACCGGGATGGATTTCAATACCGGTGAGGAATCGGCTGATGTGAGAAGTAAAACGGGCCAGAAAACAGAGGTGGTGCTCCCAGAGAAAATGGGCAAAGTAATGAAACCACAGGGCATGCAGCCCCGGGTAGCAGCAAAGGACTTCTGGCAGGCTCCTGGCCGCCGGGTCTTTATCAAAGACTGTCCTGATATCCTCTCTCATTCTGTGGAAAAACATTCCCCTCCTCCCCCCTGATTGAATATTGGCCTGTTAATTTCCTATACTAGCTTTTCAGTGTCCCGTACAGCTCCTGGAAGAGCCAGGTGGACAGATACCGCTCGCCAGTATCTGGAAGAATAACAACGAGCAGCTTGCCGCGATTTTCCGGTCGTTTTGCTACCTGAAGGGCTGCCCAGGTGGCTGCCCCGGAAGATATCCCGGCCAGAATTCCCTCTTCCTTGGCCAGCCTCCGCGTCATCTGTCCGGCGTCATCACTGCTGACCGTGATAATCTCATCAATAAGGTCTCTCTGGAGTACCTCCGGCACAAAACCGGCACCGATACCTTGTATCTTGTGGCCCCCTGGCTGCCCCCCGGAAAGGACCGGTGAATCCGATGGTTCGACCGCGATTGCTTTGAACCCGGACTTCCTTTCCTTCAGAACCTGGGCGACACCGGTGATGGTACCACCGGTGCCAATACCAGCAACAAGGATATCCGCCCGGCCATCAGTATCGCGCCAGATTTCTTCAGCAGTGGTTACGCGGTGGATTTCGGGGTTGGCCGGGTTCTGGAACTGCTGCGGCATAAAGTAGCCGGGGTTCTCTGCCACCAGTTGCTCAGCTTTCCGCACCGCTCCCGACATCCCTTCTGAACCCGGTGTCAATACCAGTTCGGCACCAAAGATGGATAGCAACTGCCGCCGCTCCAGGGACATCGTGTCCGGCATGGTGAGGATTAAACCGTATCCCCGGGCCGCACAGACAAAGGCAAGGGCAATCCCGGTATTACCGCTGGTGGGCTCGACAATTACAGTATCTCCCTTGATTAGTCCCCGTTCCTCGGCATCGACTATCATGGCCACGCCAATTCTGTCCTTAACACTACCGAGGGGATTGAAAGATTCCAGCTTGGCCACGACCTCAGCCACTGCTCCCTCAGTTATCCGGTTGAGCCTGACCAGCGGTGTATTTCCAATAAGCTCGGTGGAGTCCCTGGCAATACCGCGCGTCAGTTTGGGAATCTGTGCCGTTTTGTGATGCAGTATTTCTACTTTAGCAGTTTGCTCCGCCATTATTGTGTTTCTCTCCTCCCACTCCAAACCATTAGCCTCGTAATACGGGGGCTATCGAATGGCCGACCACACCCGCAGTGGGCTAGATGTAGTACATTATCTCAGTGTTGTTTTCCTTTTCTCTCTGCCGTTCCATCAAGTCCCTGATGGTGACAGACCTCAGGAATTCAGTCATTGTCCGTTTGAGCTCGTCCCAGACCTCACGAGTAGCGCAAGACTGGGACCTCATACACACGTCCGGATTACTGACGCATTCCACGGGTGCGATTGTGCCCTCGAGAAGCTGGATGACTTCGTCCAGCCTTATCTCTTCCGGTGGTTTCGCCAGGGCGATTCCCCCTTTCGGGCCCCGCGTACTGACAATGATGCCCGCTGCAATCAGGGGCGTAATCAGATGCTCCAGATATCGCTGTGAAATCTGCTGTCGCCTGGAGATATCCTTGAGCATGATTGGCACCTCATTCTGGTGCAATGCCAGGTCTATAAGTGCCCTGGTGGCGTACTGGCCTCTAGTGGAAAGTTTCATCAGAGCCCCCGGATATTATTGATTAAATTAATCGACAAAGTATAGAATAACATGATAATATATAAATGTCAAAGGTATAGACGGTCTATGGGAATATCTTGACATAGTCTATTTGTTTTTCCTACACTGTTGGAGGTACTTTCGAGGAGTGCTCGTATGAAGTGTGTTGTCTGTAAAGAGCCGATGATAGTAGTTGAACATGAAAATATCGAGCTTGACTACTGCGATAACTGCCACGGGGTCTGGTTCGATGCTGGAGAGGTAGAGCTTCTCATGGAGACGATGGGACTGGAAGCGGCCGGTCTGGATAGTCTTCATCTTGCCCCTGAGGCGAAGTCCTCTGAGGAAGTACGCAGGTGCCCTATATGCAATAAAAAGATGAAAAAGGTAGCCCTGGGCCGTGAGCCGGTGCTACTTATTGATGTCTGCCCGCAGGAAGATGGCCTGTGGTTCGACAGCGGGGAGGTTGGTCAACTGGTAGCACATATATCCGCTCAGACGGAAGGCAAAAAGGACTCTCACGAGCACGTGATTGAGTTTCTGGGTGAGGTATTCAAGGTTCGAGAGTGAAACGGGTCTTTAGCTGTGATACGTTCAGTCTTACACGTAATATAAAATCGGTTTTACAAATAGTAAATGCTCAAAGCATAACGTGGAGGTGTTAAATGATTGCTCTATACATAATCCTGGGTATAATAGTGCTGCTCGTGCTCTGGTTTGTCTTCATCTATAATGGTCTGGTCCGACTGCGTAACCAGATGCAGAATGCCTGGGCGCAGATTGATGTCCAGCTCAAGCGAAGGCACGACCTCATCCCTAATTTGGTAGAGACGGTAAAAGGTTATATGAAGTATGAGCGGGAAACACTGGAGGCGGTGACCAACGCTCGTAATCTGGCGCAACAGGCAATCGGTAAGGGCGTCGGTGCCCAGTCTCAGGCCGAACAGGGACTGAGTGGTGCTCTGTCGCGATTGCTGGCGGTGGTCGAAAACTATCCTGACCTTAAAGCCAATCAGAACTTCTTGGCACTCCAGGAGGAGCTGACCTCCACGGAGAACAAGATAAGCTTCTCTCGGCAGTATTACAATGATTCTGTACTGGGACTTAATAACAGGGTCCAGATGTTTCCTTCAAATTTCGTGGCGAATATGACAGGTTTCAAGCTGGGTGAGTTCTTCGAGGTCGAAGCCCCGGCAGAACGGGAAGCACCCAAAGTCAGTTTTAGCTAGTGAGAGGATAGGTGGATAATGTGGGAGCAGGTTCGGTCTAACCGAATCAGGTCTGCCGTGCTGGTCGGCATGATGGCCGCGTTACTGCTGGCGGTTGGCTACTTGCTGGGAGAAGCCTTCCTTGGTAATCCTGTTGGTGGTCTCGTGATAGCCCTGGTGATACTGTTGGTGCTAAATCTGGTCGCTTTCTTCCAGGGAGACAACATCATGCTGGCGGTTTCAGGTGCCCGGAAGATAAAGCGTGATGACCATCCGCGACTTTATAACATTGTCGAGGAAATGAAGATTGCCTCCGGCCTGGAGCGGATGCCCGATATCTATATTATCGATGACCCGGCCATGAATGCCTTTGCTACTGGCCGGGATGCCAATCATGCCTCGGTGGCAGTTACTGCCGGACTACTTCAGGCGTTAAACCGCGATGAGCTGCAGGGGGTTGTCGGCCATGAGATTGGCCATATCAAGAACCGCGATGTCCTGCTGATGTCCTTGTGTGGCGTCTTACTCGGGGCGATAGTTCTTCTTGCCTGGTATGGCTCCCGCATGATGCTCTTTGGAGGAATGGCCGGAGGCCGCCGGGGTTCGCGAGGCGGTGGCGGCGGTGGCGGGATAATCATAATCGTGGCTATTGTCTTGGCCATACTGGCGCCCATTATAGCCCAGCTTATCTATTTCGCTATCTCACGGAAGCGGGAGTACATGGCCGATGCTTCTTCTGCGTTATACACTCGATACCCCGAAGGACTGGCCTCGGCACTTGAGAAGCTGGCCGGTTCCAAGATAGAGGTAAAAGCAGCCAATGATGCAACAGCACCAGCTTACATCATCAACCCATTCCGTAAGAAAGGAAGGGCTGCCGCTGACCTGACGAGCACCCATCCACCAATCTCAGAGCGGATACGCATCCTGCGTTCCATGGCTGGTGGTGCTTCTCTGGCTGATTACAACCAGGCCTACCGGGGCATCCACAAGGGTGGTAAGCCGGTTTTCTCCGCCGCGACACTGGCCAGCACCGGTGCAGTAGGTATTCGAGCGGCTGTGCCGGAAACAGCACCGGTCGAGCGCGAACCGAGCAAGGTGGAGCGTACCCGTGAGGTGTCCGACCTGATGTGGCGGATGAACAGGTACGATACAATCACCTGTGAGTGCGGAACGAAGCTGAAGATACCCCCCGACTTCAAACGGAGCAATGTCAGGTGTCCGCACTGCGGCCGCATTAATAGTGTCAGGCCAAACCGATAGCAGATGTGGTGCTTTACTGTATGAGATAGTTCAAGCAGAAGAGTAATCCGATTTTGATACTCTGACTTATTGGGGTTCCCTGAAAATGGGGAGTTAAAGAGGGGCTAACGCCCCTCTTGTTTTATCTTTCCCCTTCCCCAGATAGGCAAGGGG
>CAZTBG010000002.1:3052-63026 GCA_964611805.1 uncultured Dehalococcoidales bacterium | reverse complement strand
TAGGAGAGTCTTCCCTGGGTAGATCTCCAGGGAATCCGCCGGGGAAGTCTCTGGGACAGCCTTTCGAGAGCAGCTGTAGAGTCTTCTGGTGAAGCCGTTTCGAAGGTGTTGAGCACAATTTTCGTCGAAGCTCGTTGTAAAGCTACTGTAGTTATCTCTGTTGTAGCCATTTTGATAACAACTGTAGATGTCTACAGCAGTTTTTACAAAGATATTTGAGGAGACCTTGAAGCGGTCACTCTGCAGGGGTAATTAGAGAGATGAAGAAGGCGTTACCTGCAGAGATGTTTCATCGGAACCCCTTTTAGATAATACGGTTTTTACCTTCAACAATTAGAATCTTTGAGACTGCAGAGAGTTTATTACCTTCAATCATTCCTGAATTGTATCCAAGGTGAATCGTCTCATGCTTACAGAAGTATTTCTGCGGAGATAATCTCACGGCATAAGTGGAGCCGTGTTGTATCTAAATTAACTCACTTAAACAAACGTAAATTAGGGGTGAATACAACGCCTGTACAAAACGATGGATTGTTGTGTGTTGAACCCAAAACTGACAAATGTGAATTCACCTTCTGGCTTTTAGTGACATTTCGTGACTTAACAAAACCGACTTCTATGAAACCCTACTTCATCCAACAAAAAGTCAGAAAGTGATGTGCCGCCCTGCTGAAATCAAATCACACTTTACAAAATAGGGGTACTACCGCTTTTTATTACATAAGTTTACGAATTGTGTTCCTCCTAGTGGCCATGCTGGTGGTATTCTTGATCATCCTCACCAGAGGGCTCTTCGCTAGAATCTTCAGGAGAATCTGAATAGGATCGGGATTGCTGTATGAATTCCACAGAGACCTCTTCTCTATAAACACCACCTAGTTCACTTAGATCCGCTCCGGGATTATCCCTTGAGATAAATTCCCGCAATTCTTCTTCCGAGTCAGCTACAGGAGTAAAAGCTATGTTTCCCGATGGCCCCTCTAAACGCTCGAACCAACCCATTTTGGTCCAGACGAATATCCTTCCGTTCTCTGGAGACGCCGGATTAGTGCCCAAGATTTGGATTTGAGCTCCACGGAACTCTTCCCGTTCCGACTGTCCCCCATTGTCAGCCATGTCACACCTCCCCTGATGACTTAGACACGCACATTTCTTGATTTCATTATACCTCTAACATAGGGTAAGCTTGTAGTCCTTACTAGGCTTGATCAGCGTTATAGAACGCTCGGAGAATACTGTTTGCTGGGCCGAGGATGAAGAAGAGTAGTTTTAATGTCTGATGCACTTGATTGTATTGCTACACGGATAAACAATATGACGTTTGTCGGTAATCGGGTAACATTCAAGTAGATTGCGACTAAACAATCAGATGTTTTGTTACGCCCGAGTTGAAAATGAGAGCACACCATGCGCTTTGGTATCTAAAGCCATGTAAACTCCTCGTTCACCTAGAAAGACTCTGCCGGTGACACAGACTACCAAAACGATGGCTGCTCTCGACCGCTACTATCCGAATGAAGCATAAGGCCCCTGCCCCTGTTGCCCAATTAGAGCAGTTTCACACTCACCTGCGCCCGACTTTTTCGGGGGGCACTGCTTTAACCACCGAGATGTTCCTTAATCGTTGTGAATAGGTGAGGAGTCTCTTCCTCAGGCGGATACTCTTGGGTGTCACTTCCAGTAGTTCGTCCCTATTGATAAAATCCATTGCCTGCTCCAGGCTCATCTTCAGTGGTGGCGTCAGCTTGATGGCAACGTCGGAGGTAGACGAACGGATATTGGTTTTCTTCTTTTCCTTGCAGACGTTAACCGGTATGTCCTGCGACCGCGAATTCAACCCTACAATCATCCCCTCGTAGACCTGGGTGCCGGGCTCGATGAAGGTAAGGCCCCGCTCCTGGGCATTGTTGAGACCGTAGGTAATGGCCACGCCCTGCTCCGAAGCTACCAGCACCCCATCGCGCGTCGAGACGATTTCCCCCAGACAGGGTTCGTAGCTGAGAAACATGGTATTCATGATGCCCTCTCCACGGGTGGACGAGAGAAAGGAGCTGCGGAAACCGAGCAGACCCTTGGTGGGGATATAAAATACCAGGCGCACATTATCCTCATAGTTACGCATATCCATCATCTTGCCCTGCCGTTTGCTCAGCATCTCGGTCAAGACGCCGATGTACTTGTTCTTGGTATCAATAGTAAGAACCTCTACAGGCTCCATGAGTTTGCCGTTGATGACCTTGGTAATCGCCTCCGGTCGGGATATTTCGAATTCATAGCCATCACGACGCATGGTTTCAATTAGGATAGCCAGGTGCAACTCGCCCCTCCCCCTGAGCAGAAAGGTGTCCGGGCTTTCGGTATCCTGCACCCGTAGGCTGAGATTGGTGTCCAGCTCCTTGTCAAGGCGTTCCCGCAACTGGCGCGTGGTGCTGAACCGTCCCTCGCGGCCGGCAAAAGGTGAGGTGTTGACACCCATGGTCATTTCAACCGTCGGTTCACCGATTTGGATACGCGGCAGGGCTTGGGGCATATCCGGGCTGGCTAAGGTATCCCCGATGCTGACCCTTTCGATACCAGTCACCGCAACGATATCTCCCGCCTCGGCCTCTTCAACCTTGAGACGTTTGAGACCAAGATAGGTAAAGACCTCGGCCACTTCATGTTCTTCTGCATTTCCGTCGGCGCGCACAGTAACGACGGTATCATGAGAGGCGACCTTGCCACGCCAGATGCGACCGATAGCGATTCTGCCCTTGTGGCTGTCATAATCCAGGTTGGAAACCAGCATCTGGAACGGCCCGTTTTCAATCTGCGGAGGCGGCACGTTTTTCAGAATGCATTCGAAGATGGGTGAGATATCCGTGCCTCTCTCGCCCAGTTCGGTGATGGCAATACCATCCTTGGCGCTGGCGTACAGTATGGGGAAATCAAGCTGGTCATCATTGACAGCCAGGTCCAGGAAGAGGTCCTGGGTGAGCCTGACGACCTCGGGTATCCGTGTATTCAGCCGGTCTATCTTGTTGATAGTCACGATAGTTTTCAGTCCCCTTTGCAGAGCATGACGCAGCACAAACCTGGTCTGTGGCATAGGTCCTTCAACGGCATCCACCAGCAGCAGGCAGCCGTCAGCCATGTTGATAACGCGCTCCACCTCTCCACTGAAATCGGCATGGCCTGGCGTATCGATGATATTGATTTTGACACCCCGGTAAACTACAGCCGTATTCTTAGCCATGATGGTGATGCCCTTTTCCCGCTCCAGGGTGTTACTATCCATAATCAGTTCGCCCACTTCTTGGTTGTCCCGGAAAATCCTGCTCTGCTTAAGCATAGCATCCACCAGCGTGGTCTTGCCGTGATCGACGTGGGCAACAATGGCGATATTTCTAATGTCGTTGCGGTAATTCATATACGGTTATGCCTAACCATCATTTGTTCATACTTGCCGTCGTTATTACATCAGGACCCACAATACTGGCCTCGCTATATCTGCAAAGGGCAAACGTAATCAAAGAAACTGGTGTGGTGAATGAAGACACGCGGTCTGTTTTGCTCCGCTTCGGTTAGCTGGAATCACAGGCCAAATTTGACGGGAATACCTCCAGTCGTCGGCTACTGAAGCACCATGAGCCTGACTAGTAGATGGCCCCTGTTCGGAAGCGGTGAAGGTGATAATATCTCAAAACGGAATACATTAGACTTCAAAGTTTGATATTCTAACTCTTATTATACAGCAACGGAGCCATTCTTAGGAATAGGCAAGACAACAGTGGAGTAATGGAACGATGACTCTCCCGAGATTGTACGTCGCATTGGAATCATTCCGAACTTTTCTTCGGGAAAAAGGAATTGATTCCAAATTTGCAGCAGCTTCTCATAATCTGTTTATAAGTCTGATTATTCGTTTGGTTCGAGTCCCCTTAGCTACACTACATGCGACAGTTCCCGAACTCCTGCTTGAGAAGAAACAGTTGATTCCAGCTATTCAACAATTTCTAATCTCACATTGTACTTGAAGTTATTTGGTAGAAGTTATATTTTAGCTGATTTTTAAAACGAGACATATACATTAAAAGTACTATTTCCCCCTTTTTTCTATGCCATCCAGCCTGAAAAACCGCTGGCGGTCTGTTCTCGCTGGTTGAGGAGGGATTATATGGGACAGCAAGGGTTCAGTGACAAAGACCATTAACCCCCATAATAGAGGCGGGTATATGGTTCGGTATTAGACAAAAGGGGCTCAACATGGTAATCTACACATAGTAATTCTAAGAGGAGGCTTAGCCATGACGAATAGAATTACAAAGTGGGGCGAATATTTCCCGCGCCTAACATTTTTCATATATCATTCAATATTTGAGTGAGTGAACCCACTCACGACCATCGGAGCTAGCCAGGAAGTATCTTCCGCTGGAATCTACCCCCTGACTAAGCGCGCAGACACCTGTCATGTACATTCCATAGCTCTTTTCATGCTTTTTCCCCAATAAATCTGGCAGATACTTCGAGACCTAGCTCATTCCAAGTGACCGACAAAACGTCGACGTAGACGTATGTGGAGCGGAATTTCTTGTTAAAAACAATAGCACATATGAATATGAGTCTGGAGCGAAGGAAGAAGTAGAAGTAGTATGACAACTTTAAGTAATCAGATTCCCATAAACATAAACGAGAGACAGGTCTGGCGTGATATTGGTTACTGTAGTACTTGTAAACCACCAGCTCGCGTAACAGCACTAACCCATGACTATGCAGAGAACGTAAACCAATTAATCAATCCCGCTTTTTCATACGTCATCAAAGATGTCGACTTCATTATTAACTCAAGTGTTTTTATTGAAGGCGGAGTTATTTTTCAAAGTCGAGTAATTTCTGAGCTACTGAAAAAGTGCGAGAAAGTGGCTGTATTTGCCCTGACTATAGATAGTTATCTTGAGGAAACAGTGGCTCAACTTGCCGAGGACGGGCTCATCGTACAGGCCAGGGTGCTCGATGCCATCGGCTCGCATGCAGTTGAGCAGGTGGCTGACCATGTGCAGGATATAATCAAACAGATGGTGGGGGCTCGAGGGTTGTATATCAGTCGGCGATTCAGCCCGGGTTATTGTGACTGGGAAGTGAGTCAACAGCAGATGCTTTTCCACGCTATGAATGGGAGTAACAGCAGTATCCAATTGACTGACGATAACCTGATGGTACCTCGTAAATCAATATCAGGTGTAATTGGTATTGGAACCTGCAAAAGCGAAATAGAGAACTACAATCCTTGCGCATCCTGCCAAGAGCATAATTGCCCCGGCAGGAGATAGATATTAATGAAACATATTCGTAAAGGCGTTATTGGAGGTAGCTACAAACCGCTTTCCGAAGAGTCAGTAAAAAAAGTCCATGAAACCGCCATGCGGTTGATTGAGGAAGTAGGCTTTCAGGTAAACTCAGAGACAGCCTTGGGGCTTTTTCAGAAAGCCGGAGGCCAGGTGGACAGGGAAAGGCGGCTGGTACATCTACCTCGTGAGAAAGCAATAGAACTGATAAATATGGCCCCCTCCGAGGTCCGGCTTTGTGGGCAGGAAGACAAGCATGACATTCTCCTCGGAGGGAGTCGCGTATATGCCGGCACCGGTGGAACCGCCCTCAACATCTATGAACCAGATACCGACCAAAGACGTCTCGCCATCCTAGAAGACGTGAGGCAAATCGCCAAACTGGTTGACCGCCTAGATAATATCCATCTATTGATGCTTTCCACCTATCCCAACGAACTGCCTGTGGAGCAGGTGGATGTAAACCGCTTCTTTGCCGGGCTGGACAACAGCACCAAACACATCATGGGTGGCGTCTACACGGCCGAGGGGGTGAAACAGGTGATACGCATGGCCGAGATTGTGGCTGGCTCCGCGGTAGCTCTCAGAGAACGACCAATTATCTCCATGATAGCCTGTAGCATGAGCCCCATGAAGCTGGACGCTCACTACGGAGACCTGGTGGTTATTATTGCCGAGAGCGGTATCCCGCTGGTGTGTCCTGCCGAGCCTCTATGTGGGGCCACTTCACCGGTTACGCTGGGCGGGAATCTGGTAATACAGACAGTCGACTCACTGATGGGTGTTATGCTCGCTCAGATAGTAAACCCGGGGACACCGGTTATCTTCGGCTCAGTGGCCACCAGCACGGACTTATCTAACCTTGGCTATCTGGCCGGTTCGATTGAGATGGGCTTGATTAATGCCGCCGGGGCCCAGATGGCGCAATTCTATAAGCTCCCATTCTATGCCACCGGCGGTATGACAGACTCCAAGGTACTGGATGCCCAGAGCGGTTACGAATCAGCCCTGACCGGTTTGCTCTGTGCACTGGCAGGGTCCAACTTCATCCATGATGCCGCCGGGCTCATGGAGTTCGCTATGACAGTATGTTACGAGAAGCTCGTTATCGATAATGAGATACTGGGTATGGTGATGAGGGCAGTCGAAGGTATCAGGGTAGATGACGAGACGCTGGCATTCGACCTCATCAAAGAGGTGGGGCCAGGGGGTAATTTTGCCACCGCCAAGCACACCAGGCGTTTCATGCGCACTGAGCACTATCTGCCTACCCTGAGTGATAGAGACAGCCGGGCAGACTGGGAAAGTAAGGGAAGTAAGATTACCTGGCAGAGAGCAGGAGAAATTGCACGGCAGCTTATAGCTGAGAGTAACCACCACCTTCCAGAGACAGTCAGGCAGCAGATACTCACGGAAATAAAAGGCATAGTGGACTGAAATATATGCTGGTAATCGGAGAAAAAATTAACGCTTCCAGCAAGCCCGTTGCTGAAGCTATCATAGGCAGGAACGAAGGGTACATCACGGGATTGGCAAAGGCCCAGGCTGACGCCGGTGCTGACTTCATTGACGTGAATGTTGGCACGGCCAAACAGACTAGACAGGAACAAATGGCAACCATGGAATGGGCGGTAGAAACTGTCCAAGCAGCCACCGACAAGCCACTGGCAATTGACAGTGATATCCCTGAAGTCATAGAAGCAGGCATGCAAAAGTATGGCAAGGAAGAACTGGTAATTAACTCCGTCAATGCCGAACCAGAAAAGCTGGAGGCAATAGGCCACCTTAAAATCGGGCATCAGGTACGGCTGGTGGCACTGGCGATGAGTGCCGAAGGAATACCCCGCGGCGTGGAAGCGAGACTGGCTGCCTGCGAGGTAATAATGACACACCTGGCGCGGTTCGGCATCAATGAAGAGCAGGTCTATTTCGACCCGCTGGTGCTTCCCGTAGGTGTTGATTCCGGACAGGCATTAACAACACTGAAGACCATTGAGCGGATTAAGTCACAGTATCCAAAAGCAAAAACGGTGATGGGCCTGAGCAATATTTCCTATGGATTACCCGGCAGAAAGCTGGTAAACCGGGCATTTTTGCTAATGGCAGCCTATGCCGGGCTGGATGCTGTTATCCTCGACCCGCTCGATACCAGAGCAATGAGCCTTATTAAAGCTGCCGACATTCTCACTGAAAAGGACCCGCAATGCCGGCGGTACATCAGGGCCTACCGGCAAGGTACTCTGATAACTTAGGAGAGAATTATGGCTAGAAATGGCGTGCTTGTAGAACCATACCGACGCCTGACTGAAGAGCAGATAGAGAAGATACATCAGGCTTCGCTGAGCATCCTGCTTGACCCGGGTATTATCTGTTTTAACAGAGATGCGGCTCAGGTCTTTGGCGATAACGGCGCTGAGGTTGAGCCAGGCGCTCAGGAAGACAGCTGGCTAGTCAGGATACCCGAAAAAATAGTATCAGGAGCGGTATCAGCAACACCGAAGGTAGTGAAACTGGGAGCCCGCGACGAAGAAAACTGCCTCGTCCTTGACGGGAGTGAGCCCAGGATACACTTTGCTTCTGGCTCCGAGGCCAATAACTGGCTCGACCTGGATATAGAGCCTTTTATCAGCAAACGAGATTCCAGTAAGGAAATGCTTTTTCCTACGTTCACCATCCAGAAAGGTACCGTGGCCAGACTGGCACAGGCAGCACATCTCTGTGAGCACCTCGACTCATGGGACAGCTTCCTACGCACAGTAAATATTCAGGATGACGATATTAACGACACCAACAAGGATGTCAACAAGTTCTTTGCCTCCCTGAACAACACTACCAAACATGTGATGTCCGGTCTTACCGAGCTCAGTCAGCTCGAAAACGTCCTCAAGATGGCAGAGATTATTGCCGGGGGGCAGGAAAAGCTAAGCGAAAATCCCATTATTTCTTTTATCACCTGTACAATTAAGAGTCCTCTTCAGCTTGTGGACGATACTTCTCAGAAAGCCATAGAAATAGCCAGGAGAAAGATTCCGCTGGTAATTTCGAGTTCCCCGCAGGGTGGCTCGACTGCTCCGATTACGGAAGAGGGTATGGTATCCCAGATAAACGCCGAAATTCTGGTGGGAATAGCTCTGGCCCAGCTGGTAAGCAAAGGGGCACCGGTGCTATATGGTAGCGTGCCTGTTAGAACCCGCCTAGATGACCTTAATGACTCCTACGGAGTCCCCGAGTTCAGTCAGTACAACATAGATTGTGTTCAAATGGCCCGTTACTATGGCCTGCCATGCTATTCTACCGCCGGTGTTTCTGATGTGGAGGTGCCCGGCGTACAGGCCCTAGTAGAGAGGCTATTCTCACATATCCTGGTGGCGCTGTCAGGAGCACAATACATCCACTATGCCTTTGGTCTGCTAGAACGGACCAATACCTTTTGCCCAGTGCAAGCCATACTCGACAATACACACATAGAAATGGTCAAGAGATTTGTTCAGAAGGCAGATTTTACAGACGATTCAATCACGGAATGCCTGGAGCAAGTAAGAAGAGTCATGGGTACGTCACACAAGCTTTACATGCGCTTTGTCCGTAAGGCCCTGCGCTCCGGCGAGATAGCCCCCCCGTATCCCTTCGAAAGTAAGGGTATGACAGACGAGACTCTACTTCGTGCCAGGGAACGGATGGACGAAATACTATCGTTGCCACCATGCCACATAGACAAAGCAACGGTGGACATCATATATCAGCAAGTGCCTGGCCTCTTGCCCAGGCTGCGTGGCTAAGGAACCAACCAGAGAGGAAAAGCGAAATGAGTGAAGATATTATCCAACTAATCAAGGAAAACGTTATCCAAGGAAGGGTAACGGCGGATGACGAAGGCATGGACGAAGGATGGGTAGGTAAACCGGGAGTTACCGAGCTGGTGGAACGCGCCCTTGCCGAGAATGTCAACGTGGCGGATATTATCAACAAGGGCCTTACCGAGGGCATGAGCGTGGTCGGTGAGAAATTCGAGGCCAAAGAGTACTTTATTCCCGATATGCTCGCTTCGGCAGAGGCAGTGGGCAGCGCCATGGAAATATTAGAGCCACACCTGAGCAAGAGCGGTATCGAAGCCAAAGCCAAAATTGTTGTGGCCACCGTCAAAGGTGACCTACACGATATTGGCAAGAATATCGTGTCGATACTACTTCGGGGTTCCGGTTACATAGTAAAGGACCTCGGGAACGATGTTGAGCCTCAGGCTATTGTGGAGGCGGTGAAAAAAGAAAATCCACAGTTCGTGGGCCTCTCAGCGCTACTTACCAGTACCATGGTAAATATGGGCGAGACGATACAGGCCCTCAAGGACAGTGGACTGAGAGACAAGGTGAAAGTAATCATCGGCGGGGCTCCGGTCTCGGAAGAGTTTGCCCAGAGCATTGGTGCTGACGGCTACGGTGCCGACGGATTTCAGGCAGTAGCCATCGTTGAATCTCTGGCCTCGAGCGGGGGTGGGAATAGCTAATGGCTCAGGAAATAGACGCATATAATGAGGCACTGAGTAGTGGCCAGTATGAGAAGCCCGGCGGCCTCATGGGGAAATACGACAACGTTCGCCGTTTCTGGGAGGACGAGCAACTCGGCCTTTACTTACGCCCTTACCTGGAACGGGTGGTAACCCGGAAACAGAGCCGCCAGAAAAAGCTACGCATCATGGATATCGGTTGCGGCAGTGGTGACGGATTTGAGTTTATAACAAGCATCAATAAAAGCCAGGCCCCGATATCCCAGCATGCCAGTCGACTCATCCTGCCGTCCATCTTGGAGCGCTATACAGGGATTGACATCAATGAGGGGCTAGTAAGGCAAGCACAAGAAGTATACGGGAACCGGGATAGCATGGAATTCGTTGTCTCGGACTTTAATGAGTACCCGTTTACTGAAGGACCATCCTATGATGTATACCTTGCCAACTACGGCACCTTTTCCCACAACACAGACGAACAAACGATAGAAATTCTGAGTAAACTTGCCAGACACTCCGATAACGGTTCCATCATCGCTATCGACTGGTTGGGACGCTACTCATACGAGTGGCAGACACTGTGGACCAGCGACATGAAGAACAACCAGTGGATGAACTATGTCATCTCTTACATCTATGCTGAAGACGAGAGGGAGACACAAGACCTGACCGCCTTTCCTTTAAGAATAGTCGGGCGGGCAGAGGTGCAGTATATCTACCATCAGGCGAAAAAGAAAGCAGGGGGTGCTCTCACTTTACGCAAGCTGGCCGACCGCTCTTCGTTTGTCGGTCGGCACATGGACACGGCCCAATATAATCCACATGCCCAACCACTGCGCGGGTTGGTAAACTCGCTCTTCGAACCCAACGTGTCCACCAACCTGGGCGAATTAGCAATAAACTATGTTCCTATGGAAGGCTTTGATGAAGTAAACGCCTACCACCGTGAACTCACCACGTGGTGGAACTACCTTATAGCCTGCACCAAGGCACTACTGGAGAAAAGGGCTACCCCGGGAGCCCCGGCAAGGATGCCCGGTGTTGTCACCAGGGCCCTCAGCGCCATGAAGAAAACAATTAGAAGTGCTGGCAGAATCAAAATTGGCAACCCAAGGAGCAGCCTGATCGAGCCGCAGTTTGGCTACTGTCTCAGAGAGCTTGAGATAGGGCTACAAAAGGGACTCGGCTGCGGGCACGGGCTGGTGGCCATCTTCGAGATTGTTAAATAGGTTCTGCACTAACCTACACTCAAGGAGGGCTCCACTAGATGAGCGGACTAGCTGTTGCCTTTGGCGATTCAAACCTGAATGAAATAGATTCTATCATGCAAAAGATTGCCCACCGAGGTCCGTATGTCTCAGGGGCATACGAAAACGGCCGCATTATCATGGCCCAGAATTACCTCGAGGCGGACGGTACCACTGCTGATGGTAGCAATGTCCCCGTCCGGAGCAGTAGTAATCCCGACCTCGCAATCTGTTACGATGGCCAAATTGGCAACTGGCCCGAACTGGCCCGCCGCTATGGCATACCAGATGGAGCTTATAAAGAGGAGCGATTACTGCTGGCCCTTTATGAAAAACACGGTCGGGAAATGCTCCGCCATCTGAGCGATGCCATCTTTGCCTTTGTTATCTACGATGGAAAAGACCTATTTGCCGCTCGTGACCTGCTTGGCATAAAGACCCTGTTCTATGGCCGTAAAGATGATACCCTGTACCTTGCCTCGGAACTTAAGGCAATATTAGCTGTAACCGACGAAGTCTACGAATTCCCCAACGGGCACTACATGGACCAGAGCGGACAGTTTACCCGGTTCGTTGAGCTACCACAAAGCCCGCCTAAACCATGGAACTACGACGTCAAGAAGATGACGGTCGACATCCGTGAAATCATTGAGTGCAGCTTTCGAAACCGAATTGATTTCTCAGTGCCCACCGGCGGGCTGCTCAGTGGAGGCATGGACAGCAGTGTCATCAATTATCTTGGTAGCAAGGCTTACAAAGAGAAGTATGGCCAGGCAGCCAGACTCAAGACATTTGCCCTCGGCGTCGGAGAGAGTAGCGACATCCTGTCTGCCCGCATCATGGCCGAACAGATAGATTCAGAGCACCACGAATTCCTTGTCGACCTTGAGCAGATATTGGACGTCCTTCCGGAGGTAATCTACTACCTGGAGAGTTTCGACCCGTCGCTGGTCAGAAGCGCCGCTTCCAACTACCTTATCTCACGATATGCCAGGCACCAGGGTATCCAGATACTTCTATCCGGAGAGGGCGGTGACGAGATATTCTGCGGCTATAAGTACCTGGAACACTGCCCCACCGATGAACTGTTTGCCAAGCAGATGGAATGCATCGGTTTCCTGCACAACAACGCTTCACTGCGGCTGGATCGCATGAATATGTGCAACTCTGTCCGCGTGGTTGCCCCCTTGATATCGGGAGAGCTGCTGCAGTACGCCATGGCAATACCTCCCCAGTACAAGCAGAAGCCTGAAGGAAGCGGGAAGGTGGAGAAATGGATTTTCCGCAAAGCCTACGAGAAGTTGCTGCCCGAATCCATCGTATGGCGGGGCAAGCAGGAATTCTCCCAGGGCTCGGGCTCTGCCGGTGTCCTGCCAGCACACTTTGAAAAACAGTTCTCCGACCAGGAATTAACCGAAGCAGAGGACAGATATCCCATAATCCGCAGCAAGGAAGAACTCTATTATTTTAAGGTCTTCACCGGGCACTTTGGGACAGACCATGCCGTGGCAACCGTCGGACAGTGGATATCTCTCTAATGTCGATGCCGTGACCTGCTCTATATATATATTGGTTGTGTAGTATGCCACCAAAATATAAGAATGCTTTATTTTGAACTTATCAACGACAGTTCTTGACTACAAAACAAACTAGCTTAGGAAAGCTAAGTTCACACACGAATCGATAATATCAACAAGAGGAGGCCGAGCATTATGTTTAAACGAATTCTTGTTCCTCTTGACGGCTCACGCTTTAGTAGTTCCGCGGTGAAATATGCTGTGGAGGTTTCTAAACACTTCAAAGCAGATATTATCTTCATGCAAGCTGTCACACCAGCCACTCCATATGTAGCTACTCCTATTACTCCAATAGGAACCATAAGTTCAACTGCTGCGAATCTGGCTGCTGAAGCAACACGCTTAACAGACAGGGAGAATGTCTCAAAGGCCAAACGCTACCTTCAACGTAAATTTCGTGAGACAACAAGCAAAGGACTGAAATGCTCTTACAAAGTGACGATAGGTGATCCGACTGAGTCTATTATGTCATTGTGCCATAATGAAGGTGTTGATTTAGTAGTCATGTCCAGCCATGGTAAGGGTAGATTAAAAAGGGCGATAGCGGGAAGTGTTGCGGACAAGTTAACCCGTGAATCTAGAGTGCCAATTTTACTCATTCGTCCGACAAGGAAATGAGCATCTAGGGATATGGCATGACCACCAAACCACTTAACGTGCACCACAGTCACCGGGCTGTCTGCAATAACCCCTTCAATTGTCACGCCTTCTGTTATCTCTTCTAACGTACCCATCACTATTCACATAGAGTGATCTCTTTAGACCCGATGTTGTGTCTTCTCCTTGGTGATTCTATTCGAAGGTCTTCCTCTATGCCCTTCATATTTCTGGGCGAATGACCGAATTTCATCGATATGGATAAGCCATCCATTGTGGACCTTGTGTGCTAACAACCTATGCTCCCGACAAAGCCGCTTGACAGTGCCAAAGGGTAAATAGTAGAAACTTGTCATTTCTATTTGTGTGTCAGCGTAATGAGTTTTCCAGGCTGGTTACGTCACCAAGTAAAACAAAACCACCGTCAACGGTGTAGGTTTCCTGACCATAAAACAGGCGATTGGGTTTTCCTTCACTCATGCCCCATTGAATACCTACCCACTTTGCCTGAGCTAGCAACTCGCCGTCCGTATTCCGTAGCTCAATTGGTCGCACGTAGACTACAGTTAGTAAGGTACCATCTGCAGAACCTGGCATGGGCCAGGCAAGACTGCGGTAATTCTGCGGCAGGTCATCATCTGCCAGCGGCTCACCCATTGTTCCCAACAACTCCTGGATAGCCAAAGTCATCTTCTCATAACTGGATAATGATGATAATACACCTCTGGATAATGATGATAATACGCCAGAGGCATAACCACGCGCACCGTCCCTGTCAGTGATAGTAGATATTACCGGACCATTGGCCCACGGCTGTTGAGCGAAATCTGGTGAAAGCAATTCAAGGGCACCGTCAATCCTGACTACAGGTGGTACCCAACCAGGAAAACCAAGCACCGGAATTAGCTTACTGTAGGAGGTGCCTACTAATCCAAGGACTCTGCCTTTATTGTCGGTGACTAAGGCCCCTTGCTCACTAATCCATCCACCACTCTCCAGTTCCTCCCAAGTTATATACACATTGAAGCAGAGCGGTATGGTACACTCACTTGAAACTATCGCCGGTATCTTCTTGAAAGTGTGCTCGGGACCGGACCAGCCCTGGATAAACACACGCTGGCCCGGTTTTATTGCGCTGGTATCACCTATAGTGGCCACCGGCAAATTGGCTCCCTCGAGTTTGAGCAGGGTGGCGCTGGTCCTGGGGTCAATGGCCTGTACCGAGGCATTGAATCGACCGTATCCGGGCAGAACTACCTCCAGATTACCGGGCGTGTAGTCTTCGTAGTTCAATACGGTCAACACCTGGCTGCCATCGCCTACGGACACCCCGAACGCCACCAGCGTCGCCGGTTCTCCGGTCGTCGGTGACGGTCGCCATACCTGCACCATGGTCTCCTCCGTCTTATTAGTGCAGGATCCTATGAACAGGACCACTGATAATAATACTAGTAATGTTATACCTTTCATTTTTCACCACATTCTATGTTCTATATTGGATAGGTGCGCAGCGGATGCATCCGATGTTGGTAAAGCCGTATATTATCTCACACAACATTATTGTTCCGTCAACGAGGAAGTTCAACATCACGATACTATCTGCAGCCATAGTTCACTATGGCTCAATAGTGACTCGAATCCATCCTCCAGACCAGAATCTGCTTTCAAAATTCTGCTCAAAACGAAGGAAATACTCACCGGGAGTAAGTTCTGGAGTTGTTGTTATGCTTATCGTTATGTGATATGTAGTATTGGGATATACGGTAAAGCAAGAAGGCTCAATACTGACCTCCAGGCCCACCGGCATAGGGACTTCTTCCTCGCTATATTCTGCTTCCACCATGTAAATATCACAACTTAATTCTCCTGGCTCAGCAATATCCTTTCTGATGTCTGCAGATACATCTATTATAATTTCTGTCTCACCTGCTTCAATTACAACTGCATGCTCATAAGAGAATCTTGATGTATATTCCAGTCCTTGTCCCGGTGGGAATAATATGTCTCCTTCTTCAACCCCGATTATATAACGATAGGTGTCATCCTCGTCATCCAGCACGGCTTCCACTCTAACAATATTATTGCCCTCTTGCAGTTGCACTTGAGAAGAGAAGCTCCCATCTTCATCGACCTGTACTTGATTCTCACCCACCCTGACCGATGCATTAGGCGGAAAGACATAGCCAGTGACGGTTATGGGAACTTCCAGGAATGGTTTATCGTATTCTGAGGATTCAGGAAGACGCAAATAAACCGCCAATGATGGATAGAATATCACGTTTACAGATGTCTCAACTGATTCTCTCCCCAGTCTGGCGACTGCTTCGACAGTATTATCTCCTTCTGATAATTCTACATACGCGTAAAAAGAGCCATCATTAGCCACGTGAGCTTCCTGTTCATTTATCATAACCGTTGCCTCTGGATTTGAGACGGTACCAGTTACCCTAATAAGGTTTGTTTTCAGAATACTACCGTCTGTAGGGTCATTTATATCCAGTGATAAAGGGGTAGTTTCACAGCTGCTATACAACAAACATGGTGCCATGAGTATAAGCAAAAATAATATAGCTCTGAACCTATTAAATCTCATATATGACCTCACCAGCCTAAGGTACACAATAATGGCGTTAAGCAAGTGGTATTAGGGTTGAACAATCTTGACCTTGAACGTCTTTTGATCCTGTACTACATCGCTTTGATGAGTGAATAGTTTTATTGTTATCTCGGTATCGCCTTCTTTTATTGCTTGAAACAAGTACCACTTAATCCCATTCCCATCTGTCGGTCCTGATGTGCTTTCCCACGATTTTTTCAGAAGCCTAACACTGTTTGGGTCGTAAGTCTCTTCAAAAATCGGAAAAAGATTGTGGTAGTAATCATATCTGATAATGAATTCATCCCGAAGGTTAATGTTTATTACTGTAGTTTCGTCATAAAACACCTCGGCATCCGGCCAAGGCGGTATTAACACTGAGTTAGCATCTTGTGGCGTAGTGCTATTATTACAGCCACCAAGGATAATAAGAGAGCAAATTATTAGATATACGCCTAGTCTTCTCATTATCAATCTCCTCATTCTTCAGCCATTTTACTCTCTTCTGTCTTTATTGGATGAGCATAGTGGGTATTAATTAAATTGCTGGAATTCACGAAAAGAATAAGAACACAACCAAAGCCACTACCAACAGACAGTAGAGCATGATGGGAGTCGTTGCCCATCTGCTGCTGGTTTTTTTAAGAAAACCAAATGTGGCGAGGATGAGCCCTACTATAGCAATAGCAGATGTTGCCACTGTGTTCACAGGTACATTTGTAATATAGAACCAGGGATGGTTTAGGGGAAAAAATATCAACTCACAACCGAAAAGAGCCGTGCTACTGATTAGTACCGCACTTATGGCGGTTAACGTCCGCGCCAGTTCGCTTCCCCGGTAAAAGCCGAAGATTATTAGTGAAGTAAATATAATTACCAGGGCAGCTATTATCAATAATAGGGGAGATGAACCAATATATTGTACTTCTAAGCCTCCTTCTCCCCACAAGCGCTTGCCTGTGGCATCTATTCGCTGGGCATAAACCGAATACGTCTGCGCCAAGCTCCTACCCTCGCCGGCTCTTGAAGCCACGATTACCCCGCCCGTGCCATCATCAATGGCACGGGAATAGCCCAAGGTATCAAAGGACGGGTTTTTATAGATGACGACTACCCGTGCTCCGGAGACAGATATGGCTTTTACATCATGGCTTAATTGCCAGCCGGAGCTGGTTGGAATCGAAGCATACTCAGGGGGAACATCATCTAAAGGCATGCCACCCTTATCCCACAGAATATCGCCAGAGGAGCCTATATGCTGGGCATAGTATGCATGCCTGTATTGCCAGTATATGACGGCTCCGCCTCCCCCATCGTTGGCTATGTACGGAAGTCCATCTATATCACAGCGTATCAGTGTACCGTCACCCCAGAGCAAATTGCCCTCTGCATCTATATGCTGGGCATAAATCCCCCTGCCGTATAGTTCATCTATCCAGGCCAGTATAGCCCCGCCGTAACTATCGCTAATAATTGAGGGGGGATCTACTTTCCGCGCTCCGAAACCAAGACCTGGGATGATAAAGAGACTAATTGTAAGGACGGCCACTATCAGGATAGAAAGGGGTACTACTGGCCATGCCAGGCCGTGTCTGGGGTAAAATGCCTGCTTGTCTCTGGCTTTAATGCCTGCCTTTTCAGCTATTATTTGCCATGACCCGGAAGGGGGGTCGACCCGCGATGCCGCAAGCTTCATGGCATTGCCGAGGCTTTTCTTCGTTATTCTTAATAACTCGATTTCCCTGCGGCAGTGCGGGCAGGAATTCAGGTGGTTGATAACCTCCGCCTGCTCTTCGGACGTAACGTTGCCATCAAGGTATGCCATTAGTAATTCTTCTATATCATCGCAGTTCATGAGCCACCTTCTTCAGCAAAAAGGGTTTGACGTAGGGATTTCAGAGCATAGTGCAGTCTGGATTTAACCGTTCCCAGGGGAATACCGGTAATACTGGCGACCTCGTTACAGGACAAATCGTTAAAGTAACGCAGCACCACCACCGTGCGGTGCTTGCTGTCCAGTTCATTCAAGGCGTGTAAAAAGTTATCATATTCCACCCTGCTTATCATTGCCTCTTCAACGGAGGCAGGGTTCTCATTCGGTTGCAGATTTTTTCCCTTCACTTCCTCTAGAGAGAGAAAGGATATGTTTTTCTTCCTGCGGATTCTGGAACACTTGTTAACCGTGATGCGGTGAAGCCAGGTGGTAAATTTGGCTAACTCAGGGTTAAAGCTGCGTCGAGACTTCCATACGGACAGGAATACCTCCTGCAAGACGTCTTTCGCAGCCTCACTGTCACCAGTAATGAGATAGGCTGTTCTATAGACCATCTTCTCATACTGGCGGAATAGCGAGGCGAAAGCTTCAGTATCACCAGACTGCCATTCCCTAATCAAGTCCTGCATAATGCTCTCTTAAATAATGATAGTCCTGCAGAGAGGAAAAGGTTCACTTCGATGAATTAATTGTTGACCGATAGATAACCACCATCACAAGTTGGACAATCCCGAGTAACGATACCGCAAGACCGGGAATCAGAAGCAGGTATACAACATAATAAATCGCAGAATACCCACCATGCCCCAGTGTGACCGCTCTTGTTCCCAGAGGCATGGAGATAATGGTAATTACCAGCCCAAAAATCACCTGTAGACCGGCAAACTTTGCACGCATTCTACGTTGCAGGTAGCCAATGGTGACAATTACAGGACCGAGGAACGCCAGCACGAACTCTAAAATGAAATCCGGGGGTGGATAGTAAAGGCTTCCGGGTAGTGGCGTGAACAGGCTTGCCTTGGCTTGTGCCAATATCGAGGAAAATAATATGACCATTGCTCCGGAAATCACCTGCACAATAGCCCACACCAGACCTCTCATCTATGCCTCCTGTATTTACCGGACGAACCTCCAGCTTCGTAGCAAATCATTGAGCTCCGTGACGGTCTCATCCGATGCATCTGGATGGCAATAAATCTCCAATTGCAATTGTATCCCATTTCTATAAAACGTCTTGAAGCAAGCAGATGCGCCAACTTCTCGCCAATCATGCGGTTGATATAGTCCACTCAGGTCGCCTAATTCGTATTCAGGTGGTGGGTGATTAATGTATGGCGGACCACTGATTTCCACTAGAGCCACGTAGGCTCCACCGTTTGGTACCTGGGCTGCTACTACATACGGGCTGTATATGATAGAGTGTGTATCGGTATCATAATTTACCCCACGAGCCCAGAAGTCATCCTGCCCCCAGCTATTAAAAGCTACCAGCCCTTCATAACGTGGGAGAACCAGGTTCTCCGGTCCCTCTACGGCTGCCCAACCGGATGGCAACTGGACTTCTATATCATATTTGTCTGAGTAGAATCTATTACAGGTGACTAAAAAGAGGGCTGAGGCTACAATATCGTTACCCATGTAAATTCTTACTTCATAGATACCCGGTTGTTCAGGCACCGGCCAGGGATGGTCAAAAGCAATCAGGGTTATTTGTCCTGGCTGAAATGGTCCTAAATCGTCGGTGGTTTCCAGTACTAGTTCCCGACCAGTTGCCTTTTCGTAGAACGTATATTTAGAGAATGTAATTGCCTCTTTGTTCTCATCGTTTATTACAAGTCCGAGATATATTTTGTCCCCAGGGCTGAGTACTTCTTGCACAAAGTCCGGGTGAGGGGTTTTCGGTTCAATCTGACCGAGGCTTGGAGGGTCACCCGGCCTTGCTCTAGATACCCCGATGGAGTCTATCGGGTCATGCTTTTTCACCTCAAATACTGCTGAAGCCACTACCTCGTCACCCATGTATACACGCAATTCATAGATTCCCAGTTGTTCGGGGACAGCCCATGGATTGTCAAAAGCGACTTCTGCGATTCGCCCCGGTTCAAATGGCCCTAGTTCACCAGGAACCCCGACTTCAATCTCTTGGCCGGTATCTCTCCCAAAGATTGTATACTTGGAAAATGTTATATTCTCTTTGTTCTCTCTGTTGATAACGAGACCGATGTATATTTTATCCCCCGGATTTAATACTTCCTGTACATGCTCTGGATTAGGGTTTGGTGGCATAATCCAGATACCCTCAGCAAAACTGGGTGGTAGTACTGGTCTTGCTTTAAAGACCTGTATGAAGTAAACAGGAGGAGGTGCTTTAGAACATCCGGCTACCTGAATTAATACCAAGCTAATTGCTAAAATCAAGCCTATTATTACAATAGACCTGGATTTAGAATGCGACACCGCCATCTCCTTTTTATAGGAGTATCAGGGGGCCAAGGCCTCCTTGGCCCATCAGCTATTGTCTTGACGAGGAGAGCTGACTTATAGTTTTCTCTTGACCTAACATCTTGTGATTGTTATTCCCACACGAGTAGGGGTTCATATCCACTCTCACCATACATATTAAACCAGGTCCAGTACTCGCAAATAGGGCCGTAAAGCCTGGCCAGAGTAAGTCGACCTTCACTCTGAATCTCCATGCTCTCAATAAGGTCTGACCATTGAAGGCCCCGCCATACACTCTCTGTTTGATTGATTCGTTGCTCAAGCAGAGTTGCGTTGCTCCGGGCAACCTCGTCGTCAGGGTTCACCAGCACTATCGCCATATAGAAGCCGTGCTCATCGAGGCCGCCTCCGGTGGCGAACGCCTGGTAAGGCTCCAGGCGGACCGTTTCCTCAATTGATTCAAGAAAACGCTGGTATACCTCAGGTTGTTCATAATTAAAGGAGGGGTCCTGCTGCAGCCATTCTGTGATGCTGCTGTGTGATTGAGACTGGGTGGAGAAAAACGCGTTGCATACATCGAGCTCTATAAGCCCGTCTGCCAGCAGCTTGTATTCTTCGACGTCGGCCAGCGAGTCGATTCTATCGTCGTAGCTGTCTATCATTTCCTTTAAGCCATCAGTCCAGGTAACCCAGAAGAGGAAATCATCCAGTAGTGCCAGTCTATGGCCCTGTCCTAACCAGCGCACGTTGCTGTGCCTTGAAAAGTCCATTTCGTTGTCGCCGCCCCAGCTGTAGAATTCATGTCCTTGATAGGACATTATCTCGAGTATGTCGTTTAACGGGCCGGTTTTCATCGCATTATCAACTTCTTCCCGACTGAAATCTGCGCGTACCGCCTCGTAATAATTAGAAGGAGTGATACCGGCATATATGCTCTGCTTGACGTCTTCGAGGGTGAATGTGAGCGTCTCTTTCCACTCTTCCGCATCGTAAGAGTGACCTCCGGTCAATAGTTGAGCCTTACCTATGGCATACTCAAGCGGAATCTGTGGATATTGCTCCTTTTTCGCCGTAAAATACTCTCTGTCGTTAAGATATACTACTTTGAGCGTATTATCATTGACCGGTACTATGCTCAAGAGCTCCAGGAAGCGGTTTGATTCGGACGTTGAGTCTTCTGCCTCTTTTCCACAGCCTGTTTGCGATATAAGAGTAGTTGCTAACATCAGGGCCAGCATGATAATGGAGATTAGTTTTTTCATTTTTCACCTCCTGTTGTGGATTTTTATTCAACTCCGTCAGAATTTTCAAGAGGTTCGTAGACCAGTGTATCTCCCTTTGAGGTGTGCAATTCCAGCCTGTCTGAGGTAAGGCGATAGTTGGCGACCCACATTACGCTATCGGTATACCTAAGGGCCTGTCTCTCGAGTTCCTGGGGAAGCTCGCCATCCCTTCTGGTAGTCATTCCCCATCCGATATCATCACCGCTGGCTGTGTAGTGAAGCACATAGTCGAAACAACCGGCACGCCCGGAGGCCTCACTATCGCTTTCGAAGGTGAGAGTGATGGACAGGCCTTCGATAACATGGTCTCCGTTCATTGAGACAAGCTTCCAGCTCGTGCCGACAAGGTCGGCAGGGTTCATAGAGTATTCCGGTATCTTTTCAAATGCCAGCAGTTTTTCATTACCGGGACCGTAAATCTCCAGTTCATTGTAGGTAATGCTATAGTGGGCGCCATTACTGAGGGTCTCGACATATTCCTCCTCCTGTTCGAGCACCCCTAGAGGGAAATAACAGGCCATTGCAGTCATAGTGAGCATCTGAATTTCCAGTATACCGGGTTCTTCAGTGGAGTAGCCTGCTCCATAGGTGTTGCAGCCGGCAAAGCCCTGCACGGACCCGTTACGGAAGTACAGGCTGATATAGGAACCTTCAATGATTTCTTTTCCATTGATTTCAATCAGCGACCATTGAGTGCCGTCAAGCCCGGGAGCGGCGGGAATGAGCGGTTTTATTGTCTCCCAGAAATCATCTGGAAGCATTATCCCTCTATGCAGTTCTCCGGTGCCAGCCCAGAAACTGCGGTTTACCTTAGTACCATCCCTGAGATGAAATTCGATAAAAATCTGGGTTCCACTTGAGCGGACAGTCTGGTCAACCGCCGCTTCGAGTACCATCTCGACCAGACTGGAAACCAGGTCCGGCTCTGTAATCGAAGCCAGTTCGGTTTTCCCGTCAACCGGGTCGTTAATCCCGATGTATTCGACCTTTCCTCCGATATCCAGCAGGTCCGCCCCTGTTTCGGCAGCGGGATTGGTATCGGCTTCAAAAAGGAGTAATTCCGTCCCTGTTTCGGCCACCAGACGGAAATCAGGTGAGTAGCCCCTTATAGAATAGATTCGAGTTCCTTCATCGAGGTAGGCGGCGTCACCATTTTTACTCTCGTAATCCGGGGTGTTGATGTTACCCTCCACTCTGAACCGAATTTCGTCAAAATATTCCAGTTCTTCTTCGGAGTAAGGTAATGATTGGACGGTACGAAGATAAGTGATGTCGTTAAACTTAATGAAATCAACCCAATCAATTTCGACAATTCTATCAGTTTCTTTACTGCAACCAACTGGCAAACTAATTGTAGCTGCTATCAATATAATCATGGCCAGGTAAAATACTTTTCTATTTTTCATTTCACCCTCACGTTTATGGATTAAGCCTGATTCCTTTTGTTCCCCCATAGTAAATTATCTTCAGTATTTATTCTTTGGACATATGACCTTCGCTATTCGCCCCAGGCGACAACGATGCCGCCGTATCCATCACAGGCGATGGAATTTGCCCCACCTGTCGCAAATAGCACTCCGTTGACCGGCCATAGCATATTGCCGGCGGCATCTATCTGCTGGGCGAGGACGAAGAATAGCCTGTGGAGATGGGGTAATACGACTCTTTCTCTAAATTGATTTCATGGAGTGTCTTTTTCCTCGCACTAATAAATTAAATTGGGCTATGCCTACTCCGAACGCTGCCAGCCCTAGTAGAGAAGTAAGAAAGGTGCATACCCTTGCACAGCCTAAGTCTAATATGGGGCCACCCTCTATGGCTACGATATAATCAAATGAATACCCACATATCAAAATAAAAGCGGATAAAGCAAATGTTAAGGCACCAGCAGCAATCTGAACAATGGCTTGTTTCGTTTTATTTTCAACTTTCTTCCATAAAACCCCATTGACCAGCACCACCAATCCAAGCCCCAATAACAGGCAGGAAGCATATCTAGCAATAGGGAAAAGAGCTTCATATTCGGGAGTATAATCTGCTACCATCGCACCGCTTTCGTTGAGTATTTTCAAGTTTAGTAGCTCCGTTACGCCGAATATCATCCACCAGACGATATAGCAGGCAGCTAGTACGATAAGAATTCCTAATACTATCTGAGTAACAGACAGCTTCACATCCGTTTTCTCCTCTTGTACATGTTGGATCAGGTGGCCGGGTACTTCAGATCATATGGCTGGCCAGCTTGGTGCAGACAGCTACAGCCAGCGATGAATATGGCACTCGTCGACAGGATGACGACTAGAACTATTACGTAGAATCTCAATTGCTGTTTCACTTCTCACATTCCAAAGTAAAACTAGAGGGAGTGTAAATAGTCATTCTTACTCAGGTATTTTTAATTGGTACCTGCCAGATAATTAACATGCTGAGTGATTGTGACTGACAACGGCAGGGATATGTAAATACAACACAGCATCAGTGGTCTTCTTGTAAAGATGACTCTATTCCCCAGGGACAGTATTACTGTAGTCCCAGGGAGGGCCAAAGCGAGTCCCTTCACCACCCCAAATCCCGCTGGGGTCATAATTTGGATTTAGAGGACTGAGGAGGTTATTCCCATCTAAGGTAAATGATTTCGGGTTTATGCCAGATGATTCATACCCTGGCGGTAAATCAATAGCTTCGACGAATCCATCAACATATATCACGCTCTCCTGCTCTGGGTTGACGGTGATATACATTGCCGCGTAGGCATAGTTTTCATATTGAGTACGGAATAGAAGAAAAACTCCGGGGTAGCATTTATCCCCCATGTATTCATCGAGCTTCTGGCTTATACCCCGTTTTTCCATATATGTATTACTAACATCTACAGCTTCCTCATTACCATATGACTTCCAGAAATAATCGCGTTCGTCCACACTTGATACATCTGTGTATCCCTGGGCTTCAAGTACCGGAGCAAAAGACATGGCTATCTGGAGGATTCTATTCTTTTCTTCGGCTGTCAATAGGCGCACCTTTTCTCCGCCTACCGGAGGCACGGGTGGTAGCCAGACCCTATTCTCGGGTATCAGGTTTATTATTTCTTCTGCTATTGCTCTTCCACTGGCAATCCGTACTTCAAGTTCTTCCCATGTCATCCCGCTTGTAGATGGCGCTGCGTTACCTGGAGATGTCTCAGTCGTTTCATCCTGCTTACTGCATCCACCCATGGGGAAGGCGAGTGTAGCTAATAATAGAAGGACCGACAAAGATAGCCATCTCATGCCCATCTCTTTATCCCGATTCAGCGATTCTCAGTCAAGGTATTGATTCGAGGCCTTTCTTTAAATTTCTTTACTGTAACGTATCCGTCCAGATTGTAGCAGTAGTTAGTCCATCTGTCAAAGAATATATTGGTATCTCCCTTAGAGTGTCTGCACCCCTATCTGGTATGCTCGTAATGCATCGATATACTAAAACCGAGGTTTGTGCAATTTGGATTAGCGTTTAACTGCAATTACACGCCCGAACGAGTGACTCTCTAGCTTAAAAGTAGTGCCGCACACTACGCTATTTCGTGTAATGAAATGTAGAGCAACACAGAGAACATCAGATTATTCGAGGTCTGAAAGCAAGAGTATATATTATAAATATATAGAGTATAATAGAGAACCAAGCCTAGGGGAAAACCATGAAGATTCTAAAGATTGTGTTCAACCATGATTCCTATGCTGTTGGTACTCACCACCGGGTGCACAACCTCTCAGGAAAAGCCTGTTTATTCTGGCCCTTCTTTGTCTGACCAGCTTGAGAGCGGCTGGCAGAAGACCACCATTCCAAAGCTTGGATTCTTATTAAGTACCAAATTACCAATGCCAGCTTATCTACCGCTGGGCTACGAGGTAAGAGAAGTGTATTACTATGAATCGCCGAACAGCAGTCCTCAGGTGACTCAAATTTGGTTGTTGATCTCCGACCAGGCGGTACGATGGCAAGGCAAACAGTTTACCTGCCGCCTCGTACTGAACATTGGCTGGCATGAGCTTGGCCTTGGCCTCAAGATGCCTTGGGCACAATCCGTCCCAGAGGTGGGCGGTCGGCTCGAAGATAAGGACGGTAAATACGTGCTGTGGTGGGAGTACGGTACTGACCAGTTCCCGAGTTCTACCTTGCGGCTCTATTCCAGCAATCAGTTCTCAAGGGATGAGTTGTTCAAGATCGCGGTTTCAACGTTACCGTAGGCTTTGTGTGAGGCGAGAGTCTAAAAGATGACTGGCAAAATGCCTGAATCCACGCGTATAAGTGCAATTATACGTATTAATGAGAACAGTTGGAGCGGATCTCGGGGCAACGTGACTATATGTTTAAAGAGTGATTTGGATAATGGCATGGCTTAACCATTCATACACTATCTAAGGGTGAATACCCTGTCTAAGCATTAGGGAAGCGTGGCTGCTTCTAGGCCCTCGCCTTGGCATATGGTATAACCTTGATGCCCCAATTTGGTTCGACGTCAAACGTGATTACGTTGCCTGTCTTCTGGGCAGCGCCGCGTATCTTGGCTACCTCCAGAATTTTTGCCAACTTAGTCCCCATGGTCTCAATGCGTAGCCTCAGGTGAGCGTCACACATGGCTCCTACTCTGATAAGTGTACTCTCATCAAAGGCATAGGGGTGAACGCTGCAAATGATACTCAGTCCTTTACTGGTTAGAGCTTTCATGTCCTCGAAAAAGGTAATCAGCTCAGTAATAGTGACATGAGTAGCATAGTAAGTAATAGAGTCAACAACCACCAAGTTAAAACCTTCCAAGGCACAATTTTGAATCATGGGAATTAGTCCGGTATTCATGCCGCCCGCTGATTTTTTAGCATCTATAGGATAGATATATAGTCTGGAGAGTAGGTAATAATCCAGGATGCTAAGATTCAGGCTCTTCATTTGTGTGATGAGGCTCCTCACAGAGTTCTCCGTGGTGAAGATGGCTACCTTGCATCCGTTTCTGAGAGAACCCCATATCATCTGCTGTGACAGGACAGATTTCCCCGAATCCGGCTGTCCCTCTATCAGACTGAGAGAGTTAGGTGGTATCCCTCCCCCCATTTTCTTGTCAAGCTCATCATTTCCAGTAGATATTAGACCGGTATACTTCGACAGTTTTGCCATATAAACTCTCCTAATGCTGAGGCTGTAATGAAGCAGTCACGCTTCCTAGTGCGCATGCCGTAATCTGGTACTCGCCTATCGCATATTCCTTGAACGTTGAATAATAGTTCATCTCAATTTGATCACTTTACGTTCAGCGATATCAATCAGTTGCTGCAGTAATAGTGACGATTCTTCCGATTTATTCATATCAAGTGGGGAAGAAGACTCCTGGTTTTTTCCCTCACGAATTCGTTTTAGCTTTCGTGATAGTTCGAAGCCCTGCTCAAGCCCTCTTGTATAAGCGGCATTGATATCGCTATGGTATTTCCCCCTACTTATCAACATTGTGGTATCTCATGTAGCACTACATAGATAACATCCAGTATCCGCATTGCTCTAAAAAATCGAGAGCTTCTCTTCAATAGACTCCATTTTGGCCAGTTGATATTTCGCGTCGAGCTTATGTCCTGTCCAGAATCCATCCTGATAACCCTGGCCGTAATCCGAGCCGATGGCATCAGCCTTATCAAACATCTCGTATATCTCCATAGCCTGGGATGCCATTGAAAGGTAGTCCTCCAGCTCTACCTGGGTTAAAACCCGGTCTAGTTCTTCATGAATTGCTACAGTGGATTTCATTCCGTCTCTTGTCACGATAATCTCTCCCTGTAAATAGAAATTCTCATTGTTTTGTATCAGAAGGTGTGTATATGAATCGTATTCAGATTAGTCCTAATCTTTAAAAGCAGTACTTACGTATATACCCTGTATGATAGTAAAGTAATGGTACTTTAGTAAGGTTAACTATCTGAGATTATCCCACGTGGCCAGAATGAAAAAAAGGGTATACTGACTTAGGTTTGGTGACTACGTGGTTAAATCTGACTTGCCTGAAATGCCTAAACATTTGAATCCGAGGGTCAGGAATGTTTCAAATTACACTTTGGTAACACCGAAAGTCGGGGTGAATGATAGTCCACATGATACTAAATTGTGACAATCAAGTGCATGTGAGGCTAGTTGATTATCCCAATGTCCTGCTTTTACCTTCCAAGACGATGAGGTAATCGTCCATCTCTGGAAGAAGTACGCGGTTGTGGTAATAATCCAGACTACAAAGCATCGGAATGTGTATTTACGAACCCAATTTCACACATTTGAGCTTCCAATTGTTGGCTAATAGGTAAAACCCGGTCGAGCTGTTGGTCTATTATTGCCGTTGATAGATTCAATGAACCTAATGTTTTACTAAGATTTTAGTTATACTATAGCTACTTAAGATAGTCTCTTCTGTATAAATAGCGATCCTAGCAAGAGTTGGCTTACCCATAATTGTCAGCGCACACCTGACCTTACCTCAACTCACCACGTATAATCCATGTTATACGCATATTCCCATATATCAAATAACCGACCTAATTCACCATAGGGGTCCATAACAATAAGTCATAAGGTCAAATTTCAAGGGCTAGCTAGTATGTGGGTAATCCGCCAAAAGAGAATGAAAGAAAAGGGTAATAAAAAGCATCCCAGCGGCAGGGATGCCTTTTATATATTGCCGGATAATTATTCGGGACTACTTAAACAATGTTTACTTAGTAGGAAAATGCTCCAAATTTCTATTAGCTTATACCACTGAAAAACTTGGTGTCCATTCTTTACACGTCTCGCCTATGGCGTACTAGCCACAGTCTGTGGTACAGTCTCCACAGGTAGACTTATATAGCTGTGTTTATGCAGTTAAGAACGGTTCTCGATCATGAAGAGGCTATTCGCAGTGCTTTTTCCACCGCTGCCAACAGGTCCTGAGGACGTACCGGTTTCTCAATATAATCTTCGGTCTCAAGAGTGTACCCCCGACTTCTTGGAATTGAAGTCTCCCCACCTTTGGCCGAAAAAGCCGTGAGCATTATTACGGGTATCTTGGAAAGTTCGGGGTCTTTCTTGAGCTGCTCGGCAGCTGTAAATCCGTCCTTCACTGGCATTATCACATCCAGTAGAATAAGGTCCGGATTCTCATTCCTTGCCTTTTGCAGTCCCTCGTCCCCCTGAGTGGCAACAATTACATTATAAGGCTTAGCCTCAAGGATAGTCTTAACGGATTCTGCGAAGTCAACATCATCGTCAACAATCAGTATTTTAGCCTTGTCTTGCATCCTCATTCTCCCTTCCGTACTGAAGCTTTAAAATAGACTCTAGGTACGCCCTTTCTTCTTTTTTCTAATAAGCTTCCCAACCCGCTCAAGTAAAACCTCCGGGAGCATCGGTTTTTCCACGTAATCATCAACACCCAACTCCAGGCCCGTTTCCAGTTCATAGCGGCGCCGGCTGGCTTCTTCTCTCACTGAGGTCAGAATTAGAATCGGTATGCTCTTATATTTGGACCATCTCGGATCCTGAAGTTCTTTTAAAACGCTAAAGCCGTCCATCTTCGGCATTAATAAGTCGAGTATCATGAGGTCAGGTTCTTCGGCTTTGAGGTTTGCCAGACCTTCAACACCGTCTCGTGCGGTTACAACTTCGTAGTTCTGCGATTCAAGAATCATTGTCAGGGCATCCAAGATGTCGGGGTCATCATCGACTATGAGAATCTTCTCCGCCATATCAAACCTCCTGCAGAATCATAACACAGGTCTCGGCAACAATCCAGCCTTTTCTACGATATCAGGGACAATTTCCTCCCAGCCTACTGCCATGATGTGTATGCCGTGGATGCCCGGAATCTCCTTGAGCTGTTCGATAATCTCCAGTGGAATTTTCACCCCTTCTTCCCGGGCATTTTCTGCCTTTTCTAACCTGGTAACAATCTCATCGGGCACTGACACACCAGCAACGTAATCTCGCATGTAGCGGGCCATACCTATCGACCTTATCGGTATAATCCCTGCTAAGATGTGCACCTGCCGGTCCAGCCCTCGCTCACAGACCATTTCCATCCAACGGCGAAACTTTGGAACATCGTACACCGCCTGAGTCTGAATGAAATCAGCCCCGGCCTTGACCTTCTTGGCAAGCCTTGTTACGCGGAACTCAAAGGGGTCGGCAAACGGGTTTGCCGCAGCGCCGATATAGATGGGTACCTCCCCGGTAATGTCCTCGTCACAGATGAATTTCTTCTCATCCCTCATATTTTTCAGCGTCTGGATCAGCTGCATAGAGTCAATATCAAATACGCCCTTCGCGCTCGGGTGGTTACCGAATTTCTGATGGTCGCCGGAAAGACAGAGTATGTTGCCGATACCTAGGGCAACAGCACCGAGCACATCACTTTGAATAGCTATTCTGTTCCTGTCCCGGCAGACAATCTGCATCACCGGGTCGACATCGAGTGTTTTCAGGATTACACAGCCAGCCAGGCTTGACATACGGACTACCGCAGTTTGATTGTCGGTGACATTAACGGCGTCAACATAGTCCCGGACAATTCCCCCCCTCCGGCGAATTACGGCTGCACTGGGCCCTTTCGGCGGGCCGACCTCGGCAGTGACGGCAAATCTACCGCTTTCTAAGACCTTCTCCAAGTTGGTACCTGCCTTCATCGCTTTTGCCTCCGTGAATGTTTCCTCATTTTGGGTAAGGTAAAAGTGAACCTGCTCCCCTGGTTGGTCTCTGGGCAGGGACTCTCACACCATATCTTGCCGTTGTGTGCCTCTACTATCCTCTTGGCAATAGAGAGTCCCAGACCAGTTCCCTTTACTTCCACATTACTCGCCCGGAAAAAGTCTTCGAATAATCGTGGCATATCATCTTCTGGAATACCAATCCCCGTATCTTTAATTTCAACCTGTATGTCGTCACCTAGATCTTTTACGCTAACGGTTATTGTGCCGTCATCAGTATACTGTATCGCATTTCCTATCAGGTTCGCGACTACCTGTTGTAAGCGAGGGCTTGAGCCGCGAATTCTATCGAGTTTGTCCGGTAGCTCAACCACGAGTCTCAACCCCTTTTCTTTAGCTACCTTGCGCTGTTCCTGAAGACAGTTCCTGAGTACCTGTCGCAGGGAAATGTCTTTCATCTCCGGGATGATTTGCCCGGTCTCAATGCGCGGGATATCCAGCAGGTCGCTGATTAGATTTAGCAGTTCGGTAATCCGCCTGCTACTTCTTTCAAGCATGTTTCTCTGTTTGTCTGTCAACTCGCCGGCATACCCGCCCACCATCACCCACAGAAATCCCTGGATAGCAGTAAGGGGTGCTTTCAGGTCATGAGCGGCGATACTGAGGAACTGGAGGAAGCGTTCTTTTTCCTCAGCAAGCTCGGCCTTCTCTCTGGAAACCTGTTCCAGTTCGTCCTTCTTCTCTTCGAGGAGCTGCTCGCCCAGTTGCACCACCTGCCGTTGCCTCTTCCTCAACTCACCGGAAATAGCAGTCGCCATGTAGGTAGTACCGTACAGAATTGCTGCCAGGGCAAGCAAAATGGCCCAGATATAAACTCCGTCCTGATAGAGCGTGGGGTCAGCAAATCCTTCCAAGTTAACATGAGGTATTACTTTGGCGTACTCCAGACCAACAAGAAGCCCCACCATCATTAGAGCACCCGTGGCTACTATATATACCACCCTGAAGTTTAGGGCGATACTTGCCAAGACTATGTGGAAAACGTAGAAAAATACCAGAGGATTCTCTATCCCGCCGGTGAAATGTAGGAGTACGGTTAGCGCAAGCAGGTCAAGAAAAATGTGCACATTGCCATATATCCGGGCTTTATGGACTATCGTACCCGGCTGCCCTCCACCTAGAGTCCGGAGTTGAAAATAGAACACAATATTATACAGGGCTATTAACAGACAGATGAGGTAAACCGGTAAAGTAGGGAATTTGATGTCAAGTATCAGGGATGTGACAAGAGTAGCAGCAAGCATCCCGAGAATAGCTATCCACCTCATGGTAACGAATACCCTGAGACGCATCAGCAGGGCTGCTTCTTCCGGACTGTAGCTTGATGCCACACTCTCTATCGAGAAATTACTGTTCATCTGAGTTAATCGCGTCAAATCGTCTTGGTACACTCGAAGAGCTGGTGCTCCAGTCTTTAATTGGCTCTATCTCGTCCAGCTCAGCAAGTCGCCCCTGGGCAGCTAGGCGGTCATAGATTGTCTGCCAGACACAGGGTATACTGGAATCAACTTCACACCTGCCTTCTACAGAACCCCCACACGGCCCATTGAGCAGGCTCTTTGAACACCGCACCAGGGGGCAGATACCGGCCGTACGCGCCAGGACACAGTTACCACATTGCATGCAGACGTCAACAAAGTGTCCCGGTGTCTCCTCCTTACCCACGAAGAGCGTATTAAGTGCCGGGAACACCGGCAAGTCCGCATAAAAACCTACAGTCTGCACACCAAAGGCACAGGACATTACCAGTATGACATCGGCGGCTCGAATTGCCTCTGCGGTCTCTGTAAGTGCAACCTCGGTGAGCTGGTCACAGACCGTAGGTATAACCATCCAGCCGGTGACCTTTTTCCCGGCTTCCTCCAGTTTCTCTTTCATGGCCAGGACTTCAGATTTTCCGCCGGTGTGTAGCATAGTGGCACAGGCGCCGCAGCCGATAATATATACGGACTTACTTCCCTCAAGCGACTGCAGTATCTCTTGTGACGGCTTCTGCTCGGTAATCGTTATCATTTCCTCATACCACCTCACTTTCCTCTGAACCGGCGCTCATACTCACCACGGAAGTACTGCAAACTGTCCAGTACCGGGTTGGGGGCTGCTTGCCCCAGGCCGCACAGTGCGGAAAGCATCATCGCTTGTGATAGCCTCTCCATGGCTGCGATGTCACGTGCACTGCCCTCGCCCCGAGTAAACCTCCCAAGAATTTCAACCATCACCTCAGTACCCTCCCGACACGGACTGCACTTGCCACAACTCTCCTCAGCGAGGAACTGCAAAGTCTTATGGACGATGTCTAACATATCCCGACTATCGTTATAAACGGTGATGGCACCAGCACCAAGAACAGTCTCAAAAGACAGTTCTGTGTCCATCATGTGATATGGTATGATTCTACCGGTGGCACCACCTACTTGTACCGCCTTTACTTTCTTCGCTGCCGCAAGACCCTCGACCAGCTCCGTCAGCTTGCTGCCCAGAACCATTTCATAAACGCCGGGCTTACTTACGTCTCCACTAACTGAGAATACCTTAGTACCCTTACTCCGCTCCGTACCTATCCCGCTGAACCAGTCCGCGCCATTGAGTAATATTCGGGGGATGTTCATCAGTGTTTCCACGTTGTTTATAACAGTCGGCTCTCCCCACAGCCCCCTAGTCGGGGGGAAAGGAGGCCGGTAGCGTACTTCTCCACGCTTGCCTTCAATCGAGTCCATCAGCGCTGATTCCTCACCGCATACGTAGGCACCTGCACCCTCACAGATAGTAATGCTAAAGCCGTCAAGGAATCCTGCCTCCCGGACCTTATTGACGGATTTCACTAGCAGGTCGTAGAGGTAGTGGTACTCGGCGCGCAGGTAGATATAGCCACTCCGGGCGCCAATGGCATAACCAGCGATAGCAATCCCTTCAATCAGAGTAAAAGGGTCATTGGCCAGGATGAACCTGTCCTTGAACGTCCCTATCTCGCCCTCGTCAGCGTTACATATCACGTATTTATCATCCCCAAGGGCATTCCTCGCCAGCTCCCACTTAAGGCCGCAGGGAAAACCAGCACCCCCCCGCCCCCGTAGTCCCGAATCCTTAACTTCCTGAATAACCTGTTCGGGCGTAATATTACGAGCTTTCTTCAGGGCTTCAAAACCATCCGATGCTAAATACGTAGCTATCTGTGTAGGGTCAATAATCCCACAGTTCTTCAGGACAACTCGTTGCTCAGGCATCTGCCATAGTCCTTATTCATCCTTGGTGGTGGCCTACTCGTACTCCTTCAAAATTTGAGAGATTTTGCGAGGGGTCAGGCCAGCGTGCAAATCATTATTCACCAGCATTGCGGGCGCACTATCACAGGCACCGATACAATTTACAAGCTCGAAAGAGAACCTGCCATCGAGAGTGGTCTCTCCGGGGCTTATGTCTATGACGTCTTCGATGGAGCTGACTATCAGGTGGTAGTCCTTGAGACAGCAGGGAAGCCCCTTACACACACGGATGATGTTCCTTCCCTTTGGTTGGGTGGAGAGGAACGAATAGAAGGTCGCGACACCATACACCTCACTGGTCGAGATGCCGAGTGACTCGGCTAGCTCGCACATGAGTTGTTTAGACAGGTAGCCATACCTACGCTGCGTCTCTTTCAGCAGCAAGAGCAGGTTCTGCCTGTCCTCACTTTGATTAGAAGGTCGCTGAGGATGATTGTTCATCTTCCTTCCCCCACCTCTCCTCAGTCAATCAACCTTTTATTATTAGTAGCTTACCTTCCTTCTCTTCCGCGATTCTTCGTGGTGTGCTCAATGCCCCAGTTGGGCAAAAGGGGATGCAGATACCACAATCCTTACAGACTTCTTTGTCAAGTGGCTGGTCAAAGTCGACCACAATCTTTGAGTCAAAACCCCGGTAGCCAATGGCGAATACATCCTTCTTGGCCACCTCTTTGCACGCCCATACACATCGACGACACAGGACACACTTGGTCAGGTCGCGGACAATATATGGGCTGCTGTCCTCAATCGAGTAATAGCGTTTTCTGACCTGAAACTGAGGAAGCCCAACGTCCAGGTCGGCGGCAATGGCACGCAACTCGCACACATTAGCCTTGTCACACATGTAGCAGGTGCCACTGTGACTGGCCAGCAATAGCTCCACTATTGTACGGCGAGTCTCCAGCACCTTGGGGGAGTGGGTATGAACTACCATCCCCTCGGTGATTGGTGTGTGGCAGGAGCCCACCAGAGTTCTGGAACCTTCCACTTCCACAACACATAAACGGCAAGCACCAATCGGGGTGAATTCTGGTCGGTAACATAGCGTGGGGATATCAATCCCGTTCTCCCGAGCGACCTCCAGAATAGTAGCTCCTTCCCGTCCGGTTACCGGAGCGCCGTTGATTGTGACAGCGATGTCGACCATGATGCACGGCATATTACGCCTCTTCACCATCATTGTCAAGTATCCCAGACGTGCCAATATCACACCTCAATGGCGGTATTGCCGACACACTGTATAAAGTAACTGGTTTGACTCCGAGGCACCACCGATGGATAATAGGATACGGGGTACAATACCTGTTGTGAGAAGAGCAGGGGGCCGTATCGCAGGAAAATAAGATATGGGAATTGAGACAACCCTAAAAAGGGCCGAGTTATTCCTCGGGCTGGACGACGCTGCCCTGTTGAAGATAGCTGAGTTACCCTCATCCCACAAAGAACTATTTTTGGCGGGCGAGATTATTTTTAAGTTTGGGGTGAGAGCAAAATACCTGTATGTGCTCGTCAGAGGACAAGTAGACCTGGTAGCAGATTTTCCTTCTGAATACCGGCCAGTGAGAGAAAACTTGTTGGTTGATACAGTCACCACTGGTGGTTGCTTTGGATGGTCTGCCTTGGTGAGGCCCCATTTCTATGTCATGTCAGCAATCTGTACAAAAACTACCGAGGTTGTGACTATCAATGGTGCCGAGCTTATGGGTCTCCTTGATGAGGACAACCGCATCGGCTATATTGTCTTTCAGAGCCTGTCACACATAATTGGGTCACGGCTAAGAGACGTCGAAAAGACACTAGCAAATTGCTTTACTGTCAAGAGTGAAAAATCCTCATCTGACTAAGGCAAATAAGCAGAAATAAATAAACGGATATACAATAGTCCCTAGCCTCTTTATTAGACTGTGTAACAACGTTCCTTGTAAGGCTCAGTCTTGCATATAGCCATTGAGCGTGAAATCAGGAGTAACTTTTTAGTATATTGTGGCACCGAAACGAGACGGCTTAAATAGTCTCGACTATTAGGTCATAAAAGTAAGTTCAACTCTTGCGCGTAAGTAGTGTTATACGTGAAGCTGTGCTAAGCAATTGACCTTTACAAGCAATTTTGACCTAGACAGCACATTCTGGACGATTGTTCAGGTACCTGGTTAATACCGTCAGTTTATGCTAGAGAGAGTGGCTGCAAGGCTGACTCTGTAACATAGGTGCTCACTCTTTATGTCCTACCAACAGCCATGAGATATGGTGATGAGTTCTACCGGTAGCACGAGGCTCATAATATTCGTGCTCTTTCAGTTCCTTGATGTTCAGAAAACTAAATTCCCGCTCTAGTTCTCCGCACGTGCATAAGTGCAGATACTTCTCATCCACGAATGAGTTAATATCACCCACAGCGGCGGTACCCTTACCATAATGCTCAGGATCACTCGTAGATAATGTACTCAGAAACAACAGTCCATTCGGACTTAGAACCCTTCTTGATATCTTCCTAAATGCAGCCCTCTCTTCTGGCCTCAGTAATTGATAGAGATTGGATGCGAAAACCACGTCGTATCTATCGTTTACAGGAAGCCGAGTAAAATCGAGGAACTTAAAGTCTATTCTGCCAATATATTCCTTGGGGCGAGTACCCCTGGCCATCTCAATGGCTCCTTGTGAATTGTCGATACCTACTATGGTGCAATCGGTATGTTGGCATAGATAAACCGCGTCACGGCCGTAACCGCATCCGATGTCCAAGATGCTAAGGGTCTTCTGGTATAACTGTAATTCCTGCAGGTAATCCACGGCAAAAGAGGCCAATGCGCTTGGTCCCTCTCCCCAAACGCGTTTATGATGTCTATACTCATTATCCCAAGACATAGTCTCTTCCATTATAAAACTATTAGATGGCGGTAGTCGTCATCAGTCCTCTTCCGGTACGGTTTAGCCATCAATCATATCAAAAATGGGGGCGCTCAACAAAACGCCCAAATGTTAAGCTTTCTTCCCTGAAACAATCAATATATACGGGTTATCGGCTCTATTTCGTTCTAAATTATAATCGCCAAATGACTCAACATCGCTAAAGCCGCAACTGGATAACAAAGTCTGAACTTCATCATCATAAAATATTCTCAAATCTTCTTCTGCAGATATCTTCTGAACTCTGCCGTCGTCATCAATAATCTCGTACGCGAAGTCTAAATGTTTCACTCCTCTTCTGTTATCCAAGGACCACCGGTCATGCTGTCTAATCGTTACGCTCTTGTGACGGTAGATAAATTCGTCTTTATTGAAATCTTTGATTAGTGAAGGTCCATTTATAAAATCAACTATAAATAGTCCCCTTGGCAATAAAGCGTTCTTTACAGCCTTAAGGAACCTCCTGACATCTGGGTATGTCGTCATATAAAGAAACGTGTAACCAAGACAGTAAGCAACCTCGAACTCCTCTTTAATTCCCAATTCAAATACATCCGCACAAATGAAATCAATCGAAAGACCTGACGCTACTACTTTATCCACAGCAATATCCAGCATATCTTGAGATTGGTCAACTCCTGTTACTTCATAGCCCAAATGAGCCATCCTAGTAGCGTGTTCACCAGTTCCGCAGCAGATATCCAAGACCCTTCTCGCTTCGGGAACCTTTCTTTTAATGAGATTATTGGCAAAGCTGCATTCCTTGTCGTAATTACGGTACTGATGCATGACATCGTAATACTTTGCCAGTTCTGCCTTGAACATATTAGGACTGAATTTGTCCATCTTTTCAAAATATAGGTTAATCAATATTGGAACTTGTGGCCTACCCCCGGTAGCGATACCACTCCTTAGGTCATTATCTTGGTTAAGACAGCCTCAGGAGCTCGAGGTTGGTATACGAGAGAATTCTACAGGCGTGCCTGATTATATTCCCTTCGCCATTGCTCTATCAAGACCCTTGCTTCTTCAAGAGTCGTGAAGTCCCCATTCTTCTTGTGTAGTCTGGTAACTTCATTGCCTTGCCGTTGTCTACAGCTTAACGGCTGATAGGCAGTAGTGATTGACCGTGTCAAGATGAATATCCGCTACATCAAAGTGACCAAATACCTCTCGTAACTCCTCTGGGCTGAAGTAATGGTGGGGTAACCCCTTTTCAGGTCCATCCAAAGGAATGAAGGTATTGGGTTCGAGTTGTTCAAAATGCACTCCTTGGTTCTTCAGCTTGGGCACAGTGACGAAAAGAAATCCGCCCTCTTTAAGAACTCGGGTTAGCTCTTGAACAATCTTCCTTATCGTCGCGCTATCTGCGTGATGGATCACCTGCACCGAGATAATGGCGTCAAAGAACGCGTCTTCATAGGGTAGCTTCTCAGCCATGCTCTGCAATCGCAAGTCAGCGGTCAAACCCTCATCGGCCAGCCATCGGCGAGTCAGTTCAATCCCCGCCGGGGAGTTGTCTAACCCGAAGACAGAAAAGCCGTTTCTGGCTAGATATATCACGTGTCGACCGGTGCCGCTTCCTAAGTCTAGGACAGTGCTTGCCCCTCCATCCTTCAACAATTGGACTATACTGGGCATGTCTTCGTGGGGTTCAGTGAAAACCCTCCCTTGTTGCTTGTAGACACTGTTCCATGCGTTTGGTGATTGTATCAACCCTTCCCGACCGAAAACCGTTGCGTACAACTGGGTCGGGGGTTCCTCTTTCATCAGACAGTTCTCAAGCCTAAGCTGGCGGCTCAACTCGTAGAGGTCTTTCTCAAATTGGCGCGCCTCTTCTTCAGTGCGTGCAATCTTCTCGAACTCGACCATGAGAGGCCACTCCAGAACGGGACAGCGCATCATCTTTATCTCGACGTTCAGCGGCTCATATTTCCCGTACCAGTCGTGCCCCTCAAATCCCATGAAGCGGTGATGTCCAAGCCGCTCCAATTCCTCTATCACCTGTTGGGCTGTCAGAAAACCAGACTGACCCCCTAGCCGGCGCAAGACAAGGCTATCCCTGATACCGTTAGTGATCTCGTCGCCGATCTCAATACGAATATTGGCAAATGTGCCGGTATCCCGACTCTTCCAACGGAGAAAGATTCTGGTTTCGCCACTGATATGAACCTCGCCTACTCGAAGTAACTCGCCTGATTTGAACAGTGACAGGCCATAGATCCCACTGCTCCACGTGGCTTCGCTATAGACGCTTTCGCGAAAGAATGGGAGCCTTTGGTACGCTTCATTTTGGTCTGCGAAATGACACCTTATTTCCACTTCATACTGCGGGTCAGAAATTTCCACGGCTTTTCGTTCCTCCGTACGGAGTATGCCGGCTAGGTTTTCCGTCCATAGATAATGCACGAACCGCCAACATTGTTCGTGACTTTCACCTCAGACTCTCGAACAACGTTCTCAACAGCACCAGAAGCAATGTCTTCCCGTATCTTCTCACAGCCTAATTCTATGTCTTCCTCACTAAGGAAGGCAAAAGTAGAAATGCTGTCACGGTAGTTCTTATCCAGATAGCGTTCTGGTGCCTCATTTGCAATAACAACATCGTGATAGCACGTCTCAACGCCAATGTTTGAGAATCCGGCTCTGGTAAGTAACAATACAATCTCTTTTGAGTCGGGCATTCGCGCCAAGTCTACCTGAAGCCCCTTTGGGAAGTAGTGATAGGACCAGAATACCCGCATTTGTCGGTGAGAACAGGAATGTATTGCAATGTATGCCCCTTTTCGCAGCACGCGACAGGCTTCCTTTAGAAACCGCTCCTTCTCTTTGACATGGTGCAGCACTTGAACGGCAAACGAAGCATCGAAGACCTCTGGCTTGAAGGGCATGCTCGTGATATCACCTGAGATGAGTAGTAAGTCAGTAAACTTGGCCCGTGCTTGCTCAAGCATGCCTACGGACGAGTCTATCCCTACAATGCTTTTAGCTACTCGCCTTAGCGCATCGGTATAGTTGCTGGTGCCACATCCCATGTCGAGAACTACTGAATCACCGGAGATTTGAAGCAGTCGGATGAATTTCCCAACTGTTTCGGCATTGGCCACCCTGCTAGTATCATAAACCTGGCTGACCTGGTCATAATCAATAGAACCATCGCCCGTTCTTGCGCTCATCTACGGTTTCCTTCGCCAAATGCCAGTTCGAGTGGTGAAAAGAAAAACCAGAAGCTGGGATGTGATCAGTCTTCTGGTTTCAGGTTTTTCACTTCCCTACGCTCGCATTACCGAGATCAGGTAATAAGGGTCGCCCCACACGGGACCTCTCAGCCTTTCAGCTCCCCTAGTACATATTCTAATTTGTTGAATAATACAGTAGTGAAAATGATAATGTCAATGGGCTTCCCGTGATGGCTGCTTAATGTAATAAAGCGCCCAATTGTAAAATCTCAATAAGAACGACTGTGGCCTTCTATTTCCAGTATTCTCGTTTCCTATCGCGATAGGGGGAATCGCGTACAATTACCTCTACCGGGACTCCTGTATGTTTCGTTACCGAGGCAGCGATCTGTTCGAGTCTTTCTGCGGGCACTTCCCTGATTGACGGTTCAGCAGGAGGCCTGTGGAGGGAATAGATTTGAACATTATCTGGCGATATTTCGCCTATACGGCTAGTCCATGCCCTTATTCCTTGGTCATCTATATTCTGTGTGTTTCCGTTTATGAACATGGTTTGGATAATGATATTCTCAAGCGTCTTTAACCTTTCCACTATCGCTTGGAATTCTACTCCTGGTTGAGGGCGGTTGACTTTGTTGAACGTTTCGACGTCACCGACATCAAGTTTCATCATCCTATAATCCAGTTTGGACAATCCCCGGAGCACGCCGTCAATTTCTAAGGTTGATGAGTTAGAGAGGATGCCTACCTTTGCTTGCGGAATGAATTTATTCCTTAGTCGCAATGCGATATCAACTATTTCCTCAAATTGTGGATGAAGTGTGGGTTCCCCGTTACCAGAGAATGTTAAGGCATCAATATGTTTGCTTTGTCGTAGTGCCGATTCTAATGCTCGCTCAAAATCATCCGGTGAGGGAAGATCTGCTTTTCTGTTTGCTAAGTCATCAGCGAATACCTTGGTACGACCACGCTCACAATAAACGCAGTTAAAGGAGCATATCTTGTACTCCTGTGGCAAAATATTTAGTCCTAAAGAGTTCCCGGGTACCCTTTTTGACCTTACGGTACCATAGACAATTGCGGGGTGTATTATGCCTTTTTCCATAATGCAATAATATAGCCACTCCCACTATTTCTTACAATATGCCAACATGTGACCTTGTTCTAGGTCTGTGGTTTACCATACTGGTTCGCTACGAAACCTTTGAACCAACTGGCGTTTCCTATCCTCCGGAAGCCAGGATGCCCCTATACCTTGGAGAATAATTGTCCGTGTCTCCTCACGAGAAAAGCCAAGTTTTGTTTCGAGTACATGATACTCTTCAGCCAATGAAGTACCGAACATCTTTGGGTCATCAGTGTTGATTGAGATAGGGATTCCTTTATCGAAGAAGTGCCGTACAGGATGATTCTCGATATTATCAACTGTGCCAGTCCTCAAATTGGATATAAGGCAGATTTCAATGGGAATTTGGTGCTCGGCAATATAGTCAACCAGGGACTGGTCTTCGATGGCCCTTGTACCATGCCCGATTCTTTCTACTTTGAGGCTCCTGATCGCTCCCCACACGCTCTCTGGGCCGGCAGCTTCCCCGGCATGCGCGCTGGTATGAAAGCCCATCTGCCTGGCTCTTTCGTAAATATCAGCGAAAGGTTCAGGAGGGTAATCCTGTTCCGAACCACCGATCGTGACACCGATGATTCCGAGTTCTCTTACCTCATTGATTTCTGCCAGGTTTTTAGCTGCATTATCCAATTCGCGGTCGCGAACCAGGTCAGCTATCAATGCAACTTCTATTTCTGGCACCTTAGAAAGACCAATGCGGATACCTTCGGCTAGTTTCTGCGTTTCCAATCCATGTACGGTGAATTCTGAAGGAGCAAAAATAGTCTCAGCATAAAGAACATTCTGGCTTGTGAGGTCTCTAGCTACTGCCTCAGCAATGAAAGTGAAATCTTCGTATTCCCGTAAGAACTGGTTTTTCCAAACCCAAGTCTCAATAAAGTGAGGAAAATCACGATACTGAAACCTGCTTCTAAGAACCTCGATACTGGGGACAGACGACTTTCCGCCATACTTCTGGATGAGCTCCCACAAGGCATAATGTGGAATAGCTCCTTCAAGGTGTATGTGTAGTTCCACCTTTGGCACTTTGTCAAACCAAGTCTCTCTGGTTTTTAATTCATCTAGTTTGTGATGTTCGTTCATCATAATCAGCTATTTGAAGTGTGAAGCAGTCTGAACAAAATGCCCTATTGTGCAAAGTCTGCCAGAAAAGGTTTGTCGATCACTTGAGGATACTGAGATACGCTTCTTCCAAAGTCGGGTCTCTCATCACGAGCGATTCAATATTGCTCTGACCAAGGACTTGCGTAATCTCATCTTTGACTTCTATGCCGGGCAAAACATGAATAGTCAGCTTTTGAAGCGGTCCATCTGAGCTCGAGATAACACGTTCAATGCCCTGGACAGGCTTCAGGTTCTCAGTAGCACCAGGCTGACTTTGCCGCATAATCACTTCAATTACGGAGACTTTACTGAACCGCCGCTTAATTTCTGAAGGTGTCCCCGATGCGACAATTTGCCCCTTATTGATGATAGCCACTTGGTTGCACAGCTCATCGGCCTCGAGCATATAGTGTGTCGTCAGCAGGATAGTCTTACCCTGATGTGCAAACTCTGGTATTAACTGGCGAAGCTCTTGCGCCCCAGCCGGATCAAGCCCAATAGTTGGCTCGTCCATAAATAATATTTCCGGGTCGGTCAGGAGGCCTCGGGCAACGTGAAGTCGCTGTCTCATGCCCCTCGAGTACTGCTCGACCGGTCTATCACTGGCCGTATCAAGCCCAACCATCTGGAGTAGCTCCTTCACACGTTCCTTGGCCAACTCACGGCTCATATGGTTAACGGCAGCGAAGTACCTCAGATTCTCGGCGCCAGTCAGCCGACCGTAAAGCCCCCGCTCCCCTCCAAGTATCAACCCGAACTGCTGTCTTACTTTGGAGGCTTCTCTGACAACATCAAAACCCTTCACCCGTGCCTGACCCGAAGTAGGTGTTAGCAGTGTCGTCAGTATCCTGATTGTAGTTGTCTTGCCTGCACCATTAGGACCAAGCAGGCCGAAAATAATACCACGGGGCACAGTAAAACTGAGCCCGTCGAGAGCAACTACTTCCCTCTTCTTCCCAGCCCCGGCAAGGGCACGCGAAATGAAGACTCTCACGACATCCTGACATTCAATGATAGCATCCATTTTTGGTCTTTCTCCGTATCGTAAAGTCGGCTACAATGCCTCCAGTTCCAGTGTCCCTCTTCGCTTGGCCACCCGCTCAAACATTACGAACCCCAGAAAGCCGAGGGTAAGATATCCCAGGCCAGTGAGAAATTCACGCAAAATGTTGCCAGAGACCTGCGATAGCGGGGCACCGGCAAAAGCCTCTCTCAAGGCGAACAGTCCATTTGTCATGGGTAGAATCTTGGCGAGTTCTCCGATATAAGCCGGGAATACTGTTATCGGAATAATCGCTCCACACAGTATGAATAAAACAGCGTTGCCTACTGACATCACACCGATCCAATTACGGGACACAATTGCGAATACGCCCATAAACTGGGCATATGCCATCAGTGAAAAAGCGATGACCAGGACAGCGATGGCAAAGCCCGTCCAGCTTACTGACCCAAAGTTCAGGTCTACGATGAGCCACGCCCCAAGCATAGCAAATCCAAAATTCAGCAGGGCATTCGGATAGTGTAGTACACCCCTGCTTAAGTAGTTCGCCAGCCTGTTGGCCGGAGAGGCAAAAAGAAACGAGATGGTCCCCAACTGCCTGTCACGCGTATATGACTGCGTGATACCACCGACGACGATGAAGGCCATCGCGTAGCCGGCTATGCCAAGTGCGTAGTACTGAGATGCTTCCGGGTCGCGAGAAAACCTGCCCAGGAATGAGTACATCAAAATGTAGGCAATCGGGTAGAGGACCACGTTAGAGACATAGCTCATCCACTGAAGCCAGTAGAATAGCCCCTTGTAGGTTGAATATGATTGCACCAAAAAGTTATACATGATACTTCTCGTCAATGGTTCCCTAGTAGATACCAAGAGTACCGGTAACGCGGATCCGCTTCTCAACGGCATTGCACATCAGATAATCTATGATGAGCCATACTACTGATAAAACGATTGAAACAGCCCAACCACGCATAGCTAGTTCCCAGAAGCCGGGGCCCTCAATGCCTGACCAGATACTCTCCATCGCCCACGATGTAGGGAAACAACGTGCCACAACCTCCAGTCCGAACGGCAGCCGGTCTACCGGCAATATGAACCCACCCAGTGCAGCACCTATAGGCATAATGGCATTAAAGAATCCTCCAGCTCCCCCAACAAGGACCACCAATGGGGCAAAGAACAAGCTGGTTGCAACGAGTCCAGCGATAACCAACAACAATGAGAGTGGTAATGTTTCGATATTAGCCATTTCGGGCAATTGACCGGACACCAGGAGCACCGTGATAAATGAGATGATTCCGGCCGGTATCCAGAATGCGACGTGCGTTAGTGTTTTGCCTAGCATCACGAAGATTACCGGCGTGCGAGAGATGATGTTGAAATCCAGCGTCCGGCCGACTAACTCGTTGGAAAGAGACCAACCAACCTGAAATACGACCCAGAACCAGATTGATATCAGGGGTATACCCACATAAACATAGGTCATCAATGCCCGGTCTCCACTCTGGTGTACAATCCAGGCAAGTGCGGCGCTCCTGACTAAAATTCCAGCTAGCTGAGCCATATAGTTAGCCAGGCCCGCCGTTGTCTTCCATTCCTGAAAAAAGGCAGCACTTATGGCAGTAAGTCGCTTCACTCAAACACTCTCGCTACCAATACTTTATCAGCGCATCAAGCATGTGGATTGAGGTGGTTCGCCTACTTCGAAACTTGTACCATACCTGGTGGCTACCATGAGGTACCTGGGCGTGCAAAAGTCGATGCGCTATTATAGTGCTGAACCCTCCTACTGTCAATATCTATAATCTTATTCCGCGCACGGTAGTGGAGGTAGTTGGTTGGTGAATCGCCCGTTGTTTTCACCTAGTAAATCACGTTACTTCATCTCGACGGAAAACGAAGCTGTAGCAGAATAGCGGAAAAGGTTGGAGAAATTCCGCCGTGGGTCGAATTAGATTACATGGTCACAAAACACCCAATTATGCGATGTATAGAAAGCTATCAGAAATATTATAGATTATATTCCCAATATGGTTTCCACACAAAAGGTACGCTTAGACACTCTTCTATCGTTCTTTTGTCAGTAAATGTGTCCAGTCCGAATTGAGTGGCGCGATGGCCAATAATGAGAATTGTCTTCTCTGGGTGATTCCTTTTTAATTGCAAGCAAAAATTCTGAATTCTTGCCAGAGCCTGTTGATAGTTCTCCCCATTGGAGAAAGATTCATCTATCCACTTTTTATTCGTTGGATCAACCAAATCAACTGGTTTACCGTTCAAGTCGCCGTAATTGATTTCCCTGGGCCTGCGGTCAGTGATAACAGATATTTTTTCATTAAATGCTATTCTGGCGGTATCAATAGCCCGGCGTAGGTCAGAGGAGTAAACCAGATCTATCTTAATGTCCCGAAAGGTCTCTCTTCGACCTTCCGCCTGCTGAATGCCCATCTGGGATAACCTTGTATCATTCCAGCCGGAGGCAATCCCGGCTTCATTGTCTTCAGTAGTTGCGTGAGTTACGAAATATACTTTCATTTTTACCTTATTGCCTCGGATGTCAAGATGGCGACTCTTGTTTTCCTGTTCTTGATTCGGTCATAGCCATCTTGATATTGAACAGCCTTTATACCAAGTTCACTGAGATGCTGAACGATGTTGTCGGTCGCATGCGCTCCCTCGGGAAGACATCCTTCTTGATTACTCATGCCTTCCCGTAATTAGCTACCAGCAATTTACCACCTGGATTGAGATGATTCGTGAGTATGAATTCAACATATTGTTTCTCGTATTCGGCAGGAACATAAACAAGCTCAGTTCGTACAAAGTCAAAATCAGTTCACAAGATATTCGTGAATTTGTTGGATCGGGTGTTCTAGCAAGATACAGGAGGTTTGTACCTGAGCGTGGAAGCAAGTAAATCCTAGTGCCTCTTTACATTCGATTTAGCTTTGATTTGTACCGCTAAGTAACTCTTGGTTTTTTATGGTGCTAAAAAGTTCGTTAGCAAAAATGTTAGCAAAAACTGAAGATTCCAGCAAAACAATGTTTAAGTCTAACTGTTATTGACAAAAATACGCGGTGGGGATAAAGTTTTTGCGTAATGAAAAAGCAAAAACGAAAGTTAGCCAAAAGTGAATGTGCAGTTTATGCTCTAGAATTATTTAACGAGAAGGCAATTAAGCTAGAAGGTCTTAGCTTTACGAAAACAGTCTTTAATCAGAAAAGTGGGTTTAGAATCTATGGAGAAGAGGGGCAATTTATCAAAGCTGAACGTTTTGGCCCCGATGATGAATCTATTGATGCATTCTTATTCACATTACGATTTTTCGTCCAAGATAATGAAACCACATCGTTTAGAAACATGGCAGATATTTATGATAAGTTATCAGTTAGTGCTGATTTGGTTCAGAAGTTCAATGAAGCACGTAACAAGACGAATGAATTTCTTGACAAGCCAGCTCCTATAAAAATTGGTAAGGCCAACATAAATTATAGGCATGTATTTGAAGTCTTTTTATATGGCGGTCTAGCTCATGCGAATAAAGAGAAAAAGGCTGTATATGATAGTTGGCTTGCCAATCCAGTGTTGTTCCCAGTATTGGAGAATGAGTTTGTGTATGCAATAGCCACATACTTGCAAGCGATATTCTATATCAGGGAAGTAAATAAGGAAGCATTAACTCAAATCAAACCTGGTGTATAAGGTTATCGAAAAGTACGTATGAAAAAAGTTCGCAGAGTTACAGTTACAGCAATCGGTTTTGTTCCTCACCTTTAGCCTTACGTACTCGCTGTGCTTTCTTGAATGTGGCTACTGTTGCATGTTGTGGGTAATCCACTTTCTTACCGTGTAATAGCTCTTGAATGGTTAGTATCTGTATTCTTGTCTAACAGTGAATGGGGAAGAGATGATGTCTCGGCTCGTTAGGACACTAAATAACCACCGTCGACCACAATCAAATCGCCAGTGATGTAACTGGATAGGTCTGACGCCAGGAATAAGGCCACTCTGGCAATATCATCTGCGTCGCCCATTCGCCCTAGAGCCATACGCGATACAAAGGACTTCAGTTCTTTTATCTGACTCCTGTCTGGTGATATTTTGGTGTGTGACAGGATACCCTGAGTCTTAATAGCCCCTGGGGCAATAGCATTCACACGAATGCCATGTTGTCCGAGTTCGCGTGCCATACTTTTGGTGAGCATTAACACACCACCCTTCGAAGCATCATAGGCAGACATCCCTGTGGACGAAGGGTGGACAGCCTCGATTGAAGCAATGTTTATAATGGAGCCGCCCCGCTGATTCTTTATCATCTCCGGGATGGCATATCGACTGCAGAGAAATGTCCCTTTCAGGTTTACCGATATCACGCGCTCGAAATCATCACCGGTCATTTCACCGAGTGGTTTTCGGGGATAAATACCAGCATTATTGACCAGTATATCAATGCTGCCCAGTTTTGTTACGGCACCGGCTACCATATCCCGCACATCCGCTTCATCAGTCACATCGCACTTCAGGAATAGCACATTATACCCCTGGGATGTGAGTTCACCGGATGCTTTTTCAGCTTCTCCAGCGTTGATATCAGCTAGACATACTGTAGCCCCGGCTTCGGCTAGCCTGCGGGCAATGGCGAACCCAATACCCCTGGCTCCGCCGGTAACAATTGCACCTTTACCGCCAAGTTTAATCAGCTCTTCCAGCGGTGTATTTTCCTGCACCAAACAGCTACCGCCCCTCCCTGTATCCAGTACTTGCCGGAAAGTTATTCCACGGAGATAATATACCTATAATTAGGTTGACCGCCACCCACCACTCCGACTTCAAGCCCGGGATATTGCTCGCAAATCTTGGCACCTATTTGCTTTGCTTCAATCTCATCGGTGTCTTTGCCGTGGTAGAGCGTAACTATGCCAGCCTGTCCCAAATCAATTCGGCTGAACAGCTGAAATATGACGTTCTCGGTTGTATCTCCAACAGCCAGCAATTCACCGTCAAGAAGACCGATAATCTCACCTTCTTTAATGTTCACATTATTTGACCTGGTGGTGCGGGTGGCGTGCGTTATCTCGATTGTCTTCACGGCGGTTATGGCTTCAGTCATCTGCTCCACATTCGTTTCGAAATCAGCTTCAGGGACGAAAGCAATGAGGGCTGCAATTCCCTGGGGAATCGTCTCCGTAGGGATTAACCGAAGGTTCTTTTCGGTCAGAGATTGAGCCAGGAGAGCTGCGGGAATTACGTTCTTGTTGTTTGGTAAAAAGATAATATTATCCGATGTTACCTCTATAATCGTCTGGAGCATGTCGATGGTGCTGGGATTCATTGTCTGCCCCCCGGGAATGATGGCAGATACTCCTAGGTCGGAAAATACATCAATCATCCCGTCGCCATTGACCACGGCAATAATAGCGGTGTCCAGTTTTGTCATCTTCTCCTGGTGCAGTAACAGGAATTCTATGTGCTGTTCGTCCATGTCATGGATGTCGATGTCGACCAAGTTGCCAAAGGAGGAAGCGACCTCAATGACCGCATCCGGGTCCTGAGTGTGAATGTGTACCCTGATTGCCGATGAATCGCCTACCACCATCAGCGAATTCCCCATACTTCCCAGGGCGTCCCTGATTTTAGTGGTAGGGAACTTTCCTTCTTTCACCATGAATTGTGTGCAAAAACCATAGGAGTCCCCTTCGCCAGGAGTCAGTGAAGGCTGCGCCAACGGCGACAGTCCGCTTGTCAGCAACTCGGGGGACCGATTATCTGTGTTACCTTCCAGATAAAGTAAAGCCCCTTCCAGTAATGTGTACAGTCCGTGCCCGCCGGCATCGACCACCCCGGCATCCTTCAGTACCGAGAGGAGGTTCGGGGTATTCTTCACAGACGACCTGGCAGCCTGGACTGCTGCTTTAAGGGTCGATACCGGCCTGGCCCCGTCAACAGATGCTTCCCGCCCAGCGGCCGAAGCCGCATCTTTTATCACGGTCAAAATAGTACCTTCAACCGGATTACTCAATGCGCGATAAGCTACCAATGAGGCTTCTTTTAAAGCCTGTGCCAGTTCCTGGGAATTGACCGCTTCTCTATCTTTCAGCCCTTCGAAGAGTCCACGCCATATCTGTGAAAGGATAACCCCGCTATTGCCGCGGGCACCCATCAGAGCTCCTCTGGCTATAGCTTCGGCCATGGCGGATATGCCAGTGCCGTCGGCAAGTCTAGTGGCTTCAGTCAGGCTGGCACGCATGGTGAGCAGCATATTAGTACCGCAATCTCCATCTGGCACCGGATAGACGTTCAGGGCATTGATGTCCGGGACAATCCTTTCCAACCAGTTAGTACCGGCGGTGAGCATCGCCCTTAGGTCATGACCACTGAGAGTTGTCCTTTGTCTCATCACATATAAACCTTCGGTCAGGTAACACCACGAACTCAATTGCTATTCTATCTCAGGCATAGAAGGAGACCGCGACTACCGGACCTGTATGGCCGGACATCACCGGTGTGTAGGGAGTGAAATAGGTTTCCATACAATTGAATCTATTTGTGACCAGTTCTTTCAGTTGTTCACCGTCTTTAATGGAGTTAGTGTAATGAACATTGACCCGTATCGGCTGGCTGACATCAACGTGTTCTTCCATTAACTTGAGCAACCTTGCCAGGGCCTTTTCCTTACCTCTGGCTCGCCCCAGGTTCTCGACCAGTCCGGTATTGTTGACCATACCGATTATCGGCTTTACCTGAAATAGTTCTCCCATATAGGCTGTCTTGGGAGCCCTTCCGCTCTTGATAAGATACTTCAGGGTCTCCATTACCGTTACAAACTTCACCCTGGGGATAGTATCGTTAGCCACCTGAACGACTTCGGCCAGGCTCTTGCCATCATTTGCCGCCCGGGCCATTTCCTCTACGATGAATCCCTCCGCTCCGGCGGCGGTCCGGCTATCAATAACCTCTATATTGACTCCCGGGTTCTCTTTCTTAAACAGGTCGCATGCCTGGACTCCTGCTTCATTAATGGCACTCAGGCCTTTGGACACAAAAATGCAGACGATATTATCAGTTGTTTTGCTCAGGTCTTTCAGAATATCAGTATACTCGGTGATAGCCGGTGCACCGGTGGTGAATTCCCTGATGTCCTTGAATATTTCCCAGAAACCGTCCGGATTGATGTCTACCCCATCGCGATGAGGCTTACCGTTAATATTGAGGGGGACGGGTAAAATCCTGATATCGTATCTCTGGATTATCTCCGGGGGCAAACAGGCAATAGTATCCGTGACAATACCTACTTTAGCCATTTTGACCTCCTTATATCACGCCACCATCGACGCATATAACCTGTGCCGTGATGTAACTGGCTTGCTCGCTGGCCAGAAAGGCTGCCAGTCCGGCTACATCGTCCGCCACACCAAAACGCCCGAGCGGGATACGTGCCAGAATGGCGTCCTTAGTTTCCTTCGGCAGTTTATCCGTCATCTCGGTAACAATAAAACCGGGAGCGATAGCATTTACGGTAATGTTACGCGGGCCGACCTCACGAGCGACACTCTTAGTAAAAGCAATAAGACCGCCCTTAGCTGCCGAGTAGTTCGTTTGTCCCGCATTGCCCACCAGTCCGGCTAGCGAGGCTATATTGATGATCCTGCCCCAGTCCTGTTCCATCATCGAGCGCAGCGCATACTTGGTGCATAAATAGGCACCGCGCAGGTTGGTGTTCAACACCTCATCCCAGGCTTCATTCGGCATCCGCAAGAGGAGAGTGTCTCTGACAATACCAGCATTGTTGACCAGGATATCAATCTTGCCCCATTGTGAAACAACTTGCCGGGTCATCTCATGGACGGCTCGGTCATCAGACACGTCCGCCCTGCATAGTATTGCCTGGCCTCCCAGGCCTTCAATTTCCTCGCTTACTTTATTCGCTTGTTGGCTACTGGAAAGATAGTTTACCGCTACTTTGGCGCCGCAGGTTGCCAGCCTGATAGCAACTGCTCTCCCCAGACCACGAGATGCGCCCGTCACCAGGGCTACTTTTGTATCCAGACTCTCTATATCCATTTTCTTCATCAGGAGAACTTTTTTATAACGACACAGCAGTTCTGCCCGCCCATTCCAAAGGAATTTGACAGGCAGACATCCACTATCTGCCGGCGGGAGACATTCGGTACGTAATCAAGGTCGCATTCAGGGTCAGGCGTCTCGTAATGGATTGTTGGCGGGATTATGCCCTCTCTCACAGTCATCACAGCTGCGGCAGCCTCAATGGCACCGGCAGCACACGCTAGGTGTCCTATCATCGACTTGTTCGAGCTGACCGGCACTTTATAGGCTTGCTCACCGAGGAGCAACTTTAGAGCCATGGTTTCGGCGGCATCATTAAACTTAGTACTTGTGCCGTGGGCGTTGACGTAGTCAATATCCTGCGCAGAAATACCAGCATCGGTAAGTGCCATTTTCATGGCAATAACCTCTTGGTTGGGGTCAGGTGCGGTCTCGTTGAAGGCATCGAATGACCAGCCGGCGCCGGCCAGTTCAGCAACCACCGGTGCCCCCCGCTGCTGAGCATGCTCCAGAGTCTCCAACACCAGCATGGCGGCCCCCTCTCCATAGACCATGCCGTCGCGGTTAAGGTCAAAGGGGCGGCAGGCCTTCTCCGGGTCAGGTTCGCGGCTGAGGGCACCGACGCGCCCAGTAATGGCGATAGCTATCGGGTTCACCTGACTTTCGGTGCCGCCCGCCACCATGACGTCGGCATGCCCCAGGCGCAGCAGGTTCAAGGCGGTACCCAGGGCATCATTGCCGCTGGCACAGGCACTGTTCAGACTGGAATTCGGTCCCTTCAGACCGAACTCAAGCGCGGTTATGGCCGATACCATGCTCGGGGCCACCTTACTGAGTAATAACGGGTTGATTCGCATCGGGCCCCGGTTTCTCAGAACCTCACCCTGGTCAATTAACAGATCCATGGCACCACTTGTGGCAATTACCATGCCTACTCTTTCCGGTTTTTCCCTGGCCATGTCCAGTTGGGCTGCGACGAGTGCCATCCCGGTGGCGGCGATAGCATATTGGGTACAAAGAGCAGTGCGGTCAACGCGCTTGATGTCCATATAATTCGTAGGCTCAAATCCCTTTACTTCAGCCGCTACCTTGACCGGATATTTGCTGACATCAAACTTAGTTATGGGGCCGATAGCTGACCGACCGCTGACCAGCCCATTCCAGTATTCGTCCAGGGTTAATCCCAGAGGGGTGATAGCACCGATTCCCGTAACCACTACCCTACGCTGAGGCATTTTGAACTCCTCTGTCTCCAGGCGAAGTATAACTAAGCGGGGTCAGGGACAGACCGCCATCAATGATAATTACCTGACCCCTTATCAGGGCGGCCTCATCACTGCATAGAAAGACTACGGCGCCAGCTATATCTTCCGGCTGTACCATCCGGCCTGCCGGGGTGCTGGTGACCATCGACCGGGGTATATTGGGGTCAGATGTATACAGCCTCATGGCTTCCGTCTCTACTGCAGCTGCTGAAACCGCGTTGACTCTTATCCCTTGCGGCGCCAGTTCGATAGCAAGATAGCGGGTGAGGGCTTCCAGGGCAGCCTTGGAAACGCCCACTGCAGTATAAATTGGCATAACCAGCCGGGAACCGAGGCTTGAGATATTAACGATGACGCCGCCGTCTTTCATTAGTGCAGCTGCCCGCTGGGAGCAGAGCAGGGCAGCGCGGGCATTAACGTTCATCGTCCAATCCCAGGCATCGGAGTTCAGTTCCATGGCGGAGCGGGCCACACCGGAAGCAGCGTTATTGACCAGGATATCCAGTCGTCCGAACCTCTCTTCGATTTCGGTGAACATGCGGTCAATCTTTTCCGGCTCGGCCAGGTTGGCCTTAATGATGTGAGCGGTTACACCACTACTATGTGCAGCCTCGGCAGTATCTTTGGCGGTGTCTCGCTTGCGGAAGAAGTTAATAACGACATCGGCCCCTTCCGAAGCCAGTCTGAGCGTTATCGCCCGGCCGATACCTCTGGAACCACCCGTTATCAGGGCAACCTTTCCCTCTAGCGACATTTACCATTCCCAGTTAAGTGTTTTTATTGGCGATTATCCGCTCGATACAGGCGACGAAGCTCTCCATATCCGAGACATTCTGCAGCTCATCATCGGGGATTTCAATATCGTAGGTGTCTTCCACAGCCACCAGTATTTGCACAACGTCCAGGGAATCTGCCTTTAAGTCCTTAAACGTTGCGTTTGGTTTGAATTCCCCTTCCTGCTTACGCACGATTCTGGTCACTATCTTTTTAACGGTTTCTTCAACTGAAGGACTAACAGTCATCTTACACTCCTCCAACTAAGCGTTCGGGTCCGGTATATTCATAGTGCTTTTCACAGCAGCTAACTCCGTTTTGAAGGTACCCACCAGGTCTATTTCGATTGCCCTCTTGGCCGTACCTATTGTGCTGGCGACCTCGGGGGCTTTACTGCGGCCGTGCGCCTTGCATACAACGCCATTTATCCCCCACAGCGGGCCGCCACCCACGGCATCAGCGGGAATCATCGCCCTTTTCAGGTCGGCGATTAGCTCTCCTATTTCACTCCCCGGCAGCTTGTCCTGTAACCTATCGCTGAGCCACCGCGAGGTAACTTCACCCAGCCCTTCGCAGAACTTGGCGACCAGGTTACCCACAAAACCGTCGCAGACAATAACATTAGCCTTACCATTGGCAATGTCATTACCCTCCACATTTCCTATGAAGTTAAGGCCGGAGTTTTTGAAAAGTTCGTAGGTTTCACGAACCACCTCATTTCCTTTTCCTTCCTCAACTCCGTTGCTGGCCAGAGCAATCGTGGGGTCGGGGATATTCATCCATTTACGGGCGTAGACCATACCGATGATGCCGAAATCTAGGAGCTGGTCCGGGCGAGAGTCGACATTGCCGCCCAGGTCAATCATAATTGTCTCGGGAGTAAATCCTAGGAACTGCCCCCCGATAACGGGACGGGCCAGACCTTCCATAATGCCCAGCGCCTGAACAGCAGCGGCAAAAACACCCCCTGTCGGTCCGGCGCCAACTGCTGCAGCCGCTTTCCCCTCTCCAACCAGCCTGGCGGCGACCATTATTGAGGCATTTCTCTTTCTACGCATGGCGTAGGCGGGATGCTCCCCTTCGAGCAGATACTCGTCGGTATGCTCTATCTCGACGTCGAGTCCGGAAGTGTCGTATTTTTTCAACTCGGTCTGGATGAGCTCCTGCGGCCCGACCAGGATAATACCAACACCGTGCTCCCGGGCTCCTGCAACCGACCCCTTGATGATTTCTTCGGGGGCGAAATCGCCGCCCATGGCATCAACTGATATCTTCATTAGTTTTCACCCTCACTTTCGTCTCGCAGACTATTACCGGCTCACCCTGCTGGTTCACGCAGAGGATGTCGCAACTGACTGAGACAACTCCGCCTTTTTTTTGCAGATTTGTTACCTTTCCGTTAACTGTTATCGTGTCGTCCGGGCGAGCCGGGGCTTTAAATCTAGCGCTGAGACTACCTCCGGTCAGCCAAGCCTGTCCGAAGCTGGTTGTCATGAATTCGGAAACGTAAGCCAGGACAAGCATTCCGTGAGCAATCGTGCCTCCCAGAGGGGTTTGCTTGGCGAATTCCGGGTCAATATGCACGGGGTTGAAGTCCCCGCTGGCGGTGGCGTAAAGGTTGATGTGTTCCTGGGTAACCTGCCGCTTTAACTCCGGCAGGCTCGTGTCAGCACTGAGCTTATTAAGGTTTATTGCCACTACAATATCCCCATCATGATAGTGGTAATATGAAGCTCGTCTCTCCAGTTATTACCTTCTTATTCTTCTGATTGGTTACGTTGATTTCAATAGTCAGCATGTGGAACTTGCCCCGCTCCACTTTACGGTTGACCCTGGCATGGCTGGTAAGCCTTTCTCCGGTGACGGCCATTTCATTGAATTCCAGGTCTTGCGAGACATGAATCGTACCGTCCGGTAATACAAGGCCGGTAGATAGCGCCGCCATAGCCAGTGCGGCAACCGCCATCGGCGGGACAACCTTGTTTTCCTCATAAATACGGGTATTATCATCGACCGCCTGGAGGTACGCCGCCACCTTTTCTTCATCCAACTGGAATTCGGCTGGCGTGAACTCATATCCGGCGGTGAGCTTTTCGTACTCTATTCTCGCCTGTGTCATATATCTCCGAATCCCTGATTTACTTACCAGCTGAGGCTGATAGCACCCTTCTGGCAAGCAACCTGACAGTTATTATCATGAGTACGGTGGCACAAGTCATAACCGGGGCATAGTATTGACAGGCGTTTTCGGGCTTCTTCCGCTACCCTGGCTTTGGACTGACGAGAGTCCTCGTGGACTACCTCAAAGATAGATGCCGGGCAGGCAGACACACATTCGCCACACCCATCGCACTTCTCCAAGTCAATGGTAATGAAATAGTCGCCGGTACCGTCGTTATAGCCGTACTGTATCCTGGCCTCTTTTACAGACTCTTTGCCTGCATACTTTCGCTGGGCGAAGAGAGCGGCACCGAGTGCTCCGATGAGCTGCGGATCTTCGGCCAGCAGTGGCTCCAGGCCGACCTTCTCGCTAATTTTCGATACCATGCCCTTATTTTTAGCGATGCCACCCGTAATAGTGAAATCCTTCTCAATGGACACCTTCTTGAGCAGATTGAGGCAGCGGATAGCAATGGCTTCATTCAGCCCGGCCAGGATGTCGCTGCGGCTGATGCCCTGCCGGAGGTAGGCAATAGCCTCTGTTTTGGCAAAGACAGCACAGATAGTGTTGAAGGGGATTTCCTGTCTTGATTGTAATGCCAGGTCACCGATTTCCCCGAGCGTTGTTCCCAGTACATCGGCTATCATTTCCAGGAAACGGCCGGTACCGCCGGCGCATTTGTCGTTCATCACGAAGTTCGTAACACGACCTTCGGCATCGACGCTGATTGCCTTGCAGTCCTGTCCCCCCATATCCAGAACGGTCCTCACCGACGGGTAATACCAGTTAATGCCGAGGGCATGACAGCTAATCTCGGAGACATTCTCTCTGGCAAAGGGGACAAGGACACGCCCGTACCCAGTGGCGACAATGTAGTCAATATCATCAAGAGCAAGCCCAGTGCCTTCCATAGCTGAGTCTATTGTCGCGTAGGCGGTCTTTACGCTCTCTGGTCCTGTATCACAAATGGTGGAGGCAATAATAGCACCGTCTTTAAGAATAATCGCTTTGGCAGCACGGGAGCCGATATCTATGCCGGCAGTAATCATTTTTTGGTCCCCTTCTCCGAGTTTTCGCGGGCAACAATCGCCGCGCCCAGTGCCGCAACAATCTGGGGTGATGCAGGCTTCAGCACCTCAAAGCCAAGTTCTTGTTCGAGGATATTTACCAAGCCGTCATTTAAGGCAGCACCACCAGTGACCGCAACCTCCCGGGTAATGCCGACGCGTTTGCACATGGACATGATGCGGCTCACCACTGAATAGTAAATGCCGGCGATGATATCTTCTTTTGGGGTAGGAGGGTCACGGTGCACGTGGGAAATCACCTCTGACTCAGCAAAAACGGCGCAGGTGTTGGTGATATCGGCACGTGCGCGAGCCTGCAGTGAGAGACGTGCCATCTCGTCCAGAGGTAGGCCCATAAGCTTGGCCATCTGCTGTAAAAACAGCCCCGTCCCCGAGGCGCATTTGTCGTGGTTGGCCCAGTCGGTAAGTCTGCCCCGCTCATTAAGCTTGATGACGGTGGTGCTTTCAGCTCCCATGTCAATCGCCATGCGCGCCGATGGAAAGAGGTACTGGATACCCCGGGCCAGGCAGGTGGTAATCGATTTCTGTTGCGGAACAAAAGAAATCGTCTTTGCCCCGACGCCGGTAGCCACAACAGGCAAGCTATCCAGGCTCAGACCGGCCTCCGTCGTTGCCTTTTCCAGTGCGGCGTGCACACTGTCTCCGACCTCGTCACCCAGAGGCATGATACTGGTGCCGATGGGGCCTTCCTCGTCGAGGACTACAGCCTTGATATTCAAACTACCAATGTCAATGCCCAGCGTCTGCATAGACTAGCGGTCCTCCAGCATCTCAAAAAACTGCTCCAACTTTTCTCGGACTTCTTCCTCAGAGTTAATGGTCGGGTCGACAATATCGCAGTCGATGGTAAGCATCGGGACATCTACTTCACTCAGTGTTTCCTTGATGACCTTGATAGTAGCGCAGGTATGACGACAGCCCATGAATGCCCAGTAAATCGCTCCGTCAACCTTGTATTGCTCGGCACAATCAATAATATCCTGCAGGGCCTGTTCACCGAGTGGTCCGTACATGCTTCTTCTCTCGGGAATCAGAAACGACTTCTTGGCCACGCTCTCCAGTGGATGGGCGGGGTCCAGCCAGCCTTCCGACCAGAGGGTGAAGAGTGGTTCCACCACGCTTACCGCACCGTACTCTTCGAACAACTGTTCCAAGTAACTCATCAGGTACATGGGCGGGATGAACAGTGTCATCAGTCGGAAACGCTCGTTGGTGACGGCTCCCTTACCTTCCTGCACCATCCCCTTTAACTCGTCCCGCAGATGTGTCAGGTACTGGATTGCTTCCGGCTGGCCGGGAAACATGTAGTCTGCAGAAAGCAATTCTAGGTCATCCATGACTGACATCGGTGAGGGTACTGCCTTACGCAGCTCACCTATCTCCCGGTAGAGGTCAATCTCGTCGTTCGTACGAGCTACCATTTCCGATAACCTGTCCCAGTCCATCTTCCTGCCGGACCTTTCTTCAAGGAAGTGCACCATGTCTTCCAGCTCACCGACCAGGTAATCCATTTCGCCGGAGGAATTCTGGAAGGGATTGTCCAGGAAAAAGCCGGGACTATCACTCAGTTCCATCATCAGTTCACCGGATTTGGCGGTGTTGTCACAAATGAGGTTGGACCAGAGGATGATGTCTGGTCGCGGGATGGCGTTCAGGGCAAAGATACCGGCGACACCTCGATGCGGGGAGCAGATTTCCGGGGCTAGGCCCAGTTCGGCACCTTTTGCTAGCAGTCCTGCCTGTTCCCGCAGGAACAGGGCAGAGAGCCATGTTGTCATTTCAGTGTGCATGGGTACAATATCCATGGCATAGAGGACTTCGGTAGGGAAAAAAACGGTATGGGCAGCCAGTAGTTTTCCTTCTTCATGGGCATTGCGGACACGGGTATAATAGTCAGCAAGCAGCTGGAAGTAAAGGGTATGGCTCGAACCCCCTTTGTTCTGGGCTCGATTCATCCTGGCCAGCAGTCGATAGGTTCGAATGAGTATATCTATCTCGCTCCTGCTCTCGGCAGTTGTCATCTCTTCCTCGTTTCCAGCATTTCCATGAAAGCCTGCACCCTGGTACGGATTTGCCCCGAGCCGGGGGTGCCATACTCAACGTCCAGCGCCAGGGTTGGTATACCGGCTGCCTTCAGCCTTTCGGTAAGAAGTGGCAAATCATGTGCATAGGGCACACAGTAACGGATAATCTGGCTGATAACTCCATCAACCTTATAATCACGGACCAGCTGTAGGATGCGGTCAAACCGCTCTTCCGAAGGCACCATCCGCGCGCAGGGAAAGTTGCTGAGATAACGCCGCGAGATTGCTTCCAGGGGAGAACGGCCATTCAGGACTACCGGGTCGGACCAGTAGCGGGTACTGGTACACAGCTCGTCGGTGACCACCAGACCACCCAGTTCTTCAATGGAATGGATAAATTCCGGGTTGTTCATGACACTGCCGGTGACCATCAACCGCGCCTGATTTTGGTGCTCGATTTTTGATACTGCCAGTTCATCAAGTAACTGACGCAGGTAATGATTAAACAGTTCCTTCGGCATACGAAAACTAGCGTTAAGTACTTCCATCGTCTCGCTGCCGGTAATGGGCGGCCTGTCGAGCTTTCTTAGCTGGTAGAGCTCTTTTAGCAGTTCCCGCGATTCATTGAACAAGGAGATTGACTTCAGCAGTGCTTCATCGGTTATCTCAAAATCAAGGTGCCGCTCCAGGTGCTCTTTAAACTTCACTGCCTGTTCGTAATAAAGGCAATGTGCTCGCTCAGTGTATTTTCGGGGTACTGTAAGAATATGTTGAAAGGGCACTTTGATATAGTGCTGCCACAAATCAAACAAGCGGCGTGCTCCGTCGCAGGTTGAACCGGCAACAACTCCATCAAGATAGTCATATTCTCCCCGCAGCCCCATCTGGAGACAGCTCCGCGAGAAAGAACAGTTATTGATGTAAAGATAGGCGTTGCCGTCCTCTAGTTCGGTCTCTTGGGAATAACCAGTAATGCGCACAGGAAGGATGCCAGCGGCATGCATAACCTCTTCGGGAACGTAAGTGCAGAGCCAGCCAAAGACTTTATTACCCTGTTGCTTTAAATCCAGAATTTCTTTGGTTTTGGGGAAGGTGCCATTGACCGCACGGAACTCTTCAAGATTTAGTGATTCAGTGCTACGAGTATTTAAGTAATCCATAGTAAAATAATTCTGTGCATAGGTACTCTAGGTATATCTAATAGAATAATATAGAGTGAACCGGCAGATGTCAAACTTGAGCTGCCTCTATACCTCTGCTGACAGATTATACTTCCCTAAAATTCGGAGAGCAAGGATAGCACTTTTGTCGGTTTTATTTATCTTCCCTCGTCATATTTTGCCTTGTGGGGTGATAAACGAGCTAATTCTTAGAATTTTACCTTATGATTTTTTGTTGGCCTTATTGGATTAAACTGAAGCGAGGTTTGTGCTGGGACTAAAGGGTATCACGACTTCTGTTTGGTTCCGGTGTTGTTCCTTCGTTCATCCGTTCCATCCGTTCGTTCCGCTGTTCCTTGCATCCACCCATTCCGTCATTACTTCCGCTACTTCCGTCGTTCATTCTGATGAAGAACGTCCGGAACGTGCTACGGTAACTGGTTCATTACACAATTCATCGTTTTGTGTAGTCACTTACCCCGTTTTCGATTAACCTCCCTTGCGCTAATTCAGTTAGAAATGCTGCACCCTCGCCGGTGCTGTGAGATTGTCCTCTTCAGCACTCTCAGATTGAGCCAACGTGGACCGAAGTAAGCACTCTCAGATTAAGCCCACGTGGACCATAGTAAACACTCTCAGATTAAGCCTGCGGTGATCCACCAGTTCGCACTCTCAGATTGAGCCCACATGGACCATAGTAAGCACTCTCAGATTGAGCCTGGGATGGACTACAGTCCGCGCTCTCAAACTGAGTT
>CAZTBG010000002.1:0-2952 GCA_964611805.1 uncultured Dehalococcoidales bacterium | reverse complement strand
AGCACTCTCAGATTGAGCCTGGGATGGACTACAGTCCGCGCTCTCAAACTGAGTTTGCAGGTCAATATCTTCTGCTGTCTTCATTGTCTATTCTAATCTCTCAGCGGGTATACATATGCATGTGTGCCAGCTAGCTCTAGTGATATTTGCCCTATCGGCCACATTTCCTTCGTTGTCTCTATATAGAAATACTGTTTCCCGTTGCATTCGTAGTACTGACCATGAGTTACAGGTAGCGCAATGCCAACCGCCATGTGTTGAGCTTCATCTAGATAAAGCAAAGCAACATCATATCCCATCGCGTCAAGAAGTGTTGCGAGTAGTATTGAAGTGTCCTCACAATCGCCTCCCCTATTAAATATGGTCTCTATTGGATAACAGGGATATTCATCGGCAATTGTTGTAACACTGTCATCTGTGTACGCTATACTCTGAACAAAAGTAATTACTAATTCCAGTTTCTGAGCTTCGTCAAGATGATACTCCAAGGCTACCTCGTCTAATTCTTGAATTACAGAGTTAATAAAAAAGTCATCATCAGGATCTGTCGCCATATTGACGTACGAGGAGATTAGAGTTGGTCTTGGTCTCTCCAAGAATTCAACATAGGTTGAAAGCGATATGGGCAGGTCACAATTCCAGGTTCTATACTGATAATACCATGTATAATTTTGGATTACCGTGATTCCGAGTATCGTGCTCAGAAGTTCTTGTGTGTCTGATGATTGTGATTGAAGCAGAGTTATTTGATTTTGGTAATATGTTACCTGATCTCTAGCCGTATCCAAATCTGTCTGTAGAAAGGTAACTTGAGATTGTAGAGTGGTTGTTTGCTGTGCATAATACGTAGTTTCCGCTTCTGCATCGTTCAGCTCTGCGTCTAAATCAATAAGCTGAGTTGCTTGTTCGGCAACAGTTCCTTCAAGGTTGGTTACATTAGACTCAAGCTCATCAACTTGAGTCTGCAGAGTTTCTATCTTAGGTCCATTTATCCAGAAAGAAGAAAGCGCATACCCAAATAGCCCGCCACCAATTAAACTGATTACAGCAATGATAATGATCCATTTCATGGTTACACCCTCCCACTAAAATTAATTGCCTGCCACTTTACTCGTGAGACCCACAAGTCTTGTCTGAATTTACTCTATTATCGGTAACAAAACAAGAGGATTTTGAATTGACTAATCGATTAACCCTCCCCCGACGCTCTCTTCTAAAAACTTTTCTTGGTTTTGTTCGTATTCTATTAAGGTAAGGCGTAGAGTAATGATTATGTGATACTAGACTCAATTCTACTCTATTTAAGACCCTCAAATACTAAGGCTTCCAAGAGATTCAACAATGAAATGTAGTACCTTTTAACTCAAACTCAGAATCTTTCACTTCGATAACTTATCTTTATATTATCTAGAATCATGCATTGACACTGGTAAAACACAGAAGAAACATGGGTACCTGATTATGGAATCTTAGCAGGAGCAGTTGTTATGGGTTGGAACATGCTTTGGAGCTTCTTAAGTGGTTTAGGTATCGGGGTATAGTGAGCTGGTGGTTAACTGAACGATTTGGATTAAATATTGCACATAAGCATCGAATCATAGAAGAACATGCCAAGAGACTGATAGCCGGGAGTAATAATCTTGGTCGAAGCCGGTTAACAATCTACTAGAATGTGAAATGTGCCTTACGAGGAAACTATCATAAGAAACCTTATACTATTTTCACCAGTTTAATTATTAAGGTCTAATTACTACTTTGAAATTACATCGTATGGGTAGTACAGTACAATATGGTTGAAAATCAGCAATAAATAAGGAGGAAATCAATGTCTGAAATTACGAAGAACGGAATGACAGAAGAACAGTCGGCCCAGCCAGATCCGAGTGAACTGATCAAGCCCGGCACGGCGCCGGATGTCGGCCCTTATCCCTGGCCTGAAATCTGGGACAAGCTGTCGCCCGACATGAAGGCGCTTGTCGAACGCTATGCCAAGATGCCCGAAGATCATCCTAAGCCGAAGGGTTTGCGCCCTCTCGCCATGGTCGATGCCCGCTTCCCCATGTACTACCAAACATCAGTAAAGGAAGGCATGCGCCTATTGACCGACTACTTCGCCGCCATGGCGAGTCGTGACATGGACGGCGTAGCCAGCACGTTGCACTTCCCCTTCGCCACCTTTGACGAAATCTTTGGTGAAGTGGATCCCATCGTGTACAAAACGGCTGACGATTTTGTGAAGAATCCGCCCCCCTCCATGAAGGTGGGCACCGGCGATGACGCCACTCTGAAGCCGGACACCTATGACATCCTCGACGGAATGCAGTTGCTGATGTACACTCCGATCCATGCGGGATTGGAGCTGACCTATACGCGGTATCGGGGAGACGGCCAGAAGCTTGGTGTCAGCCAGGGTATTTATGGTGTGACGAATAATGACGGCAAATGGGGAATCCAACTCACTTCCTTGCTGTACACAGCCGCGGGCTGGGAAAATGTCGCTCGCAATGACGTGGAGACCGTGACGTATAACAACTCGCGCAATACGATGTGGGGCTACAACATCATTCCATGGCCGGGCGTCGGCTCATTGCAGGAACTGATTGACGTGCGAGGTCTGGGTGGTCAGGTCGAGGCTGGGGAGGAGGTCGTCCAGCTGCGCACCGCCAATATGCGTTTGCCGTGGACCGGGGAATGGTTGCGCTCCTCTCGCGCTGGCGCTCCCATGTCTCCCTACAACTACAAGGGAATTGAGGACCGGTTACTCGTCGCTGAACCTGGGACGAAGAGACGAACTGGCGGGGTCAATGGCGGCGGCACCGATGGGATACTGGGCAATTCCGGTCTGATTGGCGACGAGGAGACGCCAGGTTATTTCTACAGTATTGCCGGCCAAGGGATGGGCCGCTGGGCCTATTCGCTGCCGCTGCACGATTCACGTGTGCTGCACGCTTC
>CAZTBG010000001.1:113763-137376 GCA_964611805.1 uncultured Dehalococcoidales bacterium | reverse complement strand
ATCGGGGTGGGCGGGCGGAGCGCCGAGGTAATCGGGAAAAAGCTCTGGACGCTGGCCCGCCACCACCAGACGATATGCGTTACCCACCTCCCCCAGATTACCGCCTTCGCCGATGCCCACTACCGGGTACAGAAGGAGGTCTCCGGAGGCCGTGCCGTCAGCCGGCTCGAGGTGCTGGAGGGCAATGCCCGCACCGAGGAAATGGCAGCCATGCTCGCCGGGTCACAGATTACGGAGACCTCTCTGAAGAATGCCCGCGAACTGATGGAGAGGGCGGAAAGTTGGAAGGGAAGCGCCGGCTAGAACCGTTTTTGCTCTCCGAGCTCAGGCAGCCGCGGTGCGGAAGCGCCAGACGGCGATACCGCCGAAGACTATTGTGAAAATAACCAGGGCGAGCATCTCGGGGGCAACGTCGGCAAAATCAGCCCCGAAGAGCATCAGCTTGTTGAAGCCTTCATTTGCCCAGCCGTGAGGCGTGGCCTTAGCCAGGAGCTGCATCCACTGGGGCGCGATGAAGAGCGGCCACCAGCAGCCGCCGAGCGGCGCCATTATCAGGGCAGACAGGGTCGCCAGCGAGCCGGCACCCCGGTCGGTCTTTACCAGGGTGGCCAGCATCACGCCGAAGGCAGCTGACACGATTACCATCAGGAAAGAGAGGATAATAACGGCCGCCGGGGCCACCCCCAGGTCGATGTTGAAAACCAGAATTCCCACCGTCCAGAAGATGATTATCTGGACCAGTCCCTTGGCCGCCGTGCCCGTGAAAATACCACCGATAAGCGTAGACCGCCGCACCGAACTGGCCAGCAGCCGCTCCAGGGTATGGTTCTGGCGCTCGCGGACAATCGCCTCCGCGGACAGGGCAGCCGCAAAGAAGACGAACATCACCAGGTAGCCGGGGATAACATAGTTAGATGGCTGCTCTGCCTCGACCTCCCCCACTTTCTCGCTGGTATACGCTATAAGTGACTCGCCAGTGACGACCTGACTGTCTAACGATTCCAGGATAGCCGGGGCCTGCTCCCCGGCCAGCTCAATAATGGCGCTCCTGACGACGTACTCGGCACCAATCCAGGAGCTAATCTCCTCAGCCAGGCCGTGCAGTGCCGCCCGGTAGTTGACCGCTTCGGGGTCAGCCACCACCTCAATCACAGCCCCCCTACCCGAGTAAATACCCTCGGTGAAATCTGCCGGAAAAACAAGAAATCCGCCTATTTCCTTCTCCTCAACCTGCCGGCGCAACTCATCATAGTCATCTTCCCGGATAATCAGAGGCTCGCCCGGCTGGAGACTGGACTCATCCGGTGTCACCATGGCGGCGATTATCTGATAGCTCAGTGCTGTCTCTGTCTCCTCCTCCAAGGAGACGAGACGGAACACGAGACGGTCGTCCTCACCACCAATACCGGCCAGGATAAAGTTGAACATGATGACAAACATAAAGGGGAACAAAATAAAGAAGAACAGGGCCATGCGGTCCCGGCTAAATAGCTTCAGGTCTTTGAGAGCAATAAGCCAGACCAGCCTTGGCTGTACCACTTCCCTATCTCCCTCCCGGCATGACTTTAAATAGGTACCGACTGAGCAGCAGGCCAACGACAATCACCCCCGCCAGTATGCCCATCTCGAAACCGACGTCGGCCAGCGAACCACCCTCAGAAATCAGTGTCGTCAGGGCATCGTTGGCATAGGTATTGACGGAAAACCGACTGACTGTCTCCATTACCGAACCTTCCTCGATGGGGAAGAAGGTGCCGCTTATCATAACCATCGCCATCGTGAAAAAGACACCCATCCAGGTGGCCTGGTCCGGGGTGCGTGCCGCCGAAGCGATAATAAGACCCAATGCGCTGGCAGCACAGGTAAAAATAAGGGCAACCAGCAGCGAGCTAGCAAATGAAAGGGGAGTGAAAATCTGGAAGACGGCGTAAGACAGCGCCATCAGTATCAAAGTCTGGATAAAGCCGCGACTGATACCGGCGATGAACTTGCCCGCGAAGAGCTGGCCGATACTTAGCCGGGTAGTCAGCAGGCGCTCCAGCGTCCCCAGCTGGCGCTCCTCCACCAGCGTACGGGCACTCAGGATTATGGCAAAGAGGACGTACATGGTGATGATGCCGGGCAAGAACTGTTTGACCGGGTCCGGGCTGCTGCCGATGGTATCCTCGGTAACAGCCACGGTAGGACTTTCTCGCTCTTCGGTGAGTAACCGCTCCACGGTGGTCTCAATCTGGTTAACCGGGACATCAATGCCAACCAGTGCCGCGGTGACCTGCCCCCTCACCTGGAGACCCAGTGAGATGTCATCGGCAACACTCCGCACCAGGGCAGCCACTATCTGTCCTTCCTGTCCGCCGTTCCCCCGCTGCTTGAATAGGAGCTGTACCGGCTCTCCCGAGGCCAGCCTATCCGAAAACCCCTCTGGTATTATGATAAACATCAGCAGGTCGGACCGTTCCAGCTTTCTATCAGCCTTGTCAAGGGAGAGCAGCTCAACATTGAGCTCATCAAGAGCGTCCAGCCGTTCGATGAGGGCATTCGAGTAGATACCCCCCGGGTCTTCGTCAACGATGTGGACGGTAGCGTGGAAATGCGTCTGCCCGCCGAAGACAAAGTACATCAGAGCGAAGGTCACCACCGGCAGGAGCAGGCTGAAGGCAAGGTCACTCTTGTCCTGAAGGTATATGCGGACCTGCAGCAGTGCAATCTGTAGCGCTCTAGTCATATCGTATCTTGCTCAGTCTCTGAGGCTCCGGCCGGTCAGTTTCAGGAAGACATCCTCCAGAGTCACCTGCTCCGGCGGGCCAATCTGTGCCTTGAGTTCATGCGGGGTGTCCAGAGCAATTATCTGCCCGCCATCCATGATAGCCACCCGGTCACAGAGACGGTCGGCCTCCTCCATGTAGTGGGTCGTGTAAAGAATCGTCATTCCCTTATCACGCAGTCCTTCGATTGTCTCGTAGATGTTATTCCGTGACTGCGGGTCAATGCCGACCGTTGGTTCGTCGAGGAAGAGGAGCTCGGGGTGCCCCATCAGCGACACCGCCAGATTAACGCGCCGCTTCATGCCACCGGAGAACTTGTCTATCCTGCCCCTGGCCCTCTCCTGCAAGCCTACCAGCTTCAGGTTAGACATGGCCTGCTCCCGGGCCTCCTGGCTGCTCATCCCCGCCATCCGTCCGAAGAAGATAAGGTTGTCAAGGGCACCAAGCTCAACGTAAAGGGCCAGCTCCTGAGGGCAGACGCCAATCAGGCCCCGTACCGCCTCAGCTTCATGCTTTATCGAATGACCGCCGATGGTGACATCACCCTGGTCCGGCTCCAGGACAGTAGACAGCATCCGTATCGTCGTCGTCTTACCGGCCCCGTTCGGCCCCAGCAGTCCGAAAATCTCACGCTTATAGATTGTGAAAGAGACACCGTTGACCGCCTTGTGCTCGTTGAAGCTCTTATGAAGGTCCTGTGCCACCAAATAGTCTACAGGCATCGCCCTACCCCCTGACGTCCCTGACGGGACTGAAGCTGACCAACTGGGGGATATTATAAAATATGAGGCCTTGATTTAACAAGGATATACACTTGCTCAGAGATTGGTAGCACTTTGACATCCTCTTTTTTATCTAGCATTCCTATTTGTTGGCGGCGGCCCCATCCCCTGTATCCCCTTCCCCAATGGGGAAGGGGAAAATTAATATAAGAGGGCTGCGCCCTCTTAAACTCCCCTTATTATTCTGCAGCCAGAGTAAAGAATACCCCACATGATAGTAAGGCACGCCCATAAGGTGCGAATGACCCCTGCCAGGAAACTGCCCTCTCACCGTTTTGGGGAGTCAGAGGGGTGTAACCCCTCTGGACGGGGGATGCCAAGGGGGTGTCCCCCTTGGTTTTCCTCTATTTATAGAGAGTGCCGGAATTAAGAATCTATAATAGTTCTGCCCCCTTTCCCATAGTGGCAGCCCCATCCCCCTAATCCCCCTTTCCAAGGGTAAGTGGAAGACACAAAAAAGAGGGGTGTGGCCCCTCTTCAACTCCCCCCTAATGGACTTCTTCAAGCCCCAGTCCTGACAGTCTGGATAGACTCAGACAGGCATGAGCTTCTTATAGCAAACTAACTATTCTGCATTCAGTCTCCGGCGGACCTCGGCATACTGTGCCAGGGCCATCATCGCTCTGGCACACTGCTCCGGCGTCTCGTAGGAGGGTATGCCGGCCGCTTTCATAATGTCCCCGATAGCGCCACCGCCACCGTGACTGTGCCACGATAGCGTGACCACCGGTTTACCGTACTTCTTCGGGACGGCGGCTAATATTTCCGCCCCCTGGACAGCCGTTTTCAAGTCGTCTCTATCATCCCCGTGGAAATGGGGAGTATTGCAGATGATGCCGTCGATATAGTCAATTCGGGCAAGCGCATCGGCCACCTGCACCTCATCGAGCGGTCCGCGCATTCCCCCGGCAAAGTCCACCGGGTTCGATGGGACCGGGGCATGGGGAGGCAATGCTTCCTTGATCTTCATACTTGTCTCATGGTCCAGGGCAGGGACCCGCAAGCCGAGCGACTCGCAGGTATCGGAGGTAACCACTCCCTGCCCGCCGCTACCGATAATGGCGACGCGGTTACTCCGGGGGAGGGGCAGGCCGATTAGTGCCTCGGCCATGTCAAACGGGTGCGTTACCTCCGAAGTCCGGATGATGCCCACCTGCCGACACATGGCATCGACTATCTCGTCCGAACCAGCCAGGGAACTGGTATGGGACATGGTCGCTCTGGCGGCTGCCTCAGTACGACCGGCCTTATACATCAGTATCGGCTTTTTCTTAATAACGTCACGGGCAATCTTAAAAAACCTACCGCCGTCCTTGAAACCTTCCATGTAAAGGACAATCGCTCCGGTTTCGTCGTCCTCCCCCAGGTACTCCACGTAGTCGGCAGCATTGAGGTCGGCCTGATTACCGATGCTGATAAACTTGCTCAGTCCGTAGCCCTTCCGCTCGGCGAACTCGGCAAGCAGCCCGCCGAAGGTGCCACTCTGAGACACGAAAGCAATCTTCCCCGGCCGGATGTCATCGTGCAGACACAGGTTCAGATTGACCGCAGAGCTATATATCCCCATGCCGTTAGGCCCGACAAACCTGATACCACCCTCGCGGGCAATCCGCACCAACTCATCCTGTAAGACCCTGCCTTCCTCACTGGCTTCGGCAAAGCCGGCGGTTATCATGACCACGCCCCCTACTCCCTTAGCAACACAATCGGCCATTGCCTGGGGTGCTACCGCCGCCGGGACAACGATAACTGCCATATCGACATCGTACGGGATATCACGGACACTAGGATAGCAGGTAAGCCCGGCGATTTCCTTCTCCCCCGGGTTAACCGGGTATATCGCCCCGCGGTAGCCGCTCATCATGGCGGTCAGGAGAGTGCGACCTCCCCACTTGAATGGTGCCCGTGAAGCCCCGATAACGGCCATCGACTTCGCTTTGAAAATAGGGTCTAGCTGCCTGACAATATCACTGGGCATGTCTCTCCGCTCCTTTGACACAACAAAGCACAGCAAATCCGCTCTGTATTGGATAAAAATATTATAGCACGTCACGCTTGTGGAGACTATTAACGAGCCTGGCGCGACACGATACTAAGAGCAGCACCCTAGATGAGCCCGGCCTCCATGTCCTGCTTCATCAGGCGTATAAGCTCGGTGTTGAGGCGGCGGTGTAGCTGTTTGGCACTGTCACCGGGCCAGTCGTAGAAGCCCTTACCGCTTTTCATCCCCAGTTCACCTCGCTCGACACGCTCAGCGACCGGACCCCATGCAGGCACACCCCGACCCCGAGCACCCCGGTAGCCAAAATCGAGACCTATCAGATCCATGCGTTTGAAGTAGCCGGTGTAGGCCATCCGCCGACCGAACCCGAAGGATATCACGTCATCAATCAGCTCCGGATAGGGTATCCCATGCTCCACCAGCGAACGTATTTCCCGCGCGATAGCCCCCTGGAGACGGTTGCCCACGAACCCCGGTAGTTCAATATCGATAACAACCACCCGCTTACGCATCCCCCGCAGCATCCGGGCTGCCTTCTCCACCAGTGTCTTATCGGTCTTCTCACCACCCACCACCTCTACCAGAGGGACAAAATGCGGCGGCTGGAAGTAGTGCGTTGCCAGGACACGCTCCGGGTGTCTGGTAGCTGAGGCAATATCGGTAACCCGCAGGCCGGAGGTATTGGTCGCCAAGATTACCGGCGGGGGACAGAGCTCGTCGAGCTGGGCAAACACACCCTTCTTGATATCGAGTACCTCCAGCACTGACTCATGGACGAAATCGGCACCAGAAGCCGCATCAGTGATATCAGTAGTGGGTCGCAAACGACCGTAGGCAGCATCGGCCTCCTCGCCTGTAATAAGCTCTGTCTCGGCCATCAGGTCAAGTGCCTCCCGCGCCTGCTGCATCGCCTGCCTGCTGGTCTCCTCACGGGTGTTGTAGATACTAACTTCGTAGCCGAACCGGGCAAACTCCACGGCCACGCCGCAGCCCATCAGTCCGGCACCAATAACGGCCACTCGCTCAACGCCTGCCTCTTTCATAGCTCCTCCTTAAACTCTATCCAGATACACCCAACTATAGTAGCGGGCCGGATATCTGTCAATGAACTATATCCGCTCCTGCTTTGCCACCAAGGCAGCAGGGATGTTAGAATACGGCCTGATTCCCAACAATATGTGGAGGCAAATAATGACCATGAGGATAATCGACCTGAGCGTACCAATGGAGCCTATCCCCGGAGCACAGGCAGTGGAACTCGTCCACCACACCCACGAAGAGGGTGGTGCTGCCATGAAAAACACCTTCGGCTGCACTGACCAAGACCTGCCGCAGGGACTGGGTTGGGCAACGGACACCCTGACCCTGGGTACTCATGCTGGCACCCACGTCGATGCCCCGTGGCACTATGCCCCCACATCTGAAGGTAAGAAGGCACGGACGATTGACGAGATGCCTCTGGAGTGGTTTTATGGTGACGGCGTCGTCCTTGATATGCGGCACAAGCCGAGGGGCAGTGGTGTCACTGTGAGCGACTTCAAAGAAGCCCTGAAAAAGATTAACTATCAACTAAAACCGGGGGACATCGTTCTCGTCCAGACCGGAGCGGATAGGCTGTGGGGTAAGCCAGAATACTTCGATGCTGGCTGTGGCATGAACCGGGAGTCCACCCTGTGGCTGATTGAGCAGGGCATCCGCGTCATGGGGACGGATGCCTGGGGCTGGGACCGCCCCTTCTGGGCAATACGAGAGGAATTCCAGAAGAGCAAGGACAGCCGTATTATCTGGGGTGCCCACTACGCCGGTATCGAGAAGGAGTACTGCCACATCGAGAAGCTGGCCAACCTGGATAAGCTGCCTAGGCCCTTCGGCTTCAAGGTCGCCTGCTTCCCAATAAAAATAACCGGCGGCAGCGCTGGCTGGGCGAGGGTGGTCGCCATCATTGAGGAGTAAGAAAGAGACCCGTGACCACACCCGAACTGCAGGAAGTCATCGACAACTGGCAATTACCGGAGGGCGGAACGCTGCTCGACAGGATTGAAAGGATGATTCAACCTGCCATCATGGACGGTAGATTCCTGGCCAGCCCGACGGCTACCGTCTGCGGCCTGCAGTACCACCTCGGTGGTGAGCAGGATACGGCAGAACTGGCGGAACTGACGGCTATCACCGCCGATGACTATGTTCTTGACGTCTGCTGCTATCTGGGTGGACCGGCTATCCAACTGGCGCAGTCGTTCGGATGCCGTGTCACAGGCGTCGACTTGTTTGAAAGGTTTATTATGGCCGCCAGCCGGATAACCGAGCTTGCCGGGTTATCCGACCGTGTGGACTTCCGCATGGGGAATGCCACCAGTCTGCCTTTCGGAGACAGCCAGTTCACCGTTGTCTGGAGCCAATGTGCCCTGAACCACGATGAGACCTGGCTCAAAGAGTTCTACCGGGTGCTGGCGCAGAGCGGACGCCTGGCCATGACCTTTGATATCAGGCGGGAGAATCCAGACAAGCACAGCCCGAGGTGGCGGCTGCAGGATATTGTCAGTCTTCTCCAGGACCTGGGATACGCAGTAGACCACGCCGAGGACATCACCGAGAGAGATATTGAAATCGGCTGGAGGGCACTGGACCACAAGCTATTGGAAAGGGAGGATGAGTTTGCCACCGTCCTCGGAAAAGACTGGGTAGTCTATGCGCATAAAGAGTTCGCCAGCGAAATAAAACGAATGCGCCAGGGGAGGTGGGGAAACGGGCGAATTGTGGCTACCAAACGCTGATTGCACGCTGCCCTTCACCAGGAATAAGGAATCACATTCATGAGCTACAACAAAACCAATATGTATGATATTGAACCGCACATCGCCGAGATTTACGACCGAACTGATGCCTACACCGATGATGTGGAACTCATCCGAAAGCTGATTGGTAACCGCCGCCCCCTGCGGATTCTGGAGCCATTCTGTGGAACGGGTCGTATCCTTATACCTCTAGCTCTCGACGGCCATGAAATTGTCGGTCTTGACCAAGCAAAGGGAATGCTCAACCGCGCCCGCACAAAGCTCAGGCAATTGCCCGAACGGGTACAGGGTAGAATCAGCCTGCATGAGGCCGATGTAATAGCCGATGAGTGGCCCATAGGCTTTGACCTGGTGGTACTGGGTGGTAACTGCCTCTACGAGCTGGCGACGGCCAAGGAGCAGGAAGAGTGTATCATTCGCGCCTTCGACTCTCTTAGGCCTGATGGCTATATCTATCTGGACAATAACCATATGGAAGGTACTCTTCACGAAACCTGGCAGCGGATAGACGTTGACGATAAGGCATTCCCTACCGGGACATGCAAAGATGGCACATGTATTCAGACACAAAGGAAAACGATATGGTTTGATACTAACCAGAGGCTGGTCAGATACCGACGATGTACGATAATAACCTTTTTTGACCGGAACACTAAGACAGAGGAATATCTAATGCAGTGCCACCCTCCAAGTAAGGTCGAAATGCAAACCTGGTTTGAGAAATCTGGTTTCATTGTAAAGCAGGTATATGGCGACCGCACCGGAAACCCGTATAATGAGAGAGCACCACGAGCAATCTTCTGGGCAGAGAAGAAGAAAACAAAGCATAACCAGACACATACCTAGAAAGCCAAAGGAAAAGGGGGAGAGGAGCATTATGAGTAATCCGAATGGACCCTACCCAGGGAGGCAGCTATTCATCGGGCTGACCGCTGACAGCAGACCAGCCCTGGCTTATCTGGTCACCGGACGCAGCCCGCAGAGCCGGGAGCGTCTGGCCGTAGCTGCAGACGACAGCATCAGAATCGACCCCATCGGGCAGCAAGAACATGTCCCGCTGCGTTTCCACTACCCGAGCGTGAAATTTGATAATCAGACAGGCATGGCCGTGGTCAGCAACGGCATCCAGACCGAAGCCATATTTGAGACCTACCGACTCCTGCTGATTGCGGGGACAGCACCCACCGGAGACTACCTGGAAAAGGTACTTAATGGTGCCGGCTCCGAGCCGGACAGCCTGAACACGCCCCGGATTGCCGGTGTAATTACCAGTGCTGGTGACGGTAAGCCGGTGTTCATCGTCGGGATAGTAACACAGGGAGCGCCGGCCCGTGCCTTTGAAGTCAAGCCGGAACCGGGCGTACTGACAGGGATTTCAACATACAAGGGTTCACTGGAGAGTCCGGAGGCATTCGGCCCTGCTTCCGAGCTGCCCCGGCTGCAGCCCAGCGGAAAAACAGCGAAAGACCTGGCCGAATACCTGTATGAAATATCGGAGGCTACCTATCAGGGAGATGACATCAGAGTTTGCGCAATAGGTGGTGTGCTATCCGGTGATGGTAGCTGGAGCCACCACATAATAAACAGGCACCAGACGGAGTAAGTCAAAGTTGACAGCCCGCCATCGAACGTTTATTATCGCCTTAGTGGTTCAAAATATAAAAAACATCCTGCTCTAGCAAAGGAGGAAACATGTCTGACGATATCGTTATCAAAGAAGGCTACATGTATGGGGGGTGGCGGGCACCGGTCAACGTCTGGCAGGGAGCACCCGGTTCCATTCACACCGACGAAGTGGCACAGAAAATAGGGATGCGCGGCGGCACGATACCCGGTACTATCCACCTCAACCTCTTTCCTCCGCTGCTTATCAAGCTCTTCGGGCAGCGCTGGTTCGAGAAGGGCTCACTGAGCATCTACTACACCTATGCCACCCTGGACCGGGAGGAGGTACGGGCAGTGATTGAGATACCTCCAGAGGGGACCGATAACGTGCAGCTAAGGGCCAGTGTGGAGATGCGTGACGGTCAAACCGTGGCCAAGGGCACAGTGGGCATCGGCGAGCCGGAAGAGGCCTCGTACATCCGCAAAATCCCGCTGGAGAGTTCACCGCCGGAGGAGATACGCATTCTGGCTAAGACGAAACCAGGAACCGAGCTTCCACCACAGGAAAACGTGGTCTTCACCCAGAAGCACCTTAACAGGGCCCTTGAAACAATTACTGACCCCATAGACTGGTACAAGGGAAGCTCTCCCTGGGGACCTTCCATACTGAATCCCAGCTCGATGTACGGCGCCCTGATGTTTGATCTGACTGGCGACCGTGATGGACCGTCAGTGGGATTCTTCGGGGCAACCGAGCTGCGTAACGTCAACGGCCCGATAAAGGCCGGGGTACCCTACCGGAAAACGGGACGTATCGTATGTGTTGGCGCCAGTCCGAAGACCGAGTTCATCTGGCTGGACTCGGAGCTGTATGAGAAGGACAGCGGCAAGCTGGTTGCCGAGATGCGACACATGAACCGTCTGATGAAGGCCTCCTCACCGCTTTATCAGGAGGCCTGAGGTCGGCAGAGTAGAGGGTATGCACGGGAATCCCAAGTGGACAGCCCGGACGGAATACTTTGTGACTTAAGGCTACCAGATTTAACTGGTAGCCTTATCCTGTTCGGCCTCCAGAACGCAGGGCTGGTTACCCGGTTACTTTGACAGATAACAGCCAGAACAGTAAAATCCCTTTTTCAGGCAGCATCGGATGAAGCCAAAACTGTGATGTGAATACTTGACCTGCCGTTAAAATGATGCCATTATCTTAGTTACGGAGATAAAAAGCAAGGTAAGTCGGCCTAAGGCTAATAAGGGGGAGACAGCTTTAGAAAGATGTACGGAATAACAGCAAAGGCAAAGAAAGACACCTTCGAGCCGGTGCCAACGAGTAAGCAGGGTGACCAGGTACTTCGCAGGCGAAAAAGGTCGAGAAAGCTGCTGCGCAATTTCGCTCGAAGTATTCTAAGGCTATTCAGAGGTATCAGAGGTAAAATACGTGAATAGCCTCAAATGAGCTAGATGTATATTATTGTCGCTGGTGCGGGGACTGTCGGATTCCATGTCGCTTCCCTGCTGGCGGAAGCAAATCACGAGGTAACCGTAATCGAGCCCTCCGAGGACGTGGTGGAGGGTGTTCGCCGTCAGCTCGATGTCAAGACGATAGTGGGGAACGCCGCAACTCCCAGAATCCTCCGAGAGGCCGAAGTCAACCGTGCCAACCTAATCATTGCCGTCACCAACAACGACGAGACCAACATGCTCATTTGCTTCCTTGCCAAGGAGCTAGGGGCAGTGATGACGGCTGCCAGGGTCCGCAATCCTGACTATTCAGGGTACTTCATCACCGCCGCCAAATCACCTTCAGCGGCGCGCAAGGTCATCAGACCGAAAACACTGGGGATAAACCTGATAATTAACCCCGAGGTGGAGGTGGCCGACGCAATTATGGGGATGCTGTCAAGCCTCTATCCGACGCCCGGAGAAAGCTTTGCTGATGGTCGGGTCCAGATAAGGGAGTTCAGGGTAGACCAGGGGGTGCTGGTTGACAGACCATTAGACGCCATTACCTTCCCGCAACCGTGCGTTGTTGCTGCCATTTCCCGTTCTGGAAAAACGTTCGTGCCCGCCTCTGATGAAGTCATTCAAAATGGTGACCACGTTTACCTGGTGGCGCACCGGGACTCCATGGACGAATTTCACGAAATGTTTGCCCCACCTCAACACCCGGTAAGGAACGTTGTTATCTTTGGTGCAGGACGCATCGGCTTTCTGGTTGCCGAGGGCCTAGAGAAGCACGGCCTTACCATTAAGGTGATTGATGAGAGCACCGACCGCTGCCAGGAAATTGCTGCCAGGCTGGAGCGGGCGACGGTGCTCCAGGGTGACGCCACCGACCCCGACTTCCTTATTGAGCAGGGTGTACCAGCGGCTGACGCCTTTATCGCCACCACTGACAGTGATGAGCTCAACATCCTCTGTAGCCTGCTCGCCAAGAACCTGGGGGTATCCCGCACTATAATCACCGTCAACAAGCCAGGTTACGTCCCCCTGGCGGAGGCGATTGGTGTGGATGTCGCCGTGTCATCTTTATTACAGGTCGCGAGCAGAGTTACCCACTTCGTTCTCCACGGTGGTGCTATCTCGGCACCATTTATTGGAGGTAAGGACGTTCAGGCAATCGAGTTTGTTACCAGTACCACCGCCAACATCGCGCAGCGAAGCATTGCCGAGGCTGGCCTGCCAAAAGGAGTAGTCGCTGGCGCAATCGCCCGTGATGACACGGTAATAATTCCCCCGAATAACAGCGTGATTCACCCCGGCGACCACGTCATCATCGTCTCGTCTCTGTCAGCTATCCCGGCTGTGGAGCGACTTTTTAAGTAAAAGTAGATGAGAATAAAGGTTGTCTGCCATTACCTCGGACTGCTAATAATCATTCTCGGCTGCTTTATGCTCTTCCCACTGGTCTGGGGTCTCGTATCGGGAGAGTCTGCCTCCGCAGCATTTGCCATTGCCACAGCCATAACCATCGGCATGGGCCTGGTGGTCTGGCGTCTGACGCCAGTCGGCGAGGGCAGGCTGAACCGGCGGGAAGCAATTTTACTGGTGGCCGGTGGCTGGATACTGGCCTCTCTCTTCGGTACCATTCCCTTCGCGCTGGCCGGAACCTTCCCTAACTATCTGGACACCCTTTTTGAATCAGTATCCGGCTTTACAGCCACCGGTGCCACAGTGTTGCACATTGTCGAAGACCAGCCCGAGAGCATTCTCCTGTGGCGCTCCATCACCCAGTGGCTGGGGGGAATGGGCATAATCACCCTCTTTGTTGCCCTATTTCCCGTAGTGGGCATTGGTGCCGCCCACCTCGTGGAGGCAGAAATGCCTGGGCCAGAGGCGGGACGGCTAACACCCCGCATCCGTGATACGGCCAAGGCAGTATGGCTGCTGTACCTCGGTTTTACCATCATTGAGATTATCCTGCTCATTGTGGCTGGTATGGGCATATTCGACTCCATAAACGTTGCTTTATGCACTATGGCCACAGGGGGGTTTACACCCACCAATCAAAGTATCGGTACATACAACAGCGTCTTCATCGAGGGCATTGTAATATTCTTTATGATTGCGGCTGCGGTGAACTTCGGCCTGTACTATCTGTTTTTCTGGAAGCGCCAGCCGGGACAGCTGTTTAAGAACCCCGAGTTTAAACTGTACATGGCCTTGCTCGTTGGCGCCTCTTTATTCGTCACCTTAGAGCTTATACTGCGCAGTGACCTGCCCATTGGTTCCGCGCTGAGGCAAGGTATCTTTAATGTTACCTCTATTGCAACAACAACCGGTTTCAGCAACGTTGACTTCGACACGTGGCCAGCGTTTTCAAGATCCATCCTGGTCGTCCTGATGGTTATCGGCGGCTCCGCAGGCTCAACAGCAGGTGGAATAAAGGTAATCAGGTTGCTGGTACTATCCAAACTTACTTCCCGACAGGTCCGGCTGACCTTTAACCCTCGCGCCGTCATACCTTTAAGGGTGGGGAGAGCCGTTTTATCAGAAAAGGTGGTCTCGAGCATCGTGGGCATGAGCATCGCCTACATTGCTATTCTGACCACGGCTTTTCTGGCGATGTGCGCCGTTGGCCTGGACCCTGTTAGTGCTATATCTTCAGTTGCTGCTACAATGGGAACGGTGGGACCTGGTCTGAACCTGGTAGGGCCAGCGGCCAACTACGGATTCATTCATCCTATCGGTAAGGGTGTTCTCATGGCCTGTATGCTGGTCGGCCGCCTTGAACTCTTCACCATGCTGATGCTCTTTGTCCCTTCCTTCTGGAAGTGGCGGTAGCATGGAAAAAGTGCGGTACAGAAAAATAAGCAATTGTGCTGTTGTAGTTTATCGCTGACAGGATTATAATATTCGTTGTTCAAAGTGAACGGAAACGGAGTCCATGGAATTCCATAATATTCTGGTGCCTGTAAGCAGCTCCCCCGCTGATGAAGAGGCAATCACGCTGGCCTGCCGGCTAGCCAGAAAAGACAAGGCCAAAATCATGGCCGTCTACATTATCCCGATAGACCGCACTCTCCCGCTGGATACTGAACTCGAAGCTGAAGTCGAGAAGGCAGAGAGAGTGCTGGACCGTATGGAGAGTATCGGTGCGGGGGAGAGCTGCGCGGTCGAGACCGACCTGTTGCAAGCACGTGATGCTGCCCCGGCTATCGTTGATGAGGCCATCCAGCGCGAGGCTGACCTCATTGTGATAGGCACCACCTACCAGCGACGCTTCGGCCAATTTAGTCTGGGCGACGTAGTACCCCATGTGCTGAAACATGCGCCCTGCCGTGTTATACTATACCATCAATATACCCCTGATAATACTCCTGATAAGGCGGCACAATGAAAGTGGTTATCATGGGATGCGGGCGGGTTGGCGCCCGCTTGGCTTCCTTGCTTGAGCAGGACGGGCACACCGTCACCATTATAGACATAGATTCCTACAGCTTTCGGCGGCTGGCCCCCAACTTTCAGGGAACGGCCCTGATAGGTAACGGCATTGACGAAGAGGTGCTTAAGAGTGCGGGTATCGAGGAGGCAGGTGCCTTTGTAGCCCTAACGCAGGGGGACAACCGTAATATCATGGCTAGCCAGATAGCCAAACACATCTTTAATGTACCCAGAACGGTTTGCCGTATTTATGACCCCCTGCGCCGAGATATGTACGAGGAGCTGGGTCTGGAGGCGATCAGCCCGACGACACTCTTTGCTCAGATACTCAGAGAGAAATTGGAGTCCCAAGGAGAGTAAGCCATGTATGTCATCGTCGTTGGCGGCGGCAGGGTTGGCTATTACCTAACAAGGGCATTACTTGATGAAGGGCATGAAATCCTGATACTGGAGACGAACGCTACTGTTGCCCGAACGCTCTCCGACGAACTGGGTAGTATCTGTGTGCGTGGTGACGGCTGCGAGTCGACTACCCTGGCTTCAGTTGGAACCAACCGGGCCGACATGCTGATTGCTGTGACTGGAGATGATGAGGACAATCTGGTCTCTTGCCAGGTGGCCAAGCACATGTTCGGCGTGCCCCGAACCGTCGCCCGCATCAGAAATCCAAGGAACGAGTCCATCTTCAAGAAACTGGGCATCGATGTCACCATCAACACCACCAATCTCATACTCGAGAGCATCGAAGAAGAGGTCCCGACACATACTCTAATACATCTGCGCGATATCAGGGATAGGGGGCTGGAAATCGTCGAGGTGAAAATCCCTCCGGGCGCACCTACCATCGGTAAACCCATAAAGGAACTGGCTTTACCGGAAGGGAGCGTACTGTCTCTTATTGTTCGCAAAGCACGGAGGCCGATAGTCCCCTCCGGTGCCACCATCCTCCAGGCGGAAGACCAGGTAATAGCGGTTACGGCCCACGAGTCCGAAGATGCACTACGAGCCGCCCTCAGCGGCCAATAAATTTAATACCTGCCTGTTTTAGAACCTGACCGCAGCCTGTCCTCCGAACCAGACCGCCAAGAGCAGGAGGTCTCCAAATCACGGTTAGTAAGCTCGACCGGTTCGGAACGCTGGTGATGGTCCTGCTGATAGCCGTCACAATCGGTGGTGGCCTGGTTGCCTGGGCAAGATGCCAGCCAAGTCCTCCCTTAGAAATATCTCTATCTCAGGGTGAGGAGAACCAGGGCAATATCTTCATCGGTGGTGCTGTTACCAACCCCGGATACTACCCTTTCAGCAATAGCGACTCCATCAGGGCCCTTATTCAAGCCGCCGGCGGCACCACCGACAATGCCGTCCTCACCAAGCTGGAGCTCTACATCCTGGAGACAGGGGCAGAAGACGGACCGCAGAAGATTAACATCAACCGGGCCGAGGCATGGCTGCTTGATGCCCTGCCCGGGATAGGCCCGACAAGAGCACAGGCAATCGTCGACTACCGCCAAGAGAACGGCCCTTTTCGCAGTGCCGACGAAATAACCAGAGTAGAAGGCATCGGCGCCACCACTTACGAGCAAATCAAGGACCTGATTACGGTTGCCGACCAGTAACCGAGGCGGGCGACAGTGTCACTGATTTTCCTCAGTTGTGCATGGATAGCGGGTATCTTCCTGGGATCAGTCTATAACCTGCCATTACCACTTCTCCTCGTCGGGCTGGTCACCCTGCCGCTGCCCTTTCTCCTCCGCCGGCACCGGAAAGCCGCCACCCTGATGGCCCTGGGTACCATTATCCTTTGTGGCGGTATCCTCCACTTCCAGCCTGACCCGACATCAGCCGATGCCGACTCTCTCCAGTTCTACAACGACCGCGGCGCTCTGGAAATCAAGGGGATACTAGACGGCGACCCTGAGGTCGGAGACAAGACAACTCACCTGCGCTTCTCCGCCTGGGAGGTGAAAGTGGACGGGGAGTGGCGGGAGGTAACTGGAACCGTCCTGCTGTATGTCCGTCCGTACCCGACCTATAGCTACGGCGACGTCCTCCTGGCAAGCGGCGAACTGAAGGAGCCGGTCAGCTTTGAGGACTTCGACTATGCCGATTACCTCGCCCGTGAGGGAGTCCACTCGATGATGCTCTACCCCAAAATAGAGGTGCTGGACACAGGAAAGGGGTCCCCGCCGTTGGCCTGGCTCTACTCATTAAGACACCGGCTGTCCGAAAACATTGCAGAGGTCATGCCTGAGCCTCAGGCAGCACTGGTCCAGGGGATAGTCCTGGGGATGCGCGGCAATATCCCCTCATCACTGGAGACCAACTTTGCTCTTAGTGGCACCGCTCATCTGCTGGCCATCTCCGGACTTCACCTCAGTATCGTCGCCGGCATTCTGCTCGCTACCGGCAGTAGACTCTTCGGACGTAAATACTATATCTACATCTGGCTGACATTGGTGGCCATCTGGCTCTATGCCTCGATTACGGGTATGCGTCCACCGGTCCTGCGGGCGTCAATCATGGTGAGCCTGTTCCTGGCAGCGGAGCTACTCGGCAGGCAACGCAGCGCCATTACGGCACTCACCTTCGCCGCCGCCGTAATGGTCGGCATCAGCCCTCAAGTCCTGTGGGATGCCTCCTTTCAACTGAGCTTCCTGGCAATGGTCGGCCTGATGTTCGTTTCTCCGTGGTTGCAGGTGCAGGGCAGGAGAGCGGTCAACGCCACGCTGGGTGAAGGCAATGCCGCCGCCAGTACCGCCGGCTATATCAACGACACCTTCTGTGTAACCCTGGGCATAATTATTGTCGTCTGGCCGCTGATTGCCTATTACTTTGGCATCGTCTCACTGGTCGCGCCCCTGGCAACATTTCTGGCACTACCGGCGCTACCCGGTATCATCGTTACCGGCGCACTCACTGCCGTCGTGGGGATTATCGCCCTACCCGTCGCCTACGTGTTTGGCTGGCTCTCCTGGCTATTTGCCTCATATATGCTGGCTGTGGTAAACGGTATGGCTGCCTTTCCCCTGTCGTCGATTAATACCGGCACGATAGACGCCCGCCTGGTATGGGTCTATTATATAGCGGGAATAGGGATTATCTGGCTCTACCGCTACCGGACGAGGCTGTCTCCCGTGATTTCCCCGGTTATTAATTTCTTTATACGTCTGCCAAAGAAATGGGTGCTGCCACCTCTGCTGGTAACAGCCACCCTAGCAACTATCTTCGCTGTTACCATGCCTGACGACAACCTCCACGTCAGCTTCCTCGATGTCGGACAGGGCGATGCCATCCTCATCCAGACCCCCGCCCACCAGGACATCCTGGTAGACGGCGGCCCCGACCCCCGGGAACTGAATCTGGAACTGGGCAGGAAAATGCCCTTCTGGGACAGGACAATCGACCTGGTGGTACTGACCCATCCCCACGCCGACCACCTCACCGGTCTCCTCGACGTCCTGCAACGCTACCACGTCAAGCAGGTGCTCTTTACAGACCTGGACTATCAGTCACCCCTCTACGATGAATGGTTCCGTCTCATTGAGGAAGAGGGTATCGAATACACCTTCGCACAGGCCGGACAGCAAATCGACACGGGTATCGAGGGCGTAACCATCGAAGTGCTGAACCCGGCGAATCCGCTACCGGATAATGCTCAGATTGACCTCGATGATATCGGGGTTGTGTTGCGTGTATGCTCCGGTCAGGTCAGTTTCCTGCTCACCGCCGATATTACCGAGGAGGCAGAGTCCGAGCTAATGAAATGCCGCGCCAACCTGTCCAGCACCGTGCTCAAGGCAGGCCACCACGGCTCAAGCACCTCCACCAGCCAGGGATTCCTCGCCGCCGTTGACCCCCAAATCGTAGTAATATCGGTGGGCGCCGACAACACATTCGGTCACCCCAGCGATGAGGTTATGGAAAGGCTGGAGGAGGAAATCGGTGGGGATAACATCTACCGCACTGACGAAAACGGCACCATCGAATTCATCACCGACGGCGAAAGACTGTGGGTGAGGGTGGGGAGGTAACAACCCGATAAACTATAGCGTCTCCTTCGTCCGGTTCCACAGGTAGGCGTACCTCTGGCGGTCGGACATGACGAGCCACCTTATCCGAAACAGAATCTCCCTGATGCACTCAGTAATTACTGTCCTCACGAATATCACCCCCACCTTTCTAAAAGCTATAACGCCGGAGCGACCAAAAAGTTATTGCTGGCGCAGAAATTTAACCATTAATAGTACGGATGTGCTATAATATCTGGTAACGTCACAGGAGAAAGATACGTGGCCAGCCGGACCATCATGCATATCGACCTCGACGCCTTCTTTGTCTCGGTGGAGCAGGTACTGAACCCCGAACTATTGGGCAAGCCAGTGGTCGTCGGGGGGCGGCCCGACCGGAGGGGGGTGGTCGCCGCCGCCTCCTATGAGGCCCGGGCCTTCGGATTACACTCCGGCATGCCCCTGGTCACCGCCGTCCGTCTCTGCCCCCAGGCCATCTTCATCGAGGGCAGCTTCCCCCGCTACCGTGACGCCTCGAAGAAGTTCATGGCTATCCTGGCCGATTTCTCCCCCTTCCTCGAGCCGATGGGACTCGACGAGGCCTATCTGGACGTGACCGGTTTCGAATCACTCCACGGCTCGATTCACCAGATGGCGTTGACCATCAAGCAGCGTATTAAGGACGAACTGCGGCTTAACGCATCTATCGGCGTCGCCAGCTGCAAAGTGGTCGCCAAGGTCGCCTCCGACCTCTCCAAGCCGGACGGACTCATCGAGGTACCGTTTGGTGAGGAGCGGGCCTTCCTGGCACCGCTATCCATAGAGAAGCTGCCGGGAATCGGCAAAAAGACAGAACAAAAATTGAAGGGCCTGGGGATAAAGACCTTATCCCAACTATCTCTGATGCCACTGGAGGCCCTGAAAAGTCATTTTGGTGCGTTTGGTGAGGCGCTACACCGGTCCGCCACTGGCATTGACGACAGGCAGGTATCGCCGCCAGCGGAGGCCAAGTCAATCAGCCGCGAGACTACCTTCGACAAGGACACCCGCGAGAGGACTATGCTGGAAGCCACCCTGCGCTACCTCGGGGAAAGGGTGGGGAGTGACCTGCGGCGGCGGGGCAAGCAGGCAAAGACAGTCACCCTCAAGCTGAGATACGCCGATTTCACCACGATTACGCGCAGCCACACCCTGCCGCAGTCTGCCGATACCGACCAGGTAATCTATAACACCGGCGCGACGTTACTACGACGGGCGCTGGCGACGGAGAGCCAGCCGGTACGACTCATCGGTATCGGGGTGTCCAACCTGGTGGAGCCAGGGCAGCAACTGACGATGCTGGAATCCCGTGACCACCGACAGGAGCAACTCAACCGGGCCATCGACCGCATCCGCAACCGCTACGGCTTTACCGCCATCCAGACCGGTCGCACGCTGCGCCTCAGGGACATCTTCCCCTCAAGTGACGGCGGCGACTATACCCTCCAGACGCCTAGCCTGTCGAGATAGGCACGTCGAAAAACAAGCCCCTATACATAGAGCCCCAAAATATGTTTTAATGTAAGAAGTTATCAGCTACCAGGGAGCAACCAGATGGAACAGATAGAGCTGCACGCCGCCAGACGAGATGTCCTCGGCAAGAAGGTCAGGTTCTTGCGCCGTCAGGGCATCACGCCGGTACATGTTTTCGGTCACGGGATAGAATCACTGGCGTTACAGTGTGATACTGCCAGCCTTCAGCGGGTGCTTACGCGCACCGGGCAGACGAGGCTCATCAATCTCAAGATTGACGATGAGAAGAGCCCGAGGACAGTGATGGCCCGTGAAGTCCAGCAGGACATATTGAAGGGAAGTCTGCTCCACGTGGACTTCTACCAGGTTAAAATGACCGAGGCAATAGAAGTCGATGTGCCAATCGTGCTGGTCGGTGAAGCACCTGCCTTGAAGGACAAGGAGAACATGCTAGCGCAAGAGCTCAATACGTTGAGTATTGAGTGTCTCCCGGCCAATATCCCCGATAGTATAGAAGTGGACGTCACCTCTCTCGCTGAAGCCGACCAGGCAATCCGCGTACGCGATATTATCCCCGGTGAAGGCATTACCATTCTCAACGACCCAGAAGTGATGCTCGTCAGGATTGCAGTACAGCGGATGGAGGTAGAGGAAGTACTAGAAGCGGTTGAGGTCGCCGAAGGGGTGGCGGAAGCTGCCGAAGTAGGTGAGGAAGCCAAGCCGTCCGAAGCCCCGGATTCGTTGGGATAACTATTTAAGGAAGAATGGCTTCCCATTATCCGACTCTTGCTCCCCCGATATCTGCCTCCTCTTGTCTTCCCGCTGCACCTGCTTTATAATAGCCCCAATCAGGCCAGGGAATACATCGTGAACAAGAAACGTTTTGTTATTGAGATGGGGACGGGGGTGGAGCAGCACGGCCAGGATATCACCAGGGCGGCCACCAAGGCAGTTAAGGATGCCATCGCCCGGGTCAGCCTGGTCGGTCTGCGGGAAATGGTGGCACTGGAAGACCTCAACGAAATGTTCGTCGAGGTCCTTATTGCCTGTCCCCGTCCTGACGAGGTAAATACCGAAGAAGTCCTCCAGGCCCTCCCCTTCGGCCAGAAGGAAATAAAGGTGGTCGAGGGTGGCATGATTGTTCACGGCCAGCAGCTACCGATACTGGAAGACAAGTCGGACGAGATAATTATAGCCAACGCGGCTGTTACAGTATATCTTGATACTGATAAAGTCGCGATACGAAGTTGAGTCAGCTTAACCACTGGAGAGGAGACTGTTCATGCCGTCATACGCCTTTTTTCATAACCAGATTATTCCCCTTGAGGAAGCCAATCTCAATGTCATGACCAACTTCATGCACTACGGCACCGGCGTCTTTGAGGGTATCCGGGGCAACTGGAACAGTAGCCGGAAGCAAATATACCTGTTCCGGCTCAAGGAGCACTACCAGCGGATGCTAGACGGCTGTCACCTGCTTAATATCGAGCTGCCCCACACCCTGGACGACCTCCACCGGATAACGGTTGAGGTGGTGGCTAAGTGCGGCTACGAGGAAGATGTCTATGTTCGCCCCCTCGCTTATAAAAGCTCTGAGTCTCTGGGAGTCCGCCTCCATAACCTGGAAAGTGATTTCCTACTCTTTGCTTTCCCCTGGGGGCCATACCTTGATACTGACCGGGCGCGGTGCTGTATCTCTTCCTGGAGGTTCCCCAACGAAGTGCCGCGTGCCAAGCTCACCGGCCTCTATGTGACCAACGCCGCTGCCAAGACAGAGGCAATTGAGAACGGTTATGATGAGGCCATCATGCTGACGCCGGACGGCTATGTCGCCGAGGGCAGCGGCGAGAATGTCTTCCTGCTAATTGACGGCAAGCTGGTGACACCACCCGGCTCGGACGGCATCCTGATTGGTATCACCCGGAATACCATTATAACACTGGCCCGGGAAGAGCTTGGTATTGAGACCATCGAAAGGCACATTGACCGCGTCGAACTCTATAAGGCGGATGAATGCTTCCTGACAGGCACGGCGGCCCACATTACACCGGTCTCAGAGATAGACCATCGCAGGATAGCCGACGGCGAAATTGGCAAGGTAACCGGCAAACTGCAGAAGCTATACAACGACATTATCCTGAATAACAACCAGAAATATTCCGACTGGTGCACACCGGTCTACAAGAAATAGAATTAATAGCGGAGGCCTCTCGTGATAGCCAACAATGAGTTCGTCACCGGAATCATCGTCTTTCTTATAGGCTACCTTCTCGGCTCGATACCGTCCGCCTATATCTTCACCCGTCTCATCAGCGGCAAGGATATCCGCAAAATCGGTGGGGGAAACGTCGGCGGCCTGAACACCTTCCGTGAGGTCGGGATAGGCCCGGCTATTGCCGTGGGCATTATTGATGTCGGTAAGGGTGCAGCAGCAGTGGCCATCGCTTACTGGGCGCTGCAGTTAGACCCGGTTTACATCTACCTGGCAGGAGCAGCAGCCGTGGTCGGCCACAACTGGATGGTCTGGCTGAAGTTCAGCGGGGGTAAGGGGATGGGGGCTTCGATTGGCACCCTGGCCGTGCTCATGCCCATCTACCATTATGCCATAGGGCTGGGAGTCCTGCTCGGCATCATCCTTGTACCCCTGGTAACTATCCGCAATGTCGCTCTAGCCATGGGTATTGGCCTGGCGGCCTTACCCTTTATCGCCTGGTTAATGGGCACCCATTCGGGCATGTTTGTCATATGGTCAGTTATAGTGGGACTGTTAGTTGTGGCAAAATTCGCCCCGACGGCTTTGGCCTCAATTGCCAAGTCAAGCAGCATCAAGGACTTTATACGCGGCGACTAAGCAGCTGGCTGTTTCTGCAGGGACCTCAGTAAGTAAATAACCTGGCTGCATTCTTCCAGCGCCGTAGTGCAGTTGAAGGCATCCTCAAGTAGCTGGCCAATAGCGAAGCAGCCGTGCCCGTGCACCATGACAATGCGGTGCTCTTTCAGCGCCTCAGCGATTATCTCAGCCAGCCCTCCAGGTTTCACCGTCATATTCCAGCCAAGCACCGGCACCCGGCCCACGGTGGCAAGACCTTCAGCACAGCTAGGCACAATTTCCTTATTCATCAGTGACAGGGTGGTGGCATGGGGTGGATGCGCGTGAATTATCGCCCGTGCCGGTGTAGCCTGGTAAATAGCCCGGTGTACCCCAAGCTCGGTGGAGGCAAGCGGTGTTGAACGGTCATTCTTTTCTACCCCGGTCTCGAT
>CAZTBG010000001.1:101226-113663 GCA_964611805.1 uncultured Dehalococcoidales bacterium | reverse complement strand
CTCCTGGCAGCGTTATTCGGGTGAATCACCCCCTTCTCCGCCGCCTTATCGAGCGAACTGATGGCGATGGTCACTGCTTCACGGGCTGCCTCAAGTTCTCCTGAGGTAATAAGTCGTCCCGCCTTGACCACATTAGTCCGACACAGGCTACGGATGGACCTGTTGCGCAGGCGGTGTTTCTCGTCCTGTCGTACCTGCTTCTTGGCTGACTTGGTGATAGGCAATCTTTTCCTCCTCGGTCCCTTCGGTAAGCATTCTCCTTACGGTACAGAAGTCTACCTGGCATCAGTCTGCTGTGCAGACTTCGCGGCGATTCCCTCAGCCGTCCTGGCAACACTGGTAACACTCCGCACGCCTTCAATCTTTGAAAGCAACCGGCTGAGCTGCGCCAGGTCTCCTATCTCCAGCGTAAGGAATATTGAAATAGTCTGGTCCTCACCATTGGCAATGCTGGCGGCGGCGATATTGACTTTCTCCTCGGCAACCATCATGGTGACATCACGCATCAGTCCCACCCTATCCCAGGCATCCACCCGGACCCTTACCGGATAAAGCATGTCCGCTTGTCCCCACTCCACCGAGACCATCCTCTCCTTCTCTTCTTCGTTGGCAACGTTAACACAGTCCCGACGGTGGACGGTCACACCCCGGCTCCGGGTGATATAGCCAATGATGCTGTCACCGGGCACAGGGTTACAGCACCTAGCAATCTGAGTAAGCATGTCACCGGCACCCAGCACCTTTATTGTCGAGGTTACTCGCTTGAGCGGCACCTCTGCTTCTGCCTCTTTTGGCGCTTCTTCTTCGATATCAGCCAGTTTTGAGGCAATCTGGTGAGTGGTTATCCCACCGTAGCCAATAGCGTTGTAGAAATCATCCAGGTTGTCATGTTTAAATAACTCGGCCAGGTGCTCTCGCTCGCTGAACTTTATACCGAGCTGCCTCATCAGCTTTTCTAAAAGCTCTTGGCCCCGCTCCACATTCTCAACACGTTCGCGCTTCTTGAACCACTGCCGTATCTTCTCTTTGGCGTGAGAGGTGTTGACATAGCCCAGGTTGGAATTCAGCCAGTCGCGGCTCGGCCCCCGGTCTCCCTTACCCGACATTATCTGGACAACGTCACCATTTTTGAGTTGATAGCTAAGCGGCACCAGCCGACCGTTAACCTTGGCACCGATGCACTGGTGCCCGAGGTCGGTATGAATCCGGTAGGCAAAATCAAGGGGGGTAGAACCCTTAGGCAGGTCCTTTATTTCCCCCTTTGGAGTGTAGACAAAGACCTGGTCACTGAAGACGTCTGTCCTGACTGCCTCCAGGAACTCCTCGGCCCCGTGCAGTTCCCGGTGCCACTCTATCAGCTGGCGTAGCCCCTTCACCCCCTCTTCAAAGCCGGTATCACGTTGCTCTCCCCCTTTGTAACGCCAGTGGACCGCCAAGCCATACTCGGCGAACTCGTGCATCTCACGGGTACGAATCTGTACCTCCAGCGGGGTTGTTCTCTGATACATTACGGTGGTATGCAATGACTGATAACCGTTTGGTTTGGGATTAGCGATGTAATCATCAAACTGGTCCGGCATAGGATGCCACAGAGTGTGGACGATGCCCAAGGCACCGTAGCAGTCTCGTACGGAGCCCACCAGGACACGGAGTGCTAGAAGGTCATGGATGTCATCAAAGTCCTTGCCCATGTCAGCGTAACGTTTCATCTTCTGGTATATGCTGTAAAGGTGCTTGGGCCGGCCAGATACCTCGGCTTGGAGACCAGCACTTTCGAACTCGCGCCTGAGCTGCTCGGTGACTTCAGCGACGAATTCCTCCCGCGTCACCCGCTTAGTGGCAACCAGGTTGGCAATCCGGTTGTAGTTCTCTATGTCCAAATAGCGGAAGCACTCATCCTCCAACCGCCACTTCAACTCCCATATCCCCAGGCGGTGCGCCAGGGGAGCGTATATCTCGAGAGTCTCCCGGGAGATGGACTGCTGTTTTTCTACTGGTAAATACTTCAGGGTAAGCATGTTATGCAGGCGGTCAGCCAGCTTGATAAAGACGACCCGGGGGTCTTCGGCCATGGCTACCAGCAGCTTTCTTAAATTCTCTGCCTGACCCGCGGCCAGGGTGGTGCCTGCTCCCCAGCCAGCTTCTTCCGATGCCTGCTTAGAGAGCTTACCCAGCTTGGTGGTGGCGTCAACGAGCTTGGCCACCTCGGGGCCGAATTCGGCTGCGATATCGGAGATGGGTATGTCACAATTCTCCGTAACATCGTGCAGGAGTGCGGCCGCCAGGGCGCTGGCGTCCAGCTCCAGGTCAGCCAGAATCACAGCAGTCTGCAAAGGGTGCTCAATGTAGGGGTCACCCGACAACCGCATCTGCCCTTCATGCGCCCGGCTGGCAAACTCATAGGCCTTCTGCACAAAGGCCAGATTTTCTGGCGGCAGATACCTGCTTGCCTTCCCCAGCAGTTCCTCGAATACCACCGACTACTCCATTATGTACGCTCGCTACACAGATAGTATAGCGCAAGAAAATTACTTATACAAAAGTCAAGACGCCTTTACAAGTTTGGGGCTGATACGGTATTCTAGCTTAGAACTATACCCGAACCAGAATTTAGAAACAAAGACAGGAGGAACCTTGTACCGGGCACCACGGGGTACAACAGATATCCTTCCCAAGGAGCAACCATTCTGGCGTTACGTCGAGCAGAAGGCGGCTGAGATATGCCGTCTCTACGGCTACGAGCGCATCGACCTTCCGATGTTTGAGGACGCGCGGCTCTTCACACGAGGTGTTGGCGAAGGCACCGATATCGTTGAAAAGGAGATGTACGTCTTCGAGGACCGTGGTGGCAACAGCCTGGCACTGAGACCGGAGGGCACCGCTTCCGTCTGCCGGGCCTACCTGGAACACGGCATGCACAACCGTCCCCAGCCGGTGAAGCTGTACTACATCGGGCCTGCCTTCCGCTACGAACGGCCCCAGGCAGGCAGGTACCGGCAACACGGCCACTTCGGCTGCGAGGCCATCGGCGACGCCGACCCCGCCCTTGACGCCGAGGTTATCGACATGGCCTGGCAGTTCTTCACCAGCCTGGGATTAGGCCTCTTCACGATAGTATTAAACAGCATCGGCTGCAAGAAGTGCCGACCTGAGTATCTCTCCGCACTCAAGGAACACTACAGCCCGCACATTGACGCGGCGTGCGCCGACTGTAAAGTCCGGTTCCAGAAGAATCCCATGCGGTTGCTGGACTGTAAGAGCCCGCAATGTCAGCCGATAGCTGATGCCGCCCCGAAAAGCACTGACTATCTCTGCCCGGAGTGCACCGAGCATTATATCCAGCTAAAACACTACCTGAGCATCCTCGAAATCCCCTTTGAGGAAAACCGCCGCCTCGTCCGCGGGTTCGACTACTACACGCGGACGGTGTTCGAGGTCCAGCCCAAGGGCGGCGGGTCGCAGAGCTCACTCGGCGGAGGCGGTCGCTACGATGACCTGATTGAGGAACTGGGTGGCAAACCGACCCCGGGAATCGGCTTTGCCACCGGAATCGAGCGCATCGTCCTCGGTCTGCAAAAGGAAAATATCTCCGTACCTTCGCTACCTGGCCCTCAGCTATTCATTGCACATCTGGGAAACGAGGCTAAGGATACTGCTTTAAAGCTGGCGACCACTCTGCGGCGCAACGGTACCGCCGTGATAACGGCCATCGGTGACCGCAGCCTCAAGGCACAGCTCCGCCAGGCAAACAACCTCAACATCCCGAAGGTAGTTATCATCGGCGAGGATGAAGTGAGAGCAGGTACCGTAGTGCTACGGGACATGACCACTTCACAGCAGGAAAGTATGCCAGCCGGGAGACTGCTGGAGTTGCTCCGGTGAAATGTGGTTCTGTTCGAGTACGGTCAGTTTTACTCAGAGGATTTCGAACGGTCTTGAGATGATTCCGCCCAGACTACCTTAGGACGAGTACCTTCACGTCGACCGATGCTGAAGTGGATTGCGCCATGTGAGGATGTGATAAGCCGCCCTAATTCATCTATTGTTCTTACGAGCATCTTGAAAAACAGCCACGTAGCTCCTTCCTCTGGGCGACCCCGTATCCACACAACATGGATACGGGCGGCTTTCATGTCGGCTTCATGCCTTTTTCTGGCCTTGATGTCATGCGTGACCCAGGCTCGGCCGTAGTCTCTACACCAGAATATAATTTCTGGGTCTGCCACCCCCTCGGGACGGTCTTGGAATTGTGGAACGGAAGACATGTGCAGTATATCGAAGCCAAAGAGTGCAAGTGCTCCTGCAATATCAGGGCTAAGATCGTTATCAAGTAGGTAACTAGGATAGTTTTGCGGTCTGAAGACGATTTTCCCACTCCAAAGCGCGGTCTATCTGTTGCTCTGAGAGCTTAAAGGCTCTCACTAGGTACGAGATTGAATCTCCGCCTTTCAACATCTGCCATATGACTCTGGTTCTAATGCGAGTACCTCGAATACACGGTTCCCCAAACTGAATTAGTGGATTTATCAGGATACTATCGTGAGGAGTCCAGGTTGCAGCAACATAGACCCCATTGTGTCGAATGAAGGTCATGTCCTGAACTGGCTGAAGATACTGGTCAAGCAATCCAGCTAACGTGAGTTGCCCCCCACGACTCGCTGCAACGAATCCTCCTGGGAAATCTGCAAAAACATCCCTGGTTTCAGTCCACACTCGTTCAACTGCAAACGGCCGACGATATCCTGTTTGCTGGCGCATCCATTGCTCCGCTCTTCGTATTCGCGGCCAGCTAACACCTAGTGACCTTAGCACAGCAATAACACGCATTGAAATCAGGTCTTCGAAACTCATAAGCAATTCTTTCCCTGGAACTTGCTTAAGTTCAGGTGATGTCAACCCAGTTCGAATCCAACGTATAAGGTTACGAGCGTGCACAGGGTAAACTTGCTCCGCTGACGGGACATCACGTTTCAAGGTGGCTGTCAAGTAGAGAGAAGCTTCAGGGGCTATATAGATGCCCTCAAATGCTGAATTTGTCTCAGTAACTACCATAGTCTTGACCCCCTTTTACAAACATGCTATAATGTCTGTATACAGGGGTCTCTCGAAGCTAGTGTCAGTAGCTTCGAGGTTCTGTACCAGTAATAATAGAACTAATGTTTGCCCGATAATAGCACAAGTGTCCGATTATTGCAAGATGGTCGGACACCTTACTTTTTACCAAAACAAACCTCCTCCAGCTTCCATTTCCACCTAATTGAGAGAGCATACAATGAAAGACCAGCCGAATCTAACCTCAGGGCAAGTGCTGCTACGGCCCTACCACCCCGGTGACGCCGCCGACCTCTACGCCGCAGCCCGGGAGTCCCTCGCCGAGGTCTCCCCCTGGATGAAGTGGTGTCACGCTGATTACGCTATCGAAGAAAGCAGGACCTGGATAGCACAATGTGTGTAACGCTGGCAGGATGGTACGGAGTACAATTTCGCCATCACCGATTCCAAGGACGGGTCTTTCTTGGGCGGCTGCGGCTTGAATAACCTGAACCTGCTGGACAAGGTTGCCAACCTCGGCTACTGGGTCAGGACCAGCCAGACTCAGCAAGGTATCGCGACCATTGCCACCCGTCTTCTGGCCAGATTCGGTCTTAAGGAGCTCAAGCTCAACCGAATTGAAATTATAGCAGCCACCGACAACGATGCCAGCCAGCGTGTTGCTGAGAAGGCCGGTGCCATCCATGAGGGTGTCCTGAGAAACCGCCTAGTTGTCCACGAAAACGTGTATGACATGGTGATATTCTCATTCATACCACCAGACCTGGAGAAACTACTGGATTAATACGCACTCCTCAGCTTCACTTTCCAGCCTGAATATGCTATAATATATTAATGTGTGACTCACCATTCGTACCGACCCATTACACTGGACTTCTGTGTGAATTTACCCTTTGCCGTCATTTCCATATACGCGTGTCCGCTACCCCACCACCACGAAGGAGCTGACTGCCCATGACACCGAAATCATCACGCAAAACCCGGTCCACCGGTAATAACGGTGATTATACTGCCAGCGATATCCAGGTGCTCGGCGCACGGGAAGCGATTCGCCGCCGTCCGGGCATGTACATCGGTAGCACCGATTCACGCGGACTGCACCACCTTGTCTACGAGATAGTCTACAATAGCGTGGACGAGGCCATGGCCGGCTTCTGCGATAAGATAAGCGTCATCATCCACCAGGACAACTCGGTATCGGTGGAGGACAACGGCCGCGGTATTCCGGTAGACACACACCCCACCACCGGGAAGTCAGCCCTGGAGACGGTGATGACAGTGCTCCACGCCGGCGCTAAGTTCGGTGGCAGGACTTATCAGGTATCCGGAGGTCTGCACGGGGTCGGTGCTTCGGTTGTGAACGCCCTGTCTGCCTGGTGCAAGGTGGACGTCCGGCTTGACGGCAAGGTCTATCACATCGATTTCAAACAGGGCATCCCTCAGGGAGAGGTAACCGTGATTGGTGAGACCGACGGCACCGGTACTACCACCACCTTCCTCGCCGACGAGGAGATATTCGGCAACGCCAGATACGATTTCAATACAATCAAGGAGCGCATCAGAGAGATTACCTACCTGAACAAGGGACTGGAGATAACGCTCATAGATGAACGGAGGGACAGCGAGCCGTTTACCTTCTACTTCGAGGGCGGTATTACCAGCTTCGTCCGCCACCTTAACCGGACGCGGACACTGCGCCACCCCCAGCCTATCTACATCAATAAGTCAATTAACAGCACCATCGTCGAAGCAGCCCTGCAGTACAACGATGGCTTCAGCGAGTCGACCTCCAGCTTCGCCAACTGCGTTAACACAATCGACGGCGGCTCACACCTTACCGGCTTCCGCTCGGCACTTACCCGCGCCCTCAACGACTACGCCCGCAAGAATAAGCTTATCAAAGAAGACGACCCCAACCTGACGGGTGAGGATGTCAGGGAAGGGCTGACAGCCGTCATCAGCGTCAAGTTAGCCGAGCCCCAGTTCGAGGGGCAGACCAAGGCCAAACTGGGCAACCCTGAGGTCAAAGGGCAAGTCGAAAGCGTTGTTGCTGAAGGGCTGACCCTCTATTTTGAGGAGCACCCTGACGACGTCAGAAAGATTATCGATAAGTGTCTGCTCTCGGCCAAGGCACGGGAGGCAGCACGCCGGGCCCGTGACCTGATCGTCCGCAAGAATAGCCTGGATACTGGCACGCTACCGGGGAAACTGGCGGACTGCTCAGAAAAAGACCCCTCTCTCTGCGAAATATACCTGGTAGAGGGCCCTTCGGCTGGAGGCTCCGCCAAGGAAGGGAGAGAGCGACGCTTCCAGGCGATACTACCACTGAGGGGGAAAATTCTCAACGTAGAAAAGGCCCCACCGGACAAGATGCTGTCCAGCGAAGAAATCCGTGCCATTATCACCGCCCTCGGGGCCGGTATCGACGACGACTTTGACCTCTCCAGGCTGCGCTATCACAGGGTCATCCTCATGGCCGACGCAGATGTTGACGGCTCGCACATACGCACCCTGCTGCTGACATTCTTCTTCCGACACATGCCGGAGCTAATCAGAAACGGGCACCTGTTCATTGCCCAGCCACCGCTATACCGCATCACAGCTTCAAAGGGTGGGCAGTGGATATATACCGAAAGCGAGAAGGAAGAAGCCCTGCAGGAGCTCAAGGGGTCGAAGCGGGTGAACGTCCAGCGCTATAAGGGCCTTGGCGAGATGAACTCCGGGCAGCTCTGGGAATCTACCATGGACCCGGCAACCCGCACCCTGCTACAAGTGGAGGTGGAGGATGCCGCCAGGGCTGACCAGACGTTCTCCACCCTGATGGGCGAGGAGGTCCTGCCCCGCAAGACCTTCATCCAGGCCCACGCCAAGAGTGTCAAGAACCTGGATATCTAGGCGGGTACATCCTCCAAACTACGTGTCCTTCTCAGCTGAATACAACCCGTGCCCCCGGATGTATTCCTCCACCGCTTCGGGGACAAGGCCGCTTATCGGAAGCCCACGGGCAACCCGTTCCCTTATCTCAGAAGCGCTGATATCCACCTCAGGCCTGTCAAGCATGACTACCCGCTCCGATAGTCCTGGGACAATGGTCTCTAAGGAATCGAAGTCGGGGCGGGAATAGCCCGGACGGGGTACGGCTACCAGCCGACAGAGCCGTATAATCCGCTCCGGAGACTTCCAGTTCGGCAGGTCAGACAGGCTGTCCCAACCCACAATAAAAAAGATTTCACCCGCCGTACTCAGTCCAGACGACAGTTCCGTCAGGGTATCGAGAGTATATGATGGCCCCTTCCGGTCCACCTCGATGAGGGACAGCCGGTAGTAAGGCCTACCCGCGATGGCAAGGCGTACCATCTCAACGCGGTGTTTGGCTGGTTGAATCGGGTTACCCCCCTTGCGCCAAGGCTGACCAGTGGGGACAAAGAGAATCTCATCGAGACTGAGCCGTGACCTAACCTCCTCCGCCACAGCGAGGTGCCCGTTATGAATCGGGTCGAAGGTACCTCCGAGTATACCTATTTTCATCCAGCTACCACTCCCATTCGAGTCCACCGCAGCGAATCTTGTCACCGGGGATAGCCCCGGCCTTCTTCAGTGCGCGGCCAACACCCAACCGGTCAATCTGCTGGTTGAGCTGCCAGCGTACTCCGGCATCAGCCACGTCCGACCGGGCGATGATACGCTCCAATGCCGGTGCCTTGACAACAAAGGTATCTCCTTCTTTATGCACAGTGACACGGGCGCCTCGGGGCTGCGGACGAAAGACCTTCGCCGGGACCTCCTTACGGGTATCGCCAATCTGCTTCAACGCGTCCCAGGTATGTGTCATCAGTTCGGCGACGCCTTCTCTGGTTACCGCCGATATTGCCAGCGGGGTGACGCCGATACTGCGGAAGCTCTCCATTATCTCCGCCAGCCTGGCTCTCACCTCCGGCAGGTCAATCTTGTTCACCACCACGAGCTGGGGCTTACGCGCCAGAGCGGCATCGAACAGGCCAAGCTCCGTGTTCACCCCGGTCATGGCCTCCGCTGGTGACAGTGAACTACCGTCGACAATGTGCAGAAACATCCTGGTACGGGTGACGTGGCGCAGGAAATCATGGCCCAGTCCACGGCCGAGATGGGCACCCTCAATAAGCCCCGGAATCTCCGCAAGGACAAAGGTATCCGGCCCGACTTCGACCACGCCAACTACCGGAGCCCGTGTCGTGAAGGGGTAGTCAGCAATCTCGGGTTTGGCCGCCGAGGCAGCCGCCAAGAGTGTAGACTTACCGACATTAGGATAGCCGATGATTCCGACATCCGCGATAAGCCGCAGCTCCAACAGCAATGTCTTTTCCTCGCCAGGCTCTCCCTTCTGTGCGAGCCGCGGCGCCTGATTGGTGGATGAGGCGAAGTGTACGTTACCCAACCCCCCTTTTCCACCCCTGGTAACCACGACACGCTGACCAAACTGGCCGAGATCAGCAATCAGGACATCCACACCATCCTGCCCTTTGTCTGAAATGAGTGTCCCTACCGGCACTCTCAGTATAAGGTCTCTCCCACGCTTACCGTGCTTCCTACTGCCCTGGCCATCATAGCCGTGTTCTGCCTTATAAGAGGCTTCCCGGCGGTAACCAAGCAGATTGGTAATAGCGACATCCGACTCGATAATGACACTACCACCATCGCCACCATCACCACCGTCCGGGCCCCCGAAGGGCACAAACTTCTCATGACGGAAGCTGATTGCTCCATCACCACCATCACCAGCCCTGACCCTTATCTCAGCGACATCATACACAGGCACCACCTACAACCACATCAAAGTAACGTTACAAAGTTCTAACCTTGATTATGCCTTGTGGAGATAGTTACCAAGTATCATTATTAATACTATCAGGTATTGGCTGAAGTTTAAATTTGGTGGCTGGTGTAGTTTAGCAGTGGTGCTACAGGCAGGTAAGGTGCGGTTTATCGAAAGGGGTGGGGACTTGTTGAAAAATAACAGCGGGCCATCCAAATCTTTCAGCCGCTTTTGAGTGGTTTATGCTGTGGCGGCGTGTAGCTTCTGCTGGATATTAAATACCTGGCGTCTCAGGTGCGGGTCGTTATTGATACTGTTGGCAATCTTGTCATAGGCGTAGCTGATAGTTGCCGGACTGCGTCCGCCCAGTTCCCTGCCTATTTCGGATAACGAGCGGTCGGTCTCCTGTCGCATAAGATACATGGTTACCTGTCGAGCGAGGACAGTAGCCTCATCCCTTTTCCGCCCCTTGAGGTCGGAGAGGGTTACCTGGAAGCTGGCGGCAGTCTCTTCGGCAATTGAAGCTGGTAGTAGCGGGGCCGGTTCGGGTCTTTTGCTGGTAATGTCCTCGAGGGCACGGGCGGCAGATTCTGGTGTAATCGTGGTCTTTAATAACTTCGAATAGGCAACAACCCGGTTCAGGGAGCCTTCCAGCGCTCGTATATTCTCTTTAATCTGGAGGGCGATGAATTCCAGGACATCGGGTGTGATGTCTACTCCATCCTGCCTGGCCCGGGCCTGTAGAATGGCCAGGCGTGTTTCGAAGTCGGGCGGTTGCAGGTCAGTAACCAGACCCCATTCCAGGCGAGAACGTAACTGGGCGCGGATTTGAGGTATCTCACGGGGTGGGCAGTCACTGGTGACGGCAATCTGGCGGTTGGCGGCATAAAGGTCGTTGAAGGTATGGAAGAAGTTTTCCTTGGTCCGTTCCTTGCCGCCGAAGAACTGGATATCATCGACGAGGAGTATGTCGACGCTGCGGTACTTTTTGCGAAACTCCTCTGTCCTGCCTTCTCGAATGGCACTGACTACTTCGTTGGTGAACTGCTCGGCGCTAACGTAGAGGGTGTTCAGTCCCTTGGCCATCGCCGTATGTCCGATAGCCTGTAGCAAGTGGGTCTTGCCGAGTCCGGCCGGCCCGTGGATGAAGAGGGGGTTATAGGTCTGCCCCGGCTGTTCGGCTACCTTCAAGGCAGCGGCATGGGCCATCTCGTTGGACTTGCCGACGATGAAAGAATCGAACGTATATCTGGGGTTGAACAAGGGGAGGTTTTCCTGTTTGGCTTTAGGGCTTTCTTCCCGTGTACCGACGTGGAAGTTGACCTTGACCTTGCTCTGAGCAAGTCCGGTGAGCACCTTCTCAATCAGAGAGCGGAGGTTCCTCTCGAGGTATTCGGCCACAAAGGCGTTTGGTACACCGACGACGAAATCACCGTTATTATAGCTGAGGCCAACGGTACTTCCCAGCCAGGTCCGGTAGTTCGACCTATTAACTTCTATCTGTAGCTCACCGAGGGCGGTTTCCCAAATCTGCTGTGCCGACTTAAAGCTCATCTAATCACAATTTCTCAATAGCATCATTTCCCGGTTACACAGCGGGCACCCCAGAAAGGGTGCAAAGGTTAGCATGTCGGGCTATATGGTAGAGGAAGAACGCAACATCCAATAGCATAATGGGGGTTATAGCGGTTGGCAAGGCTTTTCAGGGCGGTTGCTGGTGGTTGTGGGAATTTATTTCCTCCGCCGTTCCCCTTTACAAGGTCTGTCGTACTTACTCTTTGTCGCGATTTCTCCCCCGTAGGTATGAATGGTCAACTGTCTATTTTTTCTCCACTATTGCCTGGTGTATCCTTGTTTGTAGTCTCGGACTGTGGCGTTTTGGGATGGCATTCATGCCAGTCGGCAAGTAACTGACCTGCCGGAGAACCTGGGGGCACGGTTGTTGGGTTAGGGTTTTAATGCTACAATTCGTTACACGGAGGACGGCAGTGCGGGTCATTTTTATGGGCACTCCTGAGTTTTCCATTGCTGCCCTAGAGCAGCTTTTCGTCAACAAGTACGAGGTTGCGGCTGTCTACACCCAGCCTGACAGGGTTGCCGGGAGGGGGCTCTCTCAGGTACCGCCGCCGGTAAAGAAGGCTGCCCTGGTGCATGGCCTGCCCGTCATGCAGCCAGCCAAGCTCAGGGATACTGAGGTGGTTGCCGAGATTGCCAGGCTCCGTCCCGATGTAATCGTGGTGGCTGCTTATGCTCAGAAACTACCAAAGGCGGTCCTGGATATCCCTGCATTCGGGTGTGTCAATATCCACCCCTCGCTGCTGCCGAAGCACCGCGGAGTCTCGCCGGTACCAGCGGCGATAATGAGTGGTGACAGCTTCACAGGCGTCAGTGTCATGTTGATGGACGAGGGGTGGGATACTGGTCTGGTACTGAGCCGGGCGCAGGTTCCTATTGCATCGCGAGATACCGCCGGTTCGCTCATGGACAAGCTGTCGCTTATTGGTGCCCAGCTGCTCCTCGATGTGCTGCCCCGGCTGGCCGGGGGTACGCTTGTCCCCCAGCCCCAGGACGAGGAAAGCGCGACGTACAGCGG
>CAZTBG010000001.1:63574-101126 GCA_964611805.1 uncultured Dehalococcoidales bacterium | reverse complement strand
GGCAGTTAAAGGTTCTTGAGGCGGTGCCTCTGGATGAGCAGGCGACCGATGAAGCGGGGCACGTGGTAGCCCTGGACAGGAAGGACGTGGCTTTCGGTGTCTCTACCGGCGATGGAGTATTGGGTGTGCTGAAAGTGCAGCTTGAAGGAAAGCGAGCCATGCCTGCCGCCGAGTTCCTGCGGGGACAGCGAGACTGGACTGGTATGGTGCTGCCGTCGAAATAGAGGGTTTAGGAGACGTAATTTTGGCTGAGAATGTAGATGAGTTTAAAAACCTGGTGGATATCGTTGCCCGGCTGCGGGCACCTGACGGTTGCCCCTGGGACAGGCAGCAGACCCACCAGTCGTTACGGGCGACCTTTTTGCAGGAGTGCTACGAGGTGCTGGCGGCCCTGGATTCTGGAGACACAGTAGCGCTTTGTGAGGAGCTGGGTGACCTGATGCTTCACATTGTCCTCCAGGCACAGATTGCCGCCGAGGCCGGAGAGTTTACCATGGAGGACTCGTTGCGCAGCATCAGTGAGAAGCTGATTTTCCGGCATCCCCATGTCTTTGGCTCCACGGAGGTTGAGAGTGCCGAAGAGGTGACGCACAACTGGGTGCAGCTGAAGCGGGCGGAGAAGGGCACGGACGAGTCGATGCTTGCCGGTGTGCCGAAGGAGATGCCAGCCCTGGGCTACAGTCAGGAGATACAGGACCGGGTAGCGAGGGTCGGGTTCGACTGGGAGGATGACGAGGGGGTTATCGACAAGCTGGCCGAGGAGGTCGACGAGTTCCGTAGGACAGAAAGCCGTGAGCGCCAGGCGGAGGAGTTCGGCGACCTGCTCTTTACCCTGGCCAATATCGCCCGCCGCTGGGATGTAGACCTCGAGGTAGCCCTGCGGGGGGCCAACCAGCGGTTCTACCGGCGCTTTGCTCACATGGAGGAAGCCTGCCGCCGGCGTGGTGTGAACATTGGTGACTTATCCTTCGACGAGCAGAATGTCCTCTGGGAAGAGGCTAAGCGGGGGGTGGGGGATTAAAGCGGTCTTATCGGGTGATACTTGACCCTGCCATGCAAAAGGGGTATATAGCAGGGGAGTTTTAGAGGGGCGAAGCCCCTCTTCTTTATTTCCCCTTCCCCTTATCAAGGGGAAGGGGACCAAGGGGATAGGGTTTCCACCTCCTTAGACATATAGACATATCGGTGTTTGTATGTTAGTATGTTCTAAGAGGTGAAGACCATGGGGACAACGTTAAAACGCACCACTATCTTTCTGACCGAGGAGCAGCATGAAAAGCTCCGTCGTTTGGCGTTTGAAAAACGGACTTCGATGGCGCAGCTTCTTCGCGATGCCGCTCTGGAGATACTGGAGTACGAAGAAGCTAAGCGGGAGGTGGAGACATAATACCGGTGGTCGGGGCGGGCGGACTCGAACCGCCGACCTCAGCGTCCCGAACGCTGCGCGCTAACCTACTGCGCTACGCCCCGGCAATCCATATTATAGGTGGATTTGACCTGTTGAGCAAGGAAGACTGATGAAATACTTTGTATTGATAATCGACGGTGCCGCTGGCCTGCCCCTGCCAGAGCATGGCGGCCGGACCAGTCTGGAGCTGGCGGAGACATCTAACCTGGATGCGATTGCACCGGAAGGGACCCTGGGCCTGGTACGTACTGTGCCGGAGGGGATGGAGCCCTCCAGCGCCTGCGCCTGCATGTCGCTGCTCGGCTATGACCCTTTACAGTACTATCAGGGCCGGGCGGTTATAGAAGCCACGAGCATGGGGATACCCATCAGTGAGGGCGAGGTCGTTTTCCGCTGCAACCTGGTAGCGGTCCGTGACGGCCGGATGTGGGACTACAGTGCCGGACACATCGGTAGTGAAGATGCCCGTAAACTCATCGACACTCTCAACGAGAAGCTCGGCAGCGATGAAGTGCGTTTCTACCTAGGCATCAGCTACCGGCATATCTGTAAACTGAAGGGACACGAGGAGACCCTACGGGCGACATGCACCCCGCCACACGATATACCGGACAGGCCCATAGAAGATCATCTCCCAAAAGGCCCCGGGAGTGACTTTTTAAAGAAGCTGATGCAGGCTTCGCAGGAGGTGCTCCGGGAGCACCCTGTAAACGTGGCACGGGGAGCGGCTGGTAAAGTCCCGGCCACGATGCTCTGGTTCTTCTGGGGGAGCAGCCAGTCGAGGGAGATGCCCGCCTTCAAGCAGGTATACGGGCTGAGGGCAGCCATGACTTCAGGGGTCGACCTGCTCAACGGAATGGCGCGCATGGCCGATATTGACGTACTCGACATTCCCGGTGTGACTGATGGCCTGGACAACGACTACTCGGCCCAGGCAGCCGGTGCCCTGAAGGCCCTTGATGACCATGACCTTGTGGTTGTCCATATTGAGGCGCCGGACGAGGCCGCCCACTCCGGTTCGATAGCGGACAAGGTAAGCGCCATCCAGCGGATAGACCGGGAGGTGGTCGGTCAGCTTCGCGCCTGGAAGCAGGATGACTTGCGGCTGCTGGTTCTGCCTGACCACCCCACGCCAATCGTCACCCGGACACACAGCGGTGAGCCGGTGCCCTTTATGCTGTGGGGAGGGGGATTTAGCGGCAATGGGGCGGAGAAGTTCACAGAAGCGGAGGCAGGGAAAACAGGTTTGCTCATCGACCCCGGATATAATATTATGAAGTTGGTGGTCGGGCGTGATTCAATCGGGTAACAAGTAAGCACTTATAGTACTCTCGAGGTAATAAATCTATGGCTCTGGTTGTTCAAAAGTATGGCGGTTCTTCGGTGGCGGATGCCGAAAAAATCAGGAATGTTGCCCGGCGTATCGCGGCGGTTAAAGATAAGGGCGACGACGTGGTGGTGACCGTTTCTGCCATGGGCAAGACCACGGATAACCTGATTAGCCTCGCTTATCAGGTCAATGAGCACCCGGATGGACGTGAGCTGGATGCCCTGGTATCCACCGGAGAGCTTGTCTCCAGTACCCTGCTGGCGATGGCCCTCGAGGCCATGGGATATGAGGCAATCAGTCTCAGTGGCGGTCAGGCAGGTATCAGGACGGATGCGACCTACCGCCGGGCGCGGATTTTGAAGATTGAAGCGAAACGGGTGGTCAGGGAGCTGGAGAAAGGAAATATTGTCATCGTTGCCGGCTTTCAGGGTATTACCGAGGATATGGATGTGACTACCCTGGGAAGGGGTGCCTCTGATACCACCGCCGTTGCTTTGGCAGCCAGCCTGGGGGCTGAGGTCTGTGAAATATATACCGATGTGGAGGGGGTCTACACAGCCGACCCACGGCTCGTCCCCGAAGCGAGGCCTCTTCCTGAGATATGTTATGAAGAGATGCTTGAACTCGCCAGTCACGGGGCCAAGGTAATGCACTCACGGGCGGTCGAGCTTGGGGAGCTGTATAACCTTCCTATCCGGGTAGCATCCAGCTTTGCCGAAAATCCCGGAACACTGATTCACGGAGGGGTATCAATGGAAGTACGTAACAAGGTAAGAGGAATTGCCCATGACCTTGATGTCGCCAAGGTAACGGTGGTCGGTGTTCCGGACCGTCCGGGTATTGCCGCGGCGATATTCGAACCCCTGGCGGCAGCCAGTATCAGCGTCGACACCATTGTCCAGAATGCCAGCATCGACAATATCACCGACCTTACCTTCACAGTAACAAGGGGACAGCTGAGCGAGGTGATGAAGGTAATCAGGCCGATTGCGAAAGAGATTGGCGCCAGGGAGTGCGTCAGTGATGCTACCCTGGGGATGGTCAGCATTGTTGGTACCGGTATGCAGAATATGCCGGGTTACGCTGCCAGGATGTTCAGCACGCTCAGCGAAAAAGGGATAAATATTCAGTTGATTACGACATCTGAGATAAGGATTACGTGCATCATTGATGAGGACAAGGTAAAGGATGCGGTCCGTGCCTTACACCAGGCCTTCGAACTGGATGTGGGGGATTAGGTATATTTCGGATGGAGAAGCCGGACTCTTCTAAATTTCATCCTTCAGGGCTATTGACTTGTCGTCGCGTTTTCGCTAAGGTATGTTGAAATTCTTGGTGTAGAGGGAAGAGGATGTCATACCAGGAAGGGGAGTGGTCCAGACTTAGACGGCAGTCAACCAAGCAAGCGATAGCTCTGGCCATGCAGGGGAGCTGGAGAGAGGCGATTGCCGTCAACCAGAGCATACTTGAGATGTTTCCTCAGGATGTTGAGGCTCTGAATCGCCTTGGCCGGGCCTATCTGGAGCTTGGTGAGTATAAAGAGGCGGAGGCAGCCTATCACCGCAGCACGGAGATTGACCCTTACAATGCCATTGCCGTAAAGAACCTGCAACGGCTATCTTATCTCAGGGAGATGGCCGGTGCTGCTGAGAGTGACGCTGACCGGCTGGAGCCGCAGGCCTTCATCGAGGAGGTGGGGAAAACGGGGGTTGTCCAGCTGGTTGACCTCGCCCCGCCGGAGGTATTGGCCAGGATGGTGGCTGGTGACAGGGTGCAATTGCAGATTGACGGCAACGGGCTGATAGTAAAGAACAGCCGTGGTGACTACCTGGGGAGAGTTGAGCTTGAGCAGGGGCAGCGGCTTGCCCGATTGATGGCGGGTGGCAATCGGTACTCGGCTGCCATTGTCAGTTTGGCAGATGGTGCGGTAACTGTTATCGTTAGAGAGGTATATCGAGACCCCAGCCAGGCGGGGCGGCCTTCATTCCCATTCAAGGGAGTAGGCGTGACTCGGCCTGATTATGGTGAAAGGGTTATTAGACGCGAATTATTAGAGGAAATGAGCAATGAGCCCGGCTATACTGTGGTTGGCGGTGACGAGGCGGAAGTACTTATTGATGAGGCTTCCGATGACGAATTTGAGGTTAGTGACGAAGAATAGGAGCGTTTGCAGGAATGGTTTTGGGGAAGGTTAAACCAGTAAGTATCGAAGAGGAGATGCGTAACTCTTACCTCGACTACGCGATGAGCGTTATCGTTCAGCGTGCCTTGCCGGATGTCCGGGACGGGCTGAAGCCGGTGCAACGCCGGATTCTCTATGCTATGGACGAGATGGGTATCAATTCGACCAGCGCCTACAAGAAGAGTGCCCGTATTGTTGGTGAGGTACTGGGCAAATACCATCCCCATGGTGACAGTCCCGTCTATGATGCCATGGTACGTATGGCGCAAGACTTCTCGATGCGGGCGGTGCTCGTAGACGGGCAGGGCAACTTTGGTAGCATTGACAACGACCCACCGGCAGCGATGCGCTATACCGAGGCCCGGCTCACGTCAATTGCTGAGCAGATGCTGGTCGACATCGATAAGAATACGGTCGATTTCACGCCTAACTTTGATGAAAGCCTTCAGGAACCGCTCGTCCTACCGGCGCGGGTGCCTAATCTTCTGGTCAATGGTAGTTCTGGAATTGCCGTCGGCATGGCGACCAACATCCCCCCCCATAACCTAGTCGAGGTCTGTGATGCCCTCATTTTTCTGATTGATAATCCCAGAGCTACGGTTGACGAACTGACTACCTTTGTCAAGGGGCCTGACTTTCCAACCGGAGGTGTTATTCTTGGTGACGAAGGGATTAAAAGTGCCTACGCCACCGGACGCGGCCGGATAGTAGTCCGGGCCAAGGCTTTCGTAGGGGACGCCGCCGAGGGTGGACAGCGTCAGATAGTAATTACCGAGCTGCCCTTTCAGGTCAACAAGGCGGCCCTAATCGAGAAGATTGCCGACCTCGTCTCTAACAAGAAAATAACCGGTATCAGTGAGTTGCGTGATGAGTCTGACCGGCAGGGAATGCGCATCGTCATCCAGTTGAAGCGCGATGTACAGCCGCAGCTGCTGCTTAACAGTCTGTATAAGTATACCGCCCTGCAGTCTACCTTTGCCGCTAACATGCTGGCACTGGTCGACGGTCAGCCCAGGGTACTCAGCCTCAAGGAGGCGTTGCGGTACTTCATAGATTTCCGGCGTGAGGTTGTCACCCGCCGCTCCAAGTATGAGCTCAAGCAGGCCAAAGACCGGGCCCACATTCTGGAAGGGCTCAGGGTAGCCCTGGACAATATCGATAAGGTAATTGCCACTATCCGTAAATCACAGACTACTGAGCTTGCCCGCCAGAACCTGATGAGTGAATTCGGCTTGACCCGAGTCCAGGCGGACGCAATCCTTGAGATGCCGTTGCGCCGACTGGCCGGAATGGAGCGGAACAAGATACTTGATGAACTGGCCGAGGTTTTGAAGACCATCTCTTACCTGGAAGACCTGCTGTCCACTACAGCCAGGATTCTGGGTGTGGTGAAGCAGGAGTTGACCGAGCTAAAGGCCAAGTATGGTGACGAGCGGCGGACTGAGATAAGCGTTGAAGGAGTAGCTGAGTTTAGCGAGGAAGACCTGATACCGCACCAGGAGGTGGCGGTTATTCTGAGCAACCGCGGCTTTATTAAGAGGGTACCGACCCGCGCCTACCGGACACAGCACCGTGGTGGTAAGGGCATCATCGGTATCACCACGCGGGAAGAGGATGCAGCCAGACTGCTGTCTGTGGCCGATACTCACGATAACCTATTGTTGTTGACCAACCGCGGGCGGTGTTTCAGCCTCAAGTGCTATGAGTTGCCGGCGGATAGCTCCCGGGTGGGTAAGGGGATGGCCGTAGTCAATCTCTTCTCTATTCCCGAGGACGAGAAGGTTATCGATATTGTGGTGGTGCCGGAGTTCTCACCTGATACGTTTTTGGTGATGGCAAGCCGCCTTGGAGAGGTAAAGAAGACTTCGCTGGACAAGTTCGCGGTGGTGCGGAGCAGCGGGCTGCTTTGCATGGATGTTGAGCGGGGTGATGAGCTGTTGGCCGGCTGTCTGGCGACAGACCGGGATGATATCATGATGGTAACGAGGAAGGGGCAGTCTATCAGATTTGCCGTGTCCAGTATCAGGGCCAGTTCCCGTACCAGCGGTGGTGTGCGGGGTATCCGGCTCTCGACCGGCGACCTGGTGGTCGGTGCGGGCACTGCTTATCCGAAGTCCTTCCTGCTGGTGGTAACCAGTAATGGCTTTGGCAAGCTTACCCCGGTAGCCCAATATCCCAAGCAGCACCGGGCCGGCGGTGGGGTCAGGACCTTCAAAACGGTTGAGAAGACTGGTGAACTGGTCGATGCCCGGATAGTCGAACCGTCCCAGGAGGTCATGTTTATTTCTGCTAACGGTATTGTTACCCGCACCCCGGTGAAGGGCATTACTGTTCAGGGCAGGAGCACCCAGGGAGTGACGCTGATGCGACCGGCTGAAGGTGATGAGGTGGTGGCCGTTACCCAGATGGAAGTGCCTTAGCCGGAAGTTGTTTCAAGCTGCAACCACCATCAGACAGCAATATCTGTGGGAAACACTCTCATTGTATGTAGGTATCTCACCTAACTCTTGACGGCCTTTTGTCGTCTCTGCTGACAGGTCGGATGTCGTTTTTCCAATCCACAGGCACTGCAAGGACCTTCACGGCAGTCCGGGGTCTGGATACCCTCCAGAGCACGCTGATACTCTCTCTTCAGGAAATCGGCGGTAACGCCGGTATCGATATGTCCCCAGGGAAGCAACTCGTCAAGGGGACGCTGTCGTCGGGCATAGAAGCTGATATCCAGGCCGGCATCCTCAAAGGCACGCCGCCAGTTGTCAAATTTAAAGTGTTCGTCCCAGGCATCAAAGACCGAACCCAGCTCCCAGGCACGGTGGATTACCTGCCCCAAGCGGCGGTCCCCACGGGACAATGCCGCTTCGAGCAGGCTCGTTTTCGGGTCCTGCCACGATATTCTGGTGCCTTTGCGGCGCAGTCCTGCCCTGAGCAGTTCGTGCCTGGCGTTAAGCTCCTCCTCGCTCACCTGGGCTACCCACTGGAAGGGCGTATGGGGTTTGGGCACGAATGTGGAAAGGTTGATTCGTAGCTGAGGGGTCCGGCCGGCAACACTTCTGCCAAGGGTGCGGGTCCTGTCTACCAGCCGGACAATCTCTGCGACATCCTCCATAGTCTCCCCGGGCAGACCGAGCATGAAATAGAGCTTGAGGCTGGTCCAGCCCCGAGCGAAAATTTCGGCGAAGGTCTCCAGCATCTCGTCCTCGGAGACGTTTTTATTGATTATGCGACGCAGTCTTTCACTCCCTGCCTCAGGGGCAAAGGTGAGGCCGATTTTTTTACGTTTCGACAGGGAGTCCATCAGCGGTGCGTTGAAGGTGTTGATGTAGAGGCTCGGTAGTGAAAGGGTGACGTTGTTAAGGCTATCGGAAAGCTGCGTTACCACCTGGTCGATGCCGGGGTAGTCGCTGGTGCTCAGCGATACCAGAGAAAGCTCGCCGTAGCCGCAATCATTGACCAGTTTCTCGGCTGCTTCCACCACCTCTGTCAGCGGCCGTTCCCGGACCGGGCGGTAGATGATACCCGCCTGGCAGAAGCGGCAACCGCGGGTGCACCCCCGCTGGACCTCTATCGCCCCCCGGTCGTGGGTAACCTCGATATAGGGAACTACCGGTCGGGCAACAGGGGGTGGCAGCTTGGACACTATCCGCTTCTGAATGACGGGCCTGGCCTCCGGTACAGTCGGGGTGATACTCCTGATGGTGTCGTCCGGTTTGTATTCAACCCGGTAGAAGCCGGGCACGTAGATGCCGTCGATAGCAGCTGCCTGGCGCAGTAGCCATTCCCTGTTCTTGCCTGCCTGCTTCCACTCACGGAACACGTCCAGCAACTCCAGCAGTACCTCTTCTCCGTCACCGATGACAAAGAGGTCAATGAAGTCGGCCGTTGGCTCCGGATTGAGGGCGCAGCTCCCTCCAGCGATGATAAGCGGGTGGGAGTCGTCCCTTTCCGTAGCCCGCAGTGGTATTCCCGCCAGGTCAAGGATTTCAAGGACGTTGGTGTAGGTGAGCTCATATCCAAGAGAGAAACCGATGATATCGAAGTCCGTGAGCGGTCGTCGTGACTCAAGGCTGAACAAGGGGATACCAGCCGACCTTATTTCGGCGGCCATGTCCACCCACGGGGCGAAGACACGCTCGGCGAGGACATCGGGCTGATTGTTGAGCATCTCGTAGAGGATGGGCAGGGCCATGTTGGACATGCCTATTTCGTAGACATCTGGGTAGGACAGGGCGATGTGGATGGCGGTCTCGTCCCAGTCCTTGGTGATGCTGTTCCACTCGCCGCCGGTATAGCGGGCGGGGCGGGTGACGCGGTGTAGTATTTTATCGAGATTAGTCAATTTGTTTGTCATAGTGCCGTTATGCTTTAAGGCAGGGGGATAGGCTAATATATCTTATTTTTCTTCTATCTTATAAACATCGCCAATGCACTTTACATTATCGTCGGTAACGACAATACCTCCGCTATCTTGGCAAGCATATACGACTATTTGATGGTCCAGTGAGTATTTTCGTAATGCCGAAATAGTTGTGGACATTCTTCTGCTACCATAATGTGGAGCGAAAGCAAAGTTAACGAGGTTTAACGCGGAGAAATCAGTCTCAACCTCTATCGGTTCATTAATGTATAGAGGACAAATAGATATATCCGGGCTCATCAACATTGAACCTGCACTGACGCCAACTAACACTCCTCCTCGTTTAACGTATTGGCGTAGAGTTTCCAGCATTTCGCGTTTTCGTAACCAACGAAGAAAATAATAGGTATTACCTCCAGAAAGATGAATAGCGTCACAGGATAGAAGTGACTCAAGCAGGTTTGGATGGTATTCTTTATCAAGCTCAAAATACACCTTTAAATCCATACCTAGCCGAGAGTAATATACCTGTCGTTCATTATAATATTTACGTTGTGGGTCAGCTTTTGATGGAATATAGCCTATTATCGGATTAGATTTGCCAAGTAAAGTTACTAATTCCTTGTCGATTTTATCTGAGACAGACGGAATTTGGTCGCTATATAAAACGAGCTTTTTCATATTTAAGCCTCAAAATCGGGGGTAAAATAATACTAAGGTTGTTCTAACTCTTGTCCTAGCGTTGAGAGGTCGAACTTCATGCCGTCCCGCGCGGCAACTACTTTCACGCCGGTCTTTTCTGTTAGCCCCCGGGCTACTTCCCACGGCTTTGCCCGCCAGACACCCATGCCGAAGTGGGTCAGAATAGCCACCTTCGGTCTTATTTCGTTGACAAGACGCTCGATGTCGGGCACTGAAAGGTGGTCTATCGGCATGTTGGGGTGGCTTTCGGGGGTGCGGGGTTCCATGAAGACCAGGTTGATAATCAGTAGTTCACTGTTACTGTAGTATCCCGCCAGACCGTCGAAGTAGTGGGTATCAGAGATATAGGAAAAAGTATGGCGGGGGGTGGTGAAGACCATGCCGTAGGTCTCCACCGGATGTATGTGCTGCACCGGCGTGGTGAAGGAAACATCTCCGACCGTGTAGGTCTTGCCTGCTTTCAGTATCTCAATGGCATCCAGTCGCTCCCGCAGGTAATCGAACAGTATCGGCTCAGTATCGAAGGCATCGGCTGGGGCGAACAGCCGTCCGTGACTCTTGAACCCGCCCTGGGTCATCGCCTCAACCATGATGTTGACATCGGCGGCGTGGTCAAGGTGCCGGTGGGAAACGATAATGGCGCTGAGATGCTCCGTCTTGAGCTTCCGCTTGGTGGTCTGGACGATGCAGCCGGGTCCGGGGTCAACCAGAATCTCCGTGCCACCGAGATTCAGCCACAGGCCCCCCGAGGCCAGAATCTGGGTGATTATCATGAATCGGGCGCCCCCGGTGCCTAGAAATGTTATCGTGTCGCTTACCTGTTCCTTACCTTTCATGTCGGTTTTACTATAGCCGATGGCCATAATTATTACAATGGCTTTGACCTTGGGGCGGAGGCCGATTACAATAGGGGTGGCCGACTACCCGGCGAGGAGGTTTTTATGGAGCCGATTTGGGCGCCCTGGCGGATAGAGTATATCCGGATGGAAAAGCCGGCCGGGTGCATACTGTGCGAAAAGCCCGGAGAAGATAACGACGTGGCCAACCATATCCTGTACCGGGCGAAGAAGAACTTCATTATGTTAAACAGCTACCCCTATAATCCGGGCCACCTGCTGGTAGTCCCCTACCGCCATGTAGACAGCCTGGAGAGGCTGACATCTGAGGAGCTTCACGAGCATATTGAAATCGTCAGTCGCTGTGTTGAAGTGCTGAGGGAAGCGTTTAATCCTGCTGGTTTCAACGTAGGGATGAACCTCGGTAGGGTGGCTGGGGCCGGCATTGACGACCATATCCACAGTCATATCGTGCCGCGCTGGCAGGGGGACAACAACTTCATGCCGGTAGTTGCTGATATCCGCGTGGTGCCGCAGGCCCTTGAGGACACCTACCACCAGCTTAAGGGCAGGTTCTGATGTCACAGTCGGCGCCGGAGCGGAAGATAAGATGTTCCGCCTGTGAAAAGCTCTATTCTCTCAGCGAGCTCCGTGAGCACCAGCGGAATTGCCCCGGGATGGCGCGGCTGGACCGCGAAATCCCCGAGCAGGGCAGGAACCTGCAAAAATAACGTGAAGCCTAGTCTTTGATAATCTTGGCCGTCTCCAGTTCTTTGATGAAATCATCCATTTCAATAGCCGTCATCGTCAAAGGCTCAAGAGTTCCCCTGGAACCCAGCGCTGAGGAGACGCGCGCAACCGCTGCGTTGCTGGGAGCTTCGAGTATGTTCATGAAGTCGTAAGGACCCAGTAGCGCATATTGGGCTATTATTTTAGCGCCCATCGCTTCTACTTCCTTGTTCACCTCCTGGACGCGGCGAGGATTTTTCATGATAGTCTTTCTCCCCTCGCTGGTTAAATTGGTGAGCATGACGTAATAAGGCATGTCTATCACCTCCTGTAATGTCACTCCCTGATTCCTTTGGTGCAGGTATTAAAATATATCATATATGGCATGATATATCACCATCGAATTTGACTATTATCTTGGGTGAGTAAATAGGGCAGCATTCGGATAGTATCAGAAGTGGAAAAATCCGCTTTGGGAAATGGTGCGCTCCTGCGGAATCTCAGGACAGCCTGAAGCTATATAAGCGCCGTGGTCGTCTGTCAGGATTGATGGGGCAGTTGTTCGTTTTCGTAAAGGGCCTCAATGGCTCTTAGAACATTTACTCTGGCATCAAGAAGACAACTGATTTTGAATCTATTGTTGCCGTTATCGAATTGCTGCTGCAACTCATCCTTTATCATGCCCTGGGCCTCTTCCAGCAGCTCGATAATGCTGTCGGCTTCCTTAGCCATCCGTGTGTACCGGGCAGTCTGCTCTTCCATATCGGTCCCCGTGTACCAGACTATAGCGCCGGCGGGTTAGAAACAGGTTAGACCCGGGTAACAAAGCGGTGGTAATGCTCGCCTGCCCACTTCGGAAGGCTGGTGCAGATACTGTAACAATCATGACCCGGGCAGGTGGGAATCTCTTAGGATGGTGCAAAGGTATGCGCGGAGGGTTACGTTTCAGGATAGTCTGAAATTTTATAAGGTACCTTTGCTTTTATATTTAAAAAATCCAGTGAACTCAACCAGCCAGATGTATGGCCTGCATTATTCCGAATGCTGAGAGTGCCACGATACCATTCGACACCGTTGCCCCCATCATCACTGCCAGTAGTGATGTAGGCCAGTTCATGCCGAGAATCCAGCTTAGCAAGGCTCCTCCGTATACACCTGTGGTCGGGAGAGGGATTGCTACGAAGAGCACCAGCCCCAAAAAGCCGTATCTTGTGACATAAGGCGACCCTCTTTTTCTTATTGACTCGAAACACCGGTCAATGAAAGGCCGTTTACCTAAGACCTTTACATAGAAAAAATGCATCAGAAGTCGAATCGCAAGGAAAATAATCAGCGAACAACCAGTTGCTACGGCGAACACAATTGCCGGATGTATGTTGAAGAGTATCGACACAGACCACCATCCAATCCCCGTTTATGAGTGGAGCGCGATTTTCTCCGTTTGAGTATTAATATCTTAATCTGCATCTGTAGTAAATGTGAATAGTACTTTCGATGCTCAAAAAACACTGGATAGTACTGCAATCATATTTGACTCTGTGAGAAGTGTGTTAGCATCCCGCATTAAGATAGCGTACAGGCTCCGCCAACCATGCGGTAATCGAAAAAGAGAAGGGGAAAAAGAAAAGAATAATTCAAAAGATGGTGCCTTTGGTCTTGAAAATATAGCGCCCGCAGGGGAATTCGAATCCCCCAATTGAGGCTGAGCTGTTTAACAAATTAAACGTTTCCACACTAGCAGAGTTAAGCAATCACACTCGTCGAGCTGTCCAGCATTGGAATCTGTCTTGGCATTCATAACATAGACTTGCGTAAGTCATACCTGGACAAGGCAACAAATCGTCTTCTGGTATAAAGCTGGTCTGTTTGCCTTGGAACCACTCGATTCCGAATACATCATCTCTCAAATACTCGCTAACACAAATCTCCCCGAAAACGGAATCCGCTTGTTTTTGCCCTTCGGTTCTCTCAGTTGTATATATTATTCCTCTTAAACCCGATTTATCTTCGACTACGTCACCAATTTTAAACTTTGTCCGTTTTATTATCGGCAAGGTCGCGTCCCCCTATGTGTTAAATATATATTATTGTGCCTCTAAACCACCGCTTACACAATGGTTATTTAGTAATGTTACCTTCCTTCCAGAGTAATACAGCGTGCCTTACCGCGGTAAAGTGACTAATTGACTATCTCGCTAAGTACTATTGAGATATATTATCTTTAACAGTTGTACTCTATACTGATATCAAGAAAAGAATATGAAGGTGAAGGCTTACTCCAGCCAGGGTAAATTATGGGAATTCTTAATTCCATAAACAGAGGAAGGAAGGCGAAAACACTCCAGAGATTGTACGACTATTGGCTTGATGAGGACACCTTATTTACTGAAGATGTTCCAGATGGTCCTCGTTTGAATATTCAGGAAAGGTCAGACAGTAAGACCTCAGAGAAATATGGTTTCCCGGACAAGCAATCTCTCCTCGTACGACGTTCTAGGAGTATGGAGCCAGATAGCAATAGCGTTTGGTTCAGCCTACCCACACGATATGTCTTGCAAGGAATAGCTGTAATCTCTTTGCTCTTAATCACGCTATCAGTGGTCTCAACTATTCTGATTATGCGGTCCTGCTAACAACATCTTATCTCTATATTTAAGCCGGTAAGAAGACACAGGCTTAATCCAAACGAGGGAATTATGGGAACACGTAACTCTCTGAGCAAGATAAGGGAAGTGAAAACATCTTCAAAATTGTACGGGCATTGGCCTGACGATGGAATATCATCCACTAAAAACACTTCAGATGACTCGCTGCAAAATCTTCAGGAAGAATTAGATGGAAAGCCTATAGATGAAGTGAAGCACCTCCACATTCTTAGTTCAAAAGCCATAAAGCGAAAAGGTAATGACACCGCTTTGTCCGACCCACCCATTATATATGTCTTGCTGGGAGTGCTTTTAGTCTCTTTACTCATTCTCGCCACCCTGCCTATAGTCTCAGGTATTCTTATCATGGGGCCTTAACCTTCCCACCATAAGAGTAACATCATTTAAGTTTGAGTTACCGACATGATGGCCTGTATCAACCCGGCCACCTCCTTTATACCTGGTAAAGACTTTTATAGCCTCTATACATCCACCCTGTAGGACAGTATAGAAACCTTTACCCCCTTCTTAACCTATGAAGCACTGCCCTTACTGTTTCATCGGTAGATTCAGGCAGTGCTTAAAGGTTGTTTCGATAAAAAGGGTGAAGCAATCAAGAAGAATTTCTGAAAATAGCTTCGAAATATGGCGCCCCCAAGGGAATTCGAATCCCTGTCGGCAGCTTGAAAGGCTGCTGTCCTAGGCCTCTAGACGATGGGGGCACACTGATAAAGTATACCAGAGTCAGGATTCAGCGACAACGGTACCGGCTGTCTCTCATCGACGTTTCACGAAGTGTTTGCCCCGAAATCGAACCGCATTATGCTACAATACAATGCATATGAAGATGAATAACACGGACAACCACGATGAAGTAGGTGAGGTGGAGACCAAAGGCTGGGTAAAGAAGTGGCTGGCCCCTGCGGTAATGTTACTGCTGGTGGTCGTCATTACTGCCGTCCTGTTCGTTTACCGGGATAACGTCTCGCAGCTCGAAGAGTATGGTTATCTCGGTGCCTTTCTTATCAGCCTGGTAGCCAATGCTACCATTATTATGCCGATGCCAGGCCAGGTGCTACTATTTGCCCTCGGGGCCAGTTTCAACCCGTTGCTGGTGGGGCTGGCCAGTGGCTTCGGGGGGGCACTCGGGGAGATAACGGGTTATGCCGCAGGCTTCAGTGGCCGGGGTGTCTTGCAGAATAGCCAGACCTACCTCAATGCCGTGGGATGGCTGGAGAAATGGGGGATGGCGGTCATCTTTCTTTTTACGGTGACTCCCCTGCCGGTGGATGTGGTCGGCATCGCTGCCGGGGCACTTCGCTACCCGCTGTGGAAGTTCCTGCTGGTATGTTTTCTGGGGAAAGCAATACTCTACACTGGCATGGCATATATAGGGGCGTGGGGTTGGGATGCTGTCATCAGCCAGCACTGGGATACGAGGACGATGTGGATAGTCGGGGTGGCGGGTGTTTCGGTACTGGTCCTGCTACTGCTGGCGCTGTTTCTTGAAAGGTGGACATGGCGTCGCGGCCGCTAATATTTGCCCGCTATCTGACTCCCCTGACCTTGAGCACCAGGAGCGAACCCACAATGAAGCACAGGAAGCAGGCGAGCAACATCACGGAGTAGCCCATATTGGTCTCCACAGTATTGAAGAAGTCAATCAGCGGCCCGATAAGGCGCGCCAGTGCCGAACCGGCGGCCATTGCCAGGTTGGTCAGGCCCAGGTATTTGGCTTCTTCGCCCTCGGCGGCCAGGTCGGTTGCCATAGCCCAGCTTGTGCTTAAAAGGGCGCCGCTCGCCAGGCCGATGATGGCGCCGGAGAGCAGCACCTGCGTGTAGCTATCTGATAAATAGAGCAACACGATTCCTATAGCACCGACCAGTCCGGAAGAGACCACTATGGGCTTCCGCCCTATGCGGTCTGACAGTCGGCCGGCGAAATAGACGATGGCAATCAGCGCGGCACCAACGACTATCAGCAGGTTGGTGGCGGAAGCGGCCGGGTTTTCGACGCCGGTAACGTCTGTGAGGTAATACAGAGCAAATGTTTGCAGGATTACCCCCGGCATACCGAGCAGCCCGCGGGATACCAGGAACCAGACAAAGCCCCGGTGCTGCTTGAAGTCAATCTGAAAACTCTTTGAAAGTCCCGCCAGTGAGTTAATTATCAAGCCGGTGATTCCGGGCCGCTCTCTGCTGGTCTGTGAGTTGATTGTCGGCTGCCCGATTCCGGGCTGTTCCCTGACCATTATCAGAGTGACCAGTGCTGTAATAAGAAAAACAGCTCCGAGCGTTCCCAGCGTCAGCCATAGCCAGTAGCCCCCTTCCCCTGTTGAGTAGCGGTCCATGAAGTAGGCGGCCAGTCTTGCCAGGCTTACCCCTCCGACCATCTCCAGCAGGCTTTTTACCCCTGACGCCAGTCCCCACTTACCCACCGGGACCAGGTCGGGAATCAGACCCTGGTAGGGTCCCTGAGCGGTGTTGCTGGAGACCTGCATCAGGCAGTAGCAGACAAATACTACGGCGTAGCTTTGCCAGAGACCAATCCCGGGGAGGAATAGAAGCAGTGCGAGACTGCCGACCAGTATGTAGGGCCGCCGCCGGCCCCAGGAAAAGCGGGAGCGGTCACTGATGGCGCCAACAATCGGCTGTACCAGCATTGCCAGTGCCAGTCCAGCGAAGGTAAGGTACCCCAGATAGCTGTTTTTCATGGATTCGGGAACGAAATCTAGTAGCCGCAATGGCAGGACGACGGTATGCATGCTGGCCCAGAGGGCGCTCAGCCCGAAGCCGAGGATGGTGACCTTGACGTAATCAAAGGGTGTGAAGCCCGGGGAGCCGGGCACGGTCTGGTTGTTTTCTGTCCGGTTTTCCATGCTGCTGCGTCAAGCATAGCAGAGGTGGGCAGGTCGGGCAATCTTTTCGCAACTTGATTGCGTTCTATTGATGGGATATACTGCTTCAATGCTCAATATCGGACGCCGCGTCGTGGTCTACGGCACCACCGGCTCAGGCAAGACCACCGTGGCGGCACGTATCGCTCAATGCCTCGGGGTCCCTCACATCGAACTGGACGCTGTCTTCTGGCTGCCGGACTGGAAGGAGAAGTCCCCGGAGGAGTTCCGGGCTGAGGTCGGCACCTTGCTGGAGAGTTATCAGGACGGCTGGGTGTGTGACGGCAACTACCGCTTGCTGAGGGAAGTCACCCTGCCCCGGGCTGATGCGGTCGTTTGGCTACGGCTGCCTTTTTTGGTAACCTTCTGGCGTTTGCTGAAACGCACTGTCAACCGGGCTCGGACAGAGGAAATCCTGTGGGGTACGAACCGCGAGTCGTTGCTCACGGCCTTTTTCAGCCGGGACTCACTCCTGCTTTATGCGATAACCAGCCGGCGCCGGCACCGTAAAAGTATCAGGCGGGACCTTGAAGAAATGGCGCACAGGGCGAAGCTCTACGAATTGCGCTCTGTTCGGGAGGTAGAGAATTTCCTAAACAGCCTGCACTCTGAGGGGAGCTAACTGTATCGTTGACCTGCGTCCTGACAGAATAGCAGCTATATTTCAGACTGCCGTCTTGATGTTATGCCTGGTGGTAAAGCAACTCATTGATGGCATCGCTGAAAGCTTTCTGTAATCTCTTCTTGGCGCTTCTAAATCTATCTGAGTCCCATTTTGTGATTTCTTCCTCGCCAAAATACTCTCCTTCCAGATATGCCGTAAACCTGATTTCAATTTGTAAGGCCTCTATATTATCCGTGTTTCCGTAATGACGGGTAATATATCCGCCAGTCCACACTTCATTCCTGGTCACACTAAAGTCGTGCTCACGTAATGCTCGCTCGAAACACCCCACAAGACGCTCCGAACAGGTAGTCCCATTGACATCACCAAGACAGACATCTGCCGAGGGACCTGTAAAGAAACTGTGCAGGTCGAGAAGATACACCCGGCCAAACTCCTGAATCATTTTACCGAGTAGTTCCGTCAGTTGTTCGTGGTAAGGGATATAGTACCTGTTAATTCGCTCTTCGATTTCACTTTGAGTTGGTTCCGTCTCGTAAAGAACGCTGCCCTGAGTAGTTTCTCTAGAAATGACGGATGAGTTCTCAGTGCCGAATAACGGTGGCCGCAATCCACGGTTTAGATTAACCACATACCTGCTGTGGGTAGCTTCAAGCACAGTAATGCCTAACTCTGGAAGAAAATCGAATAGCTTGTCCAGATGCCAATCCATGTTGGGTAAAATCGCTCTGGGGTCTTGCTTGAACTGTCTATCAATGTTGCGTGGAACATAAGTACCACTGTGAGGAAGGTTGGCCAATACGGGAAGTCTGATTTGTGTGGGAACAAGCACGGCGTATAATTTCATGAAGAAGGTCTCCTGAAATTATCTCGTATTAGGGATACCTAGCGGAACTCCACGCGGGTGGCGGCTTCACGTTCCTGGATGATGTGCTCGATTTCCTTCCGTGTTTTATAGTCGGTAATCATCTCTGTCTCGGATACTGGCAGACCGTCTTCATTCTTCCGGTACTGCCACCTCAGGATGTAGCCGGGTACCATGGCGTACCAGTCACTGCCGGGGGTGCAGGTGATATCCTGGCAGGCCGTCTCAACAACAACCTGCCCGATAACGTAGAGGACTTCGCGCCCGTGGAAGGGGATTCTCACCTCTTTTTCCGGCACATAGTAACCGGCAAAGGCGGGTACGTCTTTACCGAGTGGGAGGTGCGTGTATTCCAGCAGAGTCGATTCGGGTGCCGATGTCGGTGTAGATTTCTCTCTTACCTTCATGATTTCATATTAGCAGAAGTATTGAGGAACCTCAAGGAAGCGGGCAGCTACGGATAGACTGCCAGTGCCTGGAGGCCGGTTGTTTCGGGCAGGCCGAGCATGAGGTTCATGTTCTGGACACCTCCCCCGGCGGCCCCCTTGACCAGGTTATCGAGGCAGCTGATGATGACGAGCCTGCCTGTATCCGGAGCAATGGTGGGGTAGATAAGACACATATTACTTCCCCAGGTGTGCTTGGTGTGGGGGGAGTTCTCTGCTATCCGGACGAATGGCTTGTCCTTATAGAAGTCCTGGAAAAGCTCGCGTAGCTCTTCCCGGCCCTTATCGGTGGGCGGAATTTTGCCGGGAGACAGGGTGGCATAGCAGGTGGTCAGGATGCCGCGCGTCATCGGTGTCAGGTGCGGGACGAAGGTCACCGAGAGCGGCTGCTGGGGACGGAACTGATTTAGCTCCTGGGTTATCTCGGGCAGGTGGCGGTGTCCCTCTAGGGCGTAGGCAGTGATGTCCTCGTTGACCTCCGGGTAGTGAGTCCCCTGTGTGGGCGTCCGTCCGGCCCCGGATGTCCCCGACTTGCTGTCGACGATAACCTCCGGCTCTATCAGGCCTGCTTTGACTACCGGTGCCAGGGCAAGAATAGCGCCGGTGGGATAGCAGCCAGGGATGGACACCAGTCGGGCAGACATAATCTCCGTTCGATGGAGCTCAGGCAGGCCGTAGACCGCCTGCTTGAGCAGCTCTGGTGCTGGGTGGGTGACATTGTAGCGGCGCTCATACTCGGTGGCGTCTTTCAATCGGAAATCGGCACTGGCGTCGATAACCTTGATACCGCTCTTGAGTAGCGGTACCACAACTACGGCGCTCTCCTTGTGAGGCATCGCCGAGAAAGCAAGGTCAACCTTACCCAGTTCAGGCTCAATTGTCAGGTCGATGCCTGCCAGGTGAGGGAAGACTGTACCCAGCTTTTGCCCGGCAGCGCTCCGCCCCGTAACCGAGGTCAGTTCCACCTCAGGGTGCTGGTGCAGCAGCCGCGCCAGCTCAACGCCGACGTAGCCGGTAACATTAATGATGCCAACCTTAGTTTTGTTCATTGTGTTAACTCACTGTTGCCCTGGCGTATTCAAAACCCTTTTCGAAGGCGTTTGTATTTAAGTCCCCCGTCCCCGAGGGGACAGAGGCCAGTATCGATTTCTTCACGGCATCCGCCGACAGTATATTGGTGGCGGCGGTCAGGAAACCCAGCATGACGACATTGGCTACAGCTACCCAGCCCAGCTCGTTGGCAAAACGGGTTGCCGGCATCATAAGCATCCGGTTGTTTCCCGTGCTCACTGGGGTAACCAGGTCTTCCTCGATAATAATCAGAGTATCCTCGCGGACCTGGGTGATATACTTCTCATAGGCTTCCTGTGACATCGCCACCAGTACCGAAGGGGTACCAACGTAGGGATAACGAATCGGCTCGCTGGAGATGATAACGTCAGCCCGACAGGCGCCTCCCCGGGCCTCCGGGCCGTAGTCCTGGGTAAATACGGCGTTGATACCCTCGTAAACGGCGGCCGCCTGCCCGATGATGTAACCGGCCAGGATAATGCCCTGCCCTCCGAAACCGCATAGCCTTATCTCGTGCTTATCCGCCATTGTTTCTGTCCTTGGGGCCGGGCAGGTATGGGAGTTCAATGTCTACGAACTTGCCGGTTATTATCTGCCCGCTCATGCCCACCCCCACCTCGTTCGGATTGGCACCGTGCCTGACAATTGCGTTGCTGCGGTAGTAACGCATCTGGTCAAGTCCGGTTGGCTGGCGGTTCATCCGGCCATAGTAGGTGGGGCAGGGGGATATTATCTCAACGAAACTGAACCCTTTCTTCAGCAGGGCCTCTGTGATAGACCGCTCCATTTGATGGACCTGGGCGGCTGTCCAGCGTGCAACATAAACGGCACCACTGGCGGCTGCCAGTGCGGACATATTGAAGGGATTCTCGACGTTGCCAGCGCGTGACGTTGTCGAGCGAGCCATTGATGGTGTCGTTGGTCCGAACTGCCCGCCCGTCATTCCGTAGTTGAAGTTGTTGACGCACAGCACGGTCATATCAATGTTCCGGCGCCCGGCGTGAATGAGGTGATTCCCCCCGATGGCTGCTATATCACCGTCGCCGCTGAAAACGACCACTTTTAGCTCCGGGTTGGCCAGCTTCAGGCCGGTAGCGAAGGCGATTGCCCGTCCGTGGGTGGTGTGGAAAGAGTCTAAATTAATATATCCCGCTACCCGGCCAGTACAGCCAATGCCAGAAACCACGGCTGTTTTTTCCGGTGTCAGTCCTGATTTGAACAGGCCTCTGAGAAAGGCACCGAGAATAACCCCGAGGCCGCAACCGGGGCACCAGATGTGGGGCAGCCGCTCCACCCTGAGGTAGTCCTCCAGGGGATGTTTCTCGCTGGTTTCGCCAGTTACTGCCGTCACGTTCATTGGACCGCCTGCCTGATAGCATCCATTATAGTCTCCGGGTCATGTACCGCACCGCCCATATTAGGCACCAGAATTGTCCTGGTCATTCCCGCCGCACTCCGCTCCACCTCAAGGGAAATCTGGCCGTAGTTAATCTCCGGCACAATAAAGGCTTTGACCTGCCTGGCAATCTCCCTTATCCTGTCTTCAGGAAACGGCCATATAGTTATCAACCGGAGCAAGCCTACCCGGATTCCTTCCTGCCTGGCGTGCTCTATGGCAATCATGGCTACTCGTGCGGTAACGCCATAGGTACACACGACCACCTCGGCGTCGTCAATGCCTTCCTCTTCCAGCTCGGTAATCTCGTCACGGTATCGCTCTACCTTCTCCACCAGTCGCCTTACCAGCTTGTCCTGCGCCTCGGGGGTCATTACCGGGTAACCCCGCTCATCGTGGGTCAGCCCGGTAATATGAAACCGGTAACCTTCGCCAGTATTGGCCATCGGCGGGACAAGGTCAGCATCGGGCACATACGGCCAGTATTCGCCCGGTGGGACATCGGGACGGCGCCGTGGTACGAGCTGTATTTCGCTGAGCGGTGGTATCACCACCTTCTCGTATATATGCCCTATGGCCCCGTCTGTCATCATGAGTACCGGCAGGCGGAACCTCTCGGAGAGATTGAATGCCTTGATGGTCAGGTCATAGACCTCCTGTGGGGAGCTGGGTGAGACGGCGATGATACTGTAGCAGCCGTGACTGCCCCAGCGTGCCTGCATCATGTCTCCCTGGCCGACCATTGTCGGCAGTCCGGTTGACGGCCCGGCGCGTTGTACGTTCACCACGACGCAGGGTGTCTCCAGCATGACACCGAGTCCGATGTTCTCCATCATCAGGCTGAATCCCGGGCCAGAGGTGGCTGTCATTGCCTTAACATTACCCCAGGAGGCCCCGAGGACGGCGGCCATGGAACCGAGTTCGTCCTCCATCTGGATGTAGGTACCACCGACCTCTGGCAGGCGGTCCGACATTCGTTCCGCAATCTCGGTAGCCGGCGTAATGGGGTAGCCGGCGAAGAAGCGGCAGCCAGCACTGATAGCCCCTTCGGCGCAGGCTTCGTCACCGCTCATGAAGTGCTCCCCCTCCAGGTGGCTTCTATCAGGCATCACCCTTCCCCCTGTTCAGGTTCCTCGTCGGCGGTGACCACGTGAATAGCAAACTCAGGGCATATCATGCTGCACATTTCGCAGCCAATGCATTTATCACTGTTGTCCATACGGACAATGTGGTACCCTTTGCTGTTGGTCTCGTCACTTTCGTACAGTAGGTGTTGCGGGCAAAACTCAATACAGAAGCGGCAGCCCTTGCACCGTTCTGTCATCACAAAGACCTGGTTCTGTTTGGATTTTATCACGCCGTTGCTCAAAATAGTCCCGGTGGGTGTCCGATTCATGCAGATAGTGGAGATGACAGGACTAGGATAGCACAGCAGACTGCCGATTATCAAACGGGTACCATCGTGGTGCGGCAGGGCTGCCTTTCTTTGTTGTATTGTTATACCCCCCGCAATAGCCCGGGGCTTCCTCAGGTTGTGGCCCTTTCGATATTGATGATATAATTTCAAGCGGGCATTTCCCTGATGGTAACGGGGGGCAGAGCCAGTGGCTGTTCCCCCTTCCTTTTTGATACCAGGTTTGAGGGCAGGCAGACGGACAGTCGCTATCAACAGGCGCTAGACTACATTTACAGCTTCATCGACCAGGAGAGGCAACCCGGTCCGCGTACCCGGGTTACTTATGACCTGCGACGCATGGACGAACTGCTGAAGAGGCTGGACAGTCCCCACTTGAAGGCCCGCACCGTCCATATCGCCGGTTCCAAGGGGAAGGGGAGCATCGCCGCGATGGTGGCCTCCGCCCTGACTGCCGCCGGGTATACTACCGGTCTCTTCACCTCACCGCATCTCCACTTATTAAACGAGCGTATGCGGGTGGACTGGCAGATGATATCCAATGAGGAGCTGGTTGCCCTGGTGGATGAGATTCGCCCCGAGATTGAGGCTGTGAACGAGGCTGCTACCTACGGTGAGTTGACCACCTTTGAGATACTGACAGCGCTGGGGTTCGCCCACTTTGCCCGTAAGGGGGTTGATTTCCAGGTGATAGAGGTGGGGCTGGGTGGCCGTCTCGATGCCACCAATGTTGTTCACCCCGAGGTCTGTGTCATCGCATCAATCAGTCTTGAGCATACCGAGGTTCTGGGCAATACCCTGGCTGAGATTGCCGCCGAGAAGGCCGGAATTATTAAGGACGGTATCCCTGTGGTGATTTCTCCCCAGACTGAGGAAGTGGACCGCGTCTTTGAGGAGGCATGCCGTGACCACAAGGCGGAGCTAATCAGAGTAGGCCGGGATGTTACCTGGCACAATCCCCGTTATGAATTGGAGAGGCAGTTCTTTCAGGTGGAGGGTAGACTGAATAGCTACTCACTTTCGATACCGTTGCTGGGGCAGTATCAGCTGGACAACGCCGCGGCGGCGGTAGCCGCACTGGAGGTGCTGGCGGCGCACTGCCCGAAAATCACGGTAGAAAGCATACAGAACGGACTGGCGAAGGTGCAGTGGGAAGGCCGACTCCAGATTTTAAGTCACAAGCCCCTTATCGTGGTCGATGGCGCCCATAACGTTGATTCTGCCGGGCGATTGAGACAGTCACTGGAGCAGTACTTCAATTTTGACCATGCTATTTTGATTATGGGGCTTTCTGCGGACAAGGACCTCAGCGGAGTGGTCTCGGAGCTGGTACATTTCTTTGACCGGGTAATTGTTACGCGCTCGGTTCATCCCCGGGCGATGGCTACTGCCCCGATAGTGGCTGAGTTCGCCCGGCATGGTGTTAAAGCTGAAGAAACGGATGATATCTCAATTGCCCTGCCCCTCGCCCTGGACTGGGCGGGAGACAGGGACCTGATTTGCGTTACCGGCTCGCTCTTTGTAGTGGCTGGAGCAATCGAGCAGGCGGGACTGTTGAGCTTGCCGGCTTGAATGTTTTAGCTATCCCGTGTACAGCTAATATTGAGACTAATGGGGCCTCGTACCCTGCGGTGGAGAGATTATTTGTTTTTGCAGAGTAAGGAGTAGTGGAGCAATCAGGGACTAGTGGGCAGACTGTGGATGGGAGAGGAGCTGGGGGATACAGTGAGGGGCCGGATGCCTTCGGCCGTGACTGGACTCAGGGCAGTATCTTCGGAAATCTCCTGAAGCTGTCCTGGCCGATGGTCATCACCAGCACTCTGATGATGCTCGGTCCCACCATCGACATGATATGGGTGGGTAAGCTCGGGTCGGCCTCGGTGGCCGGGGTCGGCGTGGCTGGCATCGCTGTTCAGATTACCATGGGGGCCATGATGGGCCTGGTCATGGGGATGAGGGCCCTGATTGCCCGATTCGTCGGCGCTAGGGACCCGGACAGCGCCAACCTGGTGGCCCAGCAGGGCTTTATCGTTAGCGGTGGGTTTGCCCTGCTGGTGGCGCTGGTGGGTATCTTCTTCGCGGAGCGGATACTCGGGATATTCGGACTTGAACCTGATGTCATGACAGAAGGTGTCCCCTACCTGAGAATCCAGTTCGTCGGTATGGCGGCGGTATCGTTCCGCTTCATGGTGGAGGGTGTCATGCAGGCTTCCGGCGATGCCGTTACCCCGATGGTAACCGCCACCATATACCGGCTGGTTCACGTGACGCTCTCCCCGTTTTTTATCTTCGGACTGTGGATATTCCCGCAGCTCGGCGTCAGAGGAGCCGCTGTGACCAGCATCATTTCGTATAGCCTTGGTGTTATCCTGGGGCTATGGTTTCTCGGCAGAGGCAGGGCTCTTGTATTCATCGGCCGCGCCGGGCAGGACGAAGCCGGGCGTCAGACGGGGTCACGCTTCTTCTGGTGGATTCCCCGGAATCGACCATCGCGGTTACGGCTCAGTTTCCGGAATTTCCGCTTTGATACCGATATCATCTGGCGTATCGTTAAGATTGGCATCCCGGCCATGATCTCCGGTATGCAGCGTACCGCCAGCCAGTTCGTCCTGATGATTTTCGTCAGTCCCTTCGGCACGTTTGCCGTAGCTGCCCACTCAATCGTTCAGCGTGTTGAGATGGTGCTTTTCATACCGGGCATGGCTTTTGGCCAGGCGGCTGGCGTGCTGGCGGGACAGAATCTCGGCGCGAATAAACCGGACCGTGCGGAGCGGAGCGCCTGGATATCACTGATGATGTCCGAAGGCTTCCTGATATCCTGTGCGCTGTTGCTGCTGCTCATACCGGCACAGATAATAAGTATCTTTAACTCTGAATCAGGCCTGTTGGATGTCGCCGTGACCTACGTGAGGATTGCCGTGGCTGGTTACTTGGTCATGGGTTTCACCTCCACCCTGATGAACGTGCTCTCTGGGTCCGGTGACACCGTTCCCCCGATGATTTTCAGTCTGATAACTGCCTGGGTGGTGCAGGTGCCGCTGGCGTTTTTCCTGCCTAAGGTGGGAGACCTGGGGGTGTTCGGCGTACGCTGGGCGATGTCGGCTGGGTTCATCGTGAGCTCGGTATTGTACCTGGTCTATTTTCGCACCGGAAGATGGAAGCGGAAGCGAGTTTAACTGCGAAGAGAGATGGACGAGACAGAAGAGAACGTAGAGGCTGAAGCATACGGCGGAAGGCGTGGTGTTTTTGCCAGGGACTGGACTAAGGGAAGTATTACCAAGAATCTCCTATCTCTGGGCTGGCCGATGTCGGTTAACGCCATCCTGACAATGATTGGTCCCACCATTGACCTCGTATGGGTGGGCAGGTTGGGCGAGGCATCACTGGCTGGAGTTGGTGTTGCCGGTACTGCGGTGATGGTAGTGAATTCCCTGCGGATGGGATTGACCACCGGTACCAGGGCCCTGGTTGCCCGTTTTGTTGGTGCCGGAAACAACGAGAGTGCCAATCACGTAGCCCAGCAAGCCCTGGTTGTCAGTGTTGCCTTCTCAATCATCATGGCTATCGTTGGCATCCTTCTGGCAGAGCCGATAATGCGCATTTTCGGGCTGGAGGAGGACGTGGTCAGCGAAGGGGCAGCCTACATGCGTATCATGTTCGTCGGTTCGGTGGCGATGTCCTTCCGCATGATGGGAGAGAGTGCCATGCAGGCTTCCGGTGACGCCATGACACCAATGCTGGCCTCGGTTGTCTTCCGGGTGTTCCACGTGGCCCTGAGTCCTTTCCTCGTCTTGGGCTGGTGGATATTCCCCCGTATGGGAGTCAGTGGTGCTGCTCTGACCAATGTCTTTTCCCAGAGTTTGGGGGCTACGATATGCCTGGGGGCACTCTTTGCCGGACGTTCAATAGGGTTGGAGCGGACTCGGTGGTTGCAGGGGACCAGGCACAGTAGCTACGGTGTTGTCGGTCGGGCCTTAGGACATCTGGCCATCTGGCGGTTCGTTCATATTGGCCACTCACGCCTGAAAATGAGCCTGAAAAACTTCAGCTTTGACCGAAATATCATCTGGCGTCTCATTCGGGTTGGCATTCCCGCCTCGGTCAGCGGCATGAACCGTAGCTTTGCCAATATGTTACTGGTCGCATTCATCTCACCCTTCGGTACCGTCGCCGTGACGGCTCACACGCTTATCCAGAGGGTGGGTGTGTTCGCCCAGATGGCCGGCCAGGGGTTGGGGCAGGCCGCTGGTGTGCTTGCTGGTCAGAACCTGGGGGCAAAACAGCCAGAACGTGCCGAAAGGACAGGCTGGATAGCGGCCGGTCTCTTTACAGCTCTTATGGTGGTATCCTCGACGCTGGTGTTTTTCTACGCCGAAGGGATAATCAAAATCTTTAATAGTGACCCTGACCTGGTGGCCTTGGGTGGTGACTTCCTCCGGATTGAAATCGTGAACTTCATGGTTTTCGGCTCGGTGATGGTACTGACCCAGTGTCTCAATGGGGTTGGTGATACCATGATAACAATGGCGACGACACTAGCTACAATGTGGCTCGTGCAGGTGCCGATGGCGTATTTCCTACCCAGATATACCTCGGTTGGTGTCTATGGAGTACGCTGGGGAGTGGTCTCGGCCGTTGTCGTGAGAGCCGTTATCTACACGGTGTATTTTAAGACCGGCAGGTGGAAGCGTAAGATGGTCTAGCCAGCGGCAACAACTTCTATAGTTAAATTTGGCAGACGGAAGCGGAAAAGGGTATAATCAGTCTTGATTGCGTGCAAACAATTTCCGAAACATATCCTGTGAGGTGATACGGTGCCCATCTACGAATACGAGTGTAATTCATGCCACTACCGCTTTGACAAGCGTCAGGGATTTGATGATGCCCCACTGGCGGAATGCCCCAAGTGTCAGGGGATCAGTCGGCGGGTATTCTACCCGGCACCAATAATATTTAAGGGTAGTGGTTTCTATGTGACAGACAGCCGTGGGAACAGTGGCGGTGATGGCAGCAAAGAGTTTGGTGGCAAAGGGAGTGGCGAGTCCGATGCTGGCAAAGAAAAGTCGCCTGCTGGTGAAAGGGCAAAGGGGCCTGACGGGTGAAAGCGCTGCTGCAGCGGGTTAGCCATGCCTCGGTGAGTGTTGGTGGCGAGGTAGTCGGCAGCATTGGGCGGGGGCTGGTGGTCTTTGTCGGGGTGGCTGACGGGGATACCGGGGAGGATGTCAAATACCTGGTGCAGAAAATAGTCGGTCTACGCATCTTTGCTGATGAAGATGGCAAGTTCAATCTTTCCGCTCTGGATATTGAAGGAGAACTGCTCCTCATCAGTCAGTTCACCCTGCTTGCCAGTACCCGCAAAGGGCGCCGACCCAGCTTCACCGATGCGGCTCCACCCGACCTTGCTGAGGCACTGTTCCAGCGGTGTGTGGAGCAGGCCGGTGCTACCGGCCTAAGGGTGTCTACAGGACGCTTCCAGCAGTCCATGCAGGTTGAGATACATAACGACGGCCCGGTGACCATTATGCTGGACAGCCGGGACAGGCATCTCCCCAGGAATGCATAAGCGGGTAATAGACCGTTTTCTAAAGAAAGCAAAGGAGGTCAATCTTATGGGTAAGCTTGATGGAAAGGTGGCAATCGTCACCGGCGCCAGCCGCGGTATCGGTAAGGCGACTGCCATCCTGTTCGCCAAAGAGGGGGCTGAAGTGGCCTGTGCGGCACGCACCATGGGTGAGGGCGACCACATCCTGGAGGGCTCGCTGTCGACCACAGTGTCAGAAATCGAGGCCGCTGGTGGTACGGCACTCGCAATACCGACCGATATCTCTAAGGAGGAGAGCTGTCGTGACCTGGTGGCCAAGACTAAAGCAACCTTTGGTCCGGTGGATGTTCTGGTCAATGATGCCGCCCTGACCTACTTCATACCGGTCAAGGACTTCCCGGTGCGCCAGTGGCTGCGTTCATTCGCGGTCAATTTTCACGGCCCGTTCATTCTCAGCCAGGCGGTATTGCAGGACATGGTGGAGCGGCGCAGCGGGGCTATCGTTAACGTGTCTTCGGGGGCAGCTATCGGGCCGGGGCGTGGCCCCTATAAAGAGTCCACCGGCGGAGAGCGTGGCGGCACGCTCTATGGTGCCGAGAAAGCGGCCCTGGAGCGCTTTACCCAGGGGCTCGCCCAGGAAGTATATCAATATGGTGTATCAGTCACCTGTGTCTCCCCTTCACTGGTCGTACCAACACCCGGCACTGTCTACCACAAGCTGGTCAGTGGTATGGACGACCCCAGAGGTGAGCCACCCGAGATGATGGCCCGGGCTATCCTCCTCCTGGCTTCCGAACCTCTCGATAAGGTGACGGGACGGGTCACCTACAGCCAGCAAATCCTCAAGGAATTTGGCTGGATAAAGGAGGGTCGGGGTGCTGGCGTTGAACGTCCCGGAAGCGGTTACAGCCAGATATAGGTAGTGAGAGACGCTCAAACAGGTACTCAGCTACTACGCAGTTTTTGATTTAGCTCTTGCAAGCGATTGTAAATGCAAACTGTTGCATTTATCTCCCCGATGTGGTATGATGCCTTTTGGGATGATTGATGGTCAGGTGAAGATAGGTGGGACAATACCGAGATATCACTGATGCACTGAATAAGCAGGGCTACCGACTGACGCCACAGCGGCTGATGGTGGTATCAGCCATTGAGGAGAGCGATGACCACATCAGCGCCGAGGAAATATACTCACAGGTGGTGGCCAAATATCCTAATGTCAATATCTCCACCGTCTACCGTACCCTGGAATTATTAAAGCGTCTTGGTCTGGTGACTGAGACTGACCTTGGAGGAGGCCGGGTGCGCTACCACCCGGCGGACAAGGGACACCACCACCACCTTATCTGTCAGGAATGTGGTGCTATGATTGACCTTGATGAGTCGCTGCTGGAGCCACTTAAGGATGCTCTCCTTCGGGAGCATGATTTCATTGCCGACCTGAGGCATCTGGCCATTCATGGGCGCTGTGTCAAGTGTCGGCGGTAGTTGTCGCGTTACCGGTGAATAAAGAGTGAATGGAGGGTTCTATTGAGTAATGATGACCTGGCCAAGCTCAAGACCCTGCTTGGCTACTGGATAGAGCATAACCAGGAACACGGTCAGGAGTTCCGGGAGTGGGCGAACAAGGTGACCGGACCGGATGATGTCGGTGAAGACCTCCGTCAGGCCGCTGAAGAGATGGACAAAGCCAGCCAGTTTCTGTCACGGGCCCGGGAGAGACTGGAGGAAAGGGAGGTCTGAAATGTGCCTGTCAAAGGTGTATTTTGAGCGGGGCGGTAAGAAAGAGATTATCCTTGAGGAAGTTGCCTCGGTTACTGTTGACGACGGGAAGCTCCAGTTAAAGACCCTCTTTGGAGAGCAGAAAGAGATTAACGCTCAAATCAAAGAGATCGACCTGATGGCCCACAGCATCTTGCTGGAAGACGCCGGAGTGAAGGGCTGAAATATTCTTCAATACGTAAGTTTTTTCAAGGATTGTCTTGAGACAGGTACTGGCGCACTTCCTTGTCTACAATCCTATAGACTTCAGGAAATGGCATATTTCGTTCGAGGGCGATTCGTCGGCAGTCGTCGTATTCTGGAGAAATCGCCAGAATATCACCCGAATACCGTTTGACCTTGGCACGCACGTGGCCCAGGGTTGAGTCGATTTCGATTATTTCCCTTTGAGCTATATGGCGTGAAACGGGTCTTACCCTTATCCCCAGTGTAGTGGTCTCTCTCATTATTATCTCCGTTAGTCTGGATTCAGCCTGAGCTGGTGCCAGCACACTGAGCATAATGGCTGGTCGGTTTTTCTTCATCTGGATAGGAGTGAACCAGACATCCGCAGCTTTTTCGGCGAAGAGTTGCTCCATTAAATAGCCGTAAATCTGGGGGTTCATGTCGTCAATATTCGTCTCAAGTAACCTGAGTTCGTCACCGTAGGCCGCTGCGGACTGCTCGCCGAGCCAGATACGCACGACATTCGGCCACTCTGCAAAGTCTTTACTACCTGCCCCGTAACCAATCCGGGTAACGTTCATCTGTGGCTGGCCGAAGGTTGCCAGCGATGTGACCAGTGCCGCGCCGGTGGGAGTAACAAGCTCACCCTGGGGACGGGATGATTCGAGTCCGGAGGTCAGTGGTGCTCCTACCTCAGCGAGTAATCGCAGGGTGGCCGGTGCCGGGACTGGCAACCTCCCGTGGGCAGTCCCCACGGAACCGCTCCCCGCTGGCAATGGTGATGAATAGCAGCGCTCTATCTGGAGAGCTTCTAGGGCGAATACTGTCCCAACGATATCTATGATAGAGTCGACACCGCCGATTTCATGAAAGTGGACCTCTTCCACCGGCACACCATGAATATTGGCCTCAACCTCGCCGATGCGCCGGAAAATACGGCTGCTCTGCTTCTTCACGTCGTCGGACAACTGGCTGTCTTCTATGAGATTGATTATATGGGTTAGTGAACGGTGGTCTTGGTGGGTGTCCTTGTCTATGAGCACGTTAAACTTGGTAGCCGTTATGGAAGAACGTTTTACCTTCTCGGTTGTTAGTTCATACCCGCTGACGTTCAGGCTTGCCAGCCCGTTTTTCAGCTCGTTCAAATCGAGACCGGCATCGAGCAGCGCTCCCAGAATCATGTCCCCGCTACACCCGGAAAAACAGTCGAAGTAGGCGATTTTGGTCATTTCATGTCCTTACTGTACTGCGCAGTATCTGCAATTCCCACATTCAAACTACCGGTGCGGTAGCCGGTGAGGTCCAATGTCACATATTTATACCCCAGCGATTTCAGCTTTTGTACTATCGTTCGCCGGATTTCATCTTTAAGCAGAATGCCGATTTCCTTTTCGTCGACTTCGATGCGGGCAATGTCTCCATGATGTCGTAACCGGAGCTGCCCCAGACCCAGGCTGTGCAGAAACTTCTCCCCCTCCCCTATCCGTTGCAATGTGTCTAGAGTAACCGGTGTGCCGTAGGGAATGCGCGAGGCCAGGCAGGGTGAGGCAGGTTTGTTCCACGTCGGCAGGCCTTTGTCACGGGAGAGCCGGCGGATTTCCTCCTTGGTCAGTTCGGCCTCAGCAAGGGGACTCCGCACGCCAGATTCTTCGGCGGCTCTCCGACCGGGACGATAATCGGTAAGGTCGTCATAGTTCATCCCGTCCACTATCCAGGCCAGTCCTTCCTCATCGGCTATTTTTCTTAATTCGGCAAAGAGAGACATCCGGCAGAAGTAGCACCGTTCGGGGGGATTTGCCACGAAGTCAGCATTGTCCATCTCGTTGCTCTCAATGGCCTTGTAGCGGAACCCAATCTTTCGGACAATTTCCTCCGCTTCTTGACGCTCCGTCGCCCTATACGTCGGTGAATAAGCGAGAACCGCCATCATTTTCGAGCCGAGCACTTCATGAGCGACGCTGGCCAGAAAAGTGCTGTCCACCCCGCCGGAATAGGCAACCAGGACAGTCTTCATCTCCTCAAGGATATGTTTAAGGTGCTCAACTTTCGCTTCGGTCTGCATGTTTCCCCCCACTTCATTCCCCGCCCTGTTGCAAATTAATCAGGCCGGCCAGGTACCCTGCTCCGAAACCGTTATCAATATTAACTACCGCCACGCCGGGAGCGCAACTGTTTAGCATTGTTAGGAGAGGGGCTAACCCGTTGAAGCTGGCCCCGTATCCAACGCTGGTAGGCACGGCGATAATAGGCACCGATACCAGACCACCGATAACACTGGCGAGGGCCCCTTCCATCCCGGCGACGACAACCATAACCCTGGCCTTACGCAGCTCGGGTAACTTATCCAACATCCGGTGAAGACCAGCTACGCCGATGTCAAAGAATCTCTCGACCTTATTACCCATGAGTTCCGCGGTGACGGCGGCTTCTTCAGCTACGGCAATATCAGAGGTGCCGCCGGAAACTACGGTAACACCGGATTTCAACTTGCCATTCTGTGAACGGTTGACTGTGATAGTCCTGGACGTGGGGTTGTAAATGGCATCGGCTACTTTTGCTTTTAGTTCGTCAAAAACCTCGGTGCCGACGTGGGTAATCAATATCTTTTTAGAGGATTTGAGTAACCGTTCGGTAATGGAAACGATTTGCTCACCTGTTTTGCCCTGGCCGAATATGACCTCCGGGAACCCCAGCCTTAAGCTCCGGTGATGGTCTATGTTGGCAAAGCCCAACTTCTCGTATGGGAGGATGCGTAGCTCTTCCAGGGCTTGCATAACGGGCAGGTCTCCTGATTTGACCCGCTCCAGTATTTGAAATAGCCACTCATTGGTTATTTGTGTTTCATCTGGCATATCTTTGTCAGGCAATTTATAGTCCCTCTTCTAAACAGTTATCGTGATTCTAAGCTCAGGAGAGTTTCAGTGTTTGCGGCTCAATCTCGAGGCTGATATCCAGTGCCTCTGCCGAGTGAGTCAGTGCCCCTATCGAGATTATGTCAACTCCAGTCTCGGCTACTGCCCGCACGTTGTTCAGGTTGATCCCCCCTGAAGCCTCCGTCTTAACCCCGTCCGGCATCTGGTCAACGGCGCGGTGCATCTCATCCGGGCTCATGTTGTCCAGCAGGACAATGTCCGCCCCGGCTTCGGCTGCCTCTTTGGCCTCTTCAACGCTGGTAGTCTCCACCTCAACCTTCATGCCCTCGGGGGCACCCCGCCTGGCCTTCATTATGATGTCCTTCATGTTTGCGCAGAGGGCGCGCAGAGCCGCCAGGTGATTGTCTTTTATCAGGATGCCGTCGCCGAGGTGGAGGCGGTGGTTCTTGCCGCCCCCCGTGCGTACCGCGTACTTTTCTAGCAGCCTGAGCCCGGGTGTGGTCTTACGGGTGTCGACTATTGTGGCAGCAGTTCCCTCAGTCCGGGACACATACCGGGCTGTTAATGTTGCGATGCCACTCAGGTGTTGCAGGAAGTTGAGCATAACCCGCTCCGCCTCGAGGATGCCGATGACCCTGCCGGAGACGGTGGCAATTCTATCCCCCGGTCTGATTTTGCTTCCGTCCTGGATGAGCACCGTAAATTTGAGTGATGGGTCAACCCTGAGCAGTACCCTGCTGGCTATCTCTACGCCTGCCAGAATTCCTTCGGCCTTGGCCTGTATGGTGGCCGTCCCCAGGAGTGTCGCCGGAATCAGTGCTTCACTGGTGACATCCCCCTGGCCGGTATCCTCAATCAGAGCCAGCTCTATAATACGGTCAATCTGCTCTTCTGGCGTGAGTGATTTATCTGTCATCTTAACTGCCCATCGGTGAATACCAGGTGACGCAGCCAGTCCGGGGAACTCTGTGGGAAGTCGGTACGGAAGTGAGCGCCACGGCTCTCTTCGCGAAGAAGGGCGGCCTCAGTCATCAACCGCCCGGCTATTATAAGGTTTTTCAGTTCGTAAGAAGGGCGGTCGGTAGGTGTGGGCAGGACGTCCTGCCAGGTAGCCAGGGTCTCTGCCGCCTCCGTAAGCGATTCTCTGTTGCGCACAATGCCCACCTTGTCCCAGAGGAGCGTCTGCAAATTAGTTACGGTGGGTGGTGATATTTTTTTACCGGTGGGCCACTGGTTTAGTCTGCGATGGACCTCACGGCGCTGTCCGCTGTCCGGTGTTATTGTGCTCATTCCCTGCCTCGCTCTCTCGATAATTCGCTTGCTAAAGACGAGCACCTCCAGCATCGAGTTTGAGGCCAGCCGGTTGGCCCCGTGGACCCCGGTGCAGGCCACCTCACCGGTAGCGAAGAGTCCCGCTACATTGGTCTCACCCCAGGTATTAACCTTGATGCCTCCCATCATATAGTGGGCAGCCGGTGCCACCGGCGCTGGCGTTTGGGTAATGTCCAGCTTGTGGTCGAGGCAGAAGCGATAGATGTGAGGAAACCGGGTCAGGGTCAGTTGTCTTGGCAGGTGGGTGACATCGATAAAGACATGGTCAGAGCCTGTTTTTTCCATTTCCTGCAATATGCTTCGGGCAACGACGTCCCTTGGTGCCAGTTCCCCGTCTGGAGTATAGTCCTGCATAAAACGGCGTCCGTTTACGTTGCGCAGTATGCCTCCCTCGCCCCTGACGGCTTCCGAGATGAGAAAGGGAGCCACTCCGGGCAGGCGCAGGGCGGTGGGGTGGAACTGGAAGAACTCCATATCCGTAATCTCTGCGCCAGCTTCAAAGGCCAGGGCAATGCCATCACCGGTGGCGATTTCGGAGTTGGTGTTGAAACGAAACAGCTGGCCGGCTCCACCGGTGGCCATGATTAATGCTCTGCTTTCAAACTCCTCGACTGAGCCAGTACGGCAGTCCAGGGTCATAACACCACAGGCCTTCCCCTTGTTTATCAGGACGTCGGTGGCGAGGCAGTTCTCCAGCACACGTATCCCTGAGGAGCGCACGCGATTGCTCAATGTGACCTCAATGTGCTCTCCGGTGGCATCGCCTCCGGCGTGGAGGATGCGCGCTCTGCTGTGGGCTGCCTCCGTGGTAAGGGCAATCTGCCCGTCAACGGTGTCAAAGGGGACACCCAGGTCTACGAGGTCAGAGATGCGGTTTGGGGCTTCAGTGGCGAGGATGCGTACCGCTTCTTCGTCACATAGGCCGTCGCCAGCAGCAATAGTATCCTGGAAGTGGAGTTCCGGCGAGTCGTTCTGGCCGATGGGGGCGGCAATACCCCCCTGGGCATGCTTCGTGTTGCAGTCGTCGATGTTGCCCTTGGTGATAATTAGGACGCTCCCCTGTTCCCGGGCGAGCAAGGACGTATAAAGCCCGGCAATTCCGCTCCCGACCAGGATATAGTCGTAATAGCTCACTGGTATAGCACTCCTGCACTAGCGCGGTTCTGTGTTGGTAACCCCTTTTCAGCCGATTCTTGGCTCTTCCTCATACTGTTTTGCGATAACGCTGCTCTTGGAGACTCTCATCGTTGCTCCTGACTCAACCTTCAAGACGACATTGTCTTCACTGACCGACTCAACCACACCATAGATGCCGCCGGCAGTAACCACCCTGTCACCCCTGTGCAGTTGCTCGATGAAGTCCTGGTGTTCCCTCTGTCTCTTGCGCTGGGGTCTAATCATGACGAAGTACATCATGGCGAAAAGCAGTACAATAAAGATAAGCATTGGCCAGATGCTGGTGATGAAACTACCGCTGTCAGACTCCTCGCCGTTCGTTCCGGTATCTACCGGATAACACCCGGCAAGAAGAACCATGACGGTAATTAGTCCCACCAGCACCAGCAGATACCACTGTTTTTTTCTCACCAGATTTTGCCTCCTTGCTTTGGCTCACTCTCTATTAAGTCTACCCTGTAGTGACCAGGGACTGGTCTGCTCTATCCTGACGGGCAGTGGCTGTCCCCGGCGATTTTCTTTGTCCTTGAAAAATACCAGTTTATCACTCCTGGTCCTCCCCTGCCACTTATCACCTTTCCTACCCTCGACGAGAACCTCTACCGTTTTGCTGAGAAGGCTGGCATTTATCTCGGTAGCGATACCCTCCTGGAGCTGCTCTACTTTATCAAGTCGTCGTTTCTTTTCGGCGGCGGGGATGTTGTCCTCAAGCTCCCGAGCGGCCGCCGTGCCTGGCCTCGGAGAGTAGGCGGCGACATGTACGGTATCAAACTTTAGCTCGGCGAGCAGGTCGTAAGTTTCCTGGAACTGCGGCTCAGTTTCCGAGGGGAACCCGACGATGACGTCGGTGCTCAAAGCAACCCCCGGCACCTGCCGCCGTATTTCCCCAACCAGCCCCCGGTAGTCCTCAATGCTGTAACCACGCTTCATCGCTTTCAGGATAACGTTACTGCCGGACTGTACCGGCAGGCTTAGCTGCTCGCAGACCTTATCTAGGCTGGCTATGGCGGTAATAAGTCGTTGACTCATGTCCTTGGGGTGGTTGGTCAGGAAACGTATCCGCGCCAGTCCGTCAATAGCGTTCAGTCCGGCAAGCAGGTCAGCCAGGTCTGGCCTATTGGGCAGGTCATGCCCGTATGAGTCGACATTTTGTCCCAGCAGGGTGACCTCTCTGGTGCCGCGGCGAACCCGCTCCTGCACCTCACATATTATGTCATCTATCGGCAGGCTCTTTTCCCTGCCCCGGCGGTAAGGGACGATGCAGTAGCTGCAAAAATTGTCGCATCCCTGGATTATGGGGACGTAGGCGGTGGGGCCTGCGTTGGTGAGAGTCAGGTGAACCCATTCGCCTGTCTCCAGCCAGCCAGGGCACTCCCCCGGCCCGAAGAAGTGGTCGACGTGGGGGAAGCCCTTCCTGAGCTGGTCGATATTAGAGTCGACCCAGCAGCCGGTCACGGCCAGGGTGAGCTCAGGACGTTGTCTCTTGAGTGATTTCAGGGCGTGGAGCTTGTTGATGACGCGATTTTCGGCACTTTGACGCACCACACAGCTATTGAGCACGACTATGTCCGCCTCATCGGCGGTTGCCGTTACCTCATAGCCCTGCTGCTCAAAGAAGCTGCCGAGCCGCTCCGATTCGGCCTTGTTCATCTGACAACCGATTGTCCAGATATGGTATCGGGGCATTATTTCACGTCCTGCAAGCTAATATGCCCCTTTACGAGGGGCAAGGCTTTCATGCTCGTATCGTGGCGGAGGGGGTGGGATTCGAACCCACGAGAC
>CAZTBG010000001.1:0-63564 GCA_964611805.1 uncultured Dehalococcoidales bacterium | reverse complement strand
AAACACACCCTTTTTCCGGGGGTATGCTGCTTGCCACCCGAAGCTTTAGCGCAGGCTGGCGGAGGGAGTGGGATTCGAACCCACGACCCCGGTTTCCCAGGGCAAGCGCTTAGCAGGCGCCCGCACTAGACCAACTATGCGACCCCTCCAGCACTTTGTTACTTAACATATTTTACTACTTTACGTTGAAAGATGCCATTTGTCCTACGCTACCATCGCCTTGACGACAATGTCAACCGTCTTATGCTATCATTGCGGAGATGGAAGTAAACGTTCTCATTGACGAGGAATTCGAGGGTGAGCTCGAGGCTGACTGGCTGCGAGGTGTTGCCGAGCAGGTGCTTGTTGTCGAGGGTACTAACCCTACGGCGGAACTCGGACTGGTAATTACCGGCCAGGAGAAGATTCAGGAGCTTAACCTGGTTCATCTTGGCATTGATGCACCGACCGATGTACTTGCCTTCCCCATGACTCCCGAAGAGGACTCGGATATGCCTGACTTCGTGACACCTCCTGACGGGGCTGTCCACCTCGGCGAGGTGATTGTCTCTTTCCCCCAGGCTTTCATGCAGGCCGAGGAGCACCGGCACCCCGTGAAGAAGGAGGTAGCCTTACTTGTTATTCATGGTGTGCTTCATCTCCTTGGTTATGACCATGATGCGCCGGAACCGGAACAGCGTATGAGGGCGAGAGAGGCGGAAATCCTGGAGCTAATCGAGGAGAACGGCTGGTGAGGGTACTCGGTATTGCTGGCAGCCCGAGGCGGGGCGGCAATACGGACCTGCTGCTGGCGGAGTTAATGAAGGGTGCTGCCAGCCAGGGGGCCGAGACAAAGATAATCGAGCTAAGGAGCCTCAAGTTTGAGACCTGCCGTCACTGTGACGGCTGCCTCAAGACTGGCAATTGTGTGGTAAAGGACGACATGCAGGAGGTGTACCGTGAACTGGAACAGGCCGACCGTATCGTGGTGGCATCTCCGGTGCAGTTCGCGGGGCCGACCGCCCAGCTAAAGGCGATGATTGACCGCTGCCAGTGTCTCTGGGTGCGTAAATACGTGCTCAAAGTCCCGCCTCTGGGCGACGAGCGAGTGAGAAAGGGTTTCTTTATCTCCGTCGGCGGGACGAGGCTGAAGAATATGTTTGAGCCTTCGCTGGCGGTGGTGAAGACCTGGTTCCACATCTTGAACATCGAGTATGCCGGGGAGTTGCTGTTTAAAGGGATTGACGAAAAAGGGGCGATTAAAAAGCACCCCGATGCCCTTAAGCAGGCCTATGAAGCGGGGCAGCGGCTGGTGGGGAAGTGACCATTGGAAAATGGACGGTAAAGCCGTAAATATCAACTATAAAGGTGCGTCTCCCAAAATAACCGGGCCGATACCGGTCACAGAGGACTCGTACCCGTTTAATGCGGCCAACCGGCAGTACGTCCCGATTGACCTGACTTCGTATGGGTACGTCGAAGAGGAGTTCTTTGTGAGTGGCCTGGCCAATGTCTACCAGTGGTACGATAGTGGTACCAGCCCGGCTACGGTCCGGACGCCTGACGCTCCGTATACCACCCGCTTTCTGTTACGGCGTCCGGCAGACCCGACACGGTTCAGTGGCAATGTAATTGTAGAGATATTCAACTGGGCGAGGAACTATGACAATCCCTGGGGTGGCTGGGCGGAGTCCTACGAATACTTCCTTGCACATGGTGATGCCTGGGCTGGTATCACCGTGAGGCCGGCCAATGTGATAGGGTTGAAGAATTTTAATCCAGAGCGGTACGCTCCCCTATCGTTTGCCAACCCCCTGCCACCCGATGAGAGACCTCCAGACTCTGGTGCGTATCCCGGCCCTTCCTCTCCCTTGACTGAAAACGGGCTAATCTGGGATATCATCAGTCATGTGGGCGCAATCATGAAGAGCCATGATTCGGCCAGCCCGATGGCCGGATACAGGGTCGAGTATGTCTATGCAGCCGGCGCCACCGGTGGCGACCTCTCGGCCTATGTCAGTGCCATACATCCGCTGGCTATGCTGGACAACGGCAGACCCATCTATGATGGCTATCTCATTAAATGCACCGGCGTTCCCGGTAGCATCAACCAGAGCGAACCAAGAATGCCGCCCGATGACCCGCGCTGCCAGCTGTATGTTGACGTCCCGGTAATCCGTGTGGTGACCCAGGGCGATATTTTAGGCAGGGGTTTTCATCCGGACTGGTCGTGGGTGTACCGTCAACCGGACAGCGATGGGCCGGGGAAGCAGTTTCGGCTGTACGAGGTCGCCGGCTCCTATATCGGCATCCAGTATTGCCTTCTCTCCAACCCGTGTGAGGAGGACGTGGCCGCTGCTAAAGGAATCTGGACGGGGCCTTTTGCGGTGCCGGAGCACGAGTTCCCGCTGCAGTATATCATGAATAGTGCTTTCGCCAACCTCGACCTTTGGGTGCGGGAGGGGGTACCGCCGCCGCGGGCCGAGAGACTCGCCACCACCGGTGAGTATCCGGACGTCGCCTTTGAACTCGATGAGTTTGGCAACATCAGGGGCGGTGTCCGTACTCCCTATGTTGATGTGCCCATGGCCACCTATACCTGGAACGGCAAAGTTATCCCATTTGATGACACCCTCCTCAAGAAGCTGTACCCCAGCCGTGAATATTATGTTAACCAGGTCGTCAGGCACACCGATGCTCTGCTCCGAGACCGCTGGGTAACCGAGGTCAATGCGGAGAAAATCAAGCAGCAGGCACACAAGAACAGCCAGAAGTTAGCTGAGCGGAGGGTATGATACGTATTCTGGCACTGCACCAGGGGCATTACGGTGAGAGGATAGTCGAGCACATCAGGAAGTCGGCCCCGGGGGACTGGGTGCTTGAGGTTATCGTTCCGCCCCGCGTGCTGCCCGCTATCATAGATGACCCCGAGGAGTTTCTGCCTTCAGACATACCACAGGCTGACCTTCTACTGGCCTTGAGTGAGTCGCCGGAAACAGCCCAGCTCGTGTCGGCGATTGCCAGGCTCTCAGGGGTGAAAGCGGTCATTATGCCCATCGATAATTCGGCCTGGCTGCCTCTGGGTCTGAAAAACCAGTTACAACGGGAGCTCGCCGGGATGGGAATTGTTGCCGTTTTCCCCAGGACTTTCTGCACACTGACTGAGAAGACCACCGGCTACGGCGACGATGTTGAAACATATTACAGTGGGTGTATTGCTGCCTTCGCTAAATACTTTGGCAGACCCAGGCTCAGAATAGAGGTCGATGCGTCGGGTAACAGAATAGTGCGGGTTGAAGTGGAGCGAAGCGCTCCCTGCGGCTCTACCCACTATGTTGCCGAGAAGCTGGTCGGTGTACCGGTTGCGGAGGCGGTTCCACAGGCGGGCCTGCATGCCCATCATTACCCCTGCCTGGCGTCCATGCAGATGGAACCCACGGGCGACACGCTAATGCATATCTCGGGATATGTGGTGAATGACGAGGTGGAGCGAGAGCTCAGACGATTACAGGGGTTATAAGCACCCTTAAGCCCCCAGTATCTCCTTGTGCCTCAGCACCCTCTCCAGCGAGGGCTACTACATTAATGAGGTACAGTCTTATCTGACACAAAATATGCATGTGGGAGAGGTACAGGTTTCAAGCTTATAATCTATCGGGTATCAATTCCATCAGGTATGTCGTTGAAGGAATGACAGTGCCAGTTCCAGGGCCTCTGGAAATCTGGTGACTCCATGCTCGGCCCCTTGAAAAGCTTTGTATTCTACATTCGGGATGAGTCTGGTCATATTAAGAGAGCCTTTAGGTGGGAAGACACTGTCTTCGGTACCATAGAGGACCAGTGTCGGAGGTTTTATATCTTTCAGTTGAGGGGTAGCATCCCAGTCCAGATAAGCTGAATAGTTACGGAGTTCACCAGCGTACTTGGCAATTCTCTCATCGCGTGGTATGGCACGGAGTTGTTCTCTGGTTCGCTCCATAGCCACTTCTCGTTGTTTCTGCTCCTCCTCACTAGCTGCTGGTCTCCCGACAAAGAGGTTCAGTCCTACGGTTCCTCCAGTAGCTCTAGCTTCATAAGCTGCTTCAGCCCCTTTTTCATTAAGCACTTTGATACGTTCCCTCAGCTTATCTTTGAGTTCTTCATCTAATGATAGCCATGGTGCTGAATCAGTAATAACCAGGGAGGCTGCTGCCTCGGGGTAATGCAGCCCAAAGGCAAGTGTTATCTGACCACCTGCTGATGTACCCCAGATGTGAGCACGCTCGTATCCAAGATGTCGTAGCAGTTCTCGTATGTCCCTGGCAAAATTCTGCATGGTAAAGCCGTCTTCCGGGTAGCTTGAACGCCCGGCGGCACGACGGTCATAAGTGACTATCTGGAAATACTTCGCAAATTCTTCCACCCATGCGGGGGTTTCGGGTTGAAGACCTGTGCCCATACCGCCAAAGCCACCGTGAACATAAACAAGTGGGAAACCTTCACCTCTCGTTTCGTAGTACATTATGAAGTCATTAATATTCGCCGTTGGCATTATGCCTCCTTCTCTTAAACAGGACGAGCCTACGCACTCTGTATTTTCTTATGTTTCAGCACCCTCTCCAGTGAAGGCTGCATCTTCATCACGCGCGGTCTTGGAACACATCTGTTGTCTAACGTTGACCCATCGCATAAATAGCCGCAACAGACACGTGCAGACCAGCCGGGCGGAACAGCGGACGTAATTTGGCAAGTAATTCCTGCATGAATTGCGTATCTGTTGTCTCGTCCGTACCCAATAGTGCCAAGCGTAACGGCAAGAATTCCCAAACATCTTCTTCATGCTTATAGATAAAGTCTTCCGTTTCGCTAAGTGTCTGAATTGAGTGGAATCCATATTGTTTGAGTAGAGTCTCTATTTCGTCTGGAGAAAAGGACATGCCATGGGGTGGTATCCGCACTTCTCCCTGATAAGTACCAAGCTGCTGTAACAGGACTGGAAAAATCGGGTCGAATGGAGGTAATGCCTGGTCGAATACAGTCACAGCAACACGGCCACCTGGCTTACAGACGCGGTACATCTCACGCATTGCGTATTCGATGTGCGGGAAAAAGAAAAGCGAGAAGGCACATGTGACACAATCAAATGTCTTATCCGGAAACTCAAGGTGCTCAGCATCCATCTTGCGTAATGTTACATTGGTCAGGTTTTCTTGTTGCACTGAGAGGTCAGCCTCCTGCAGCAATCCACCGGATAGGTCAATGCCAGTTACATGTCCATTAGACGCCAGAAGTCGGGCGGCAGGTAACAGCACCGCGCCTGTACCTGTGGCAATGTCCAGTATCTTTGTACCTGGCTCAAGTGACATCCAGTTAACCAGGCGCGACCCGAAGTGCTGATAAATGGCTGGACCGACACGGTCATATGCCTTTGCGTTATCATCAAAGACTTTTTCGATGTTTTGTTTGGTCGCAACTATCAGCTCAGGCACATTAATTTCCCCTTTTTGCTGAAGAGCCAGAGGGTGCATTTCTAGTCACGCCTGAAAGCCCGCAATACATCCCTTATCCTCTTATTCCCGCAGTCTGTGCAATCTATCCGGCCAGAAAGTCCAGCACGAGCCTGTTGAAATCATTGGGGCGTTCGAAGTGGGGTTCGTGGCCGCAGGGGTCAAGTATGTGGAGCTCAGCGTTTGGGATTCCATTTTTGGCTATCTGGGCGTGCGCTACCGGTATAACGCGGTCCTGTTTCCCCCAGATAATCAGGGTGGGACAGGTGATTTTGTCGAGGTTGTCCACAATGGGACGAACGAAGCGGGGGCGCTGGCCGGAGAAGTTCACACCGACACGCAGGGTTGACAGGAAGGACCTCTGCGCCCCGGGGAGTTTGCAAAGCTGGTAGTAAAGCTCGACCAACTCGTCTGTTATCAGAGCAGGGTCATATGCCACCCGTCTCAGGAGCCAGGCCGTTCCCCAGCGGCTTGGTCGGGTCAGGAGTTCACCGATGATGGGTATCGAGAACAGGTGAAAGAAAGTAGCTAATCCTTTTCCCAGTGCTGCCCCGCTCTCCACTACCAGCTTCTCCAGCTTATCAGGGAACTGAATGGCGAATTGCAGGCTTATGCCACCACCCATCGAGTTACCTATTACGCTGGCACGCTCAATATGCTGCGTCTCCATGAAATCGCTGACAAACTGGGCTCCAAAAGATAATGAAGGCTGGATAGGTGGCTTATCGGAGTGCCCAAAGCCCACTATGTCCAGGGCGTATACGCGATGGTGTTCTGCCAGGACATTGATGTTGGACCGCCAGGTTTCCACAGCGTCCCCTATGCCATGTATCAGGATGACTGCTGTCCCTTCGCTACCGGATGTCCAGAAGCGGGTGTTGATATCACCGACCTTGATATACTGGTCCCGTGGTGTCTGCGCTGACATAATTGCCTCCTTGGTCAGGGAGTTCCCTACCGATTGTCGAGCAACTACGTTTATGCGCGGAAATCTCCGGCCAAAAACTACTTGCCCTCCGGGGCCGTCTTCAGAGTCTCCTCCACGCGTCTGGTAACTTCTCTGGCCCCCCTCTCGACCGCCTCCCCCAGATATTTCTTGAAGTCGATAAACTTGCCCACGCCCTCTATCACCATGTCCGGTACCTTGGAGTCCTTGAGAATAAAGCCGTACAGCTCCTCGCCCATCTTTTTACCAATCTCTTCGCTGGGTACGCTACTGACCAGTTTCGACATTGCCGTGATTAGCTGCTTGTGTTCCTCCCTCAATGCCTTGAGGTCAGCCGTCAGGGCAGTCTTCTCCGCGTCGAGTTTTCCGGTCTTGGTATCCAGACTGGATATCTGCGCTTTCAGCTCCTTCTGCTCCTCGTTGTTCTTCTGGTTCAGGGCGGACTTCTCCGCTTCCAGTCTTTCAATTTTCGTTTCCAGCCTTGTAATCTGTTCCTGTAGCTTCGCCAGTTCGCTGGTATGCTCTTTTTTCTGCTCGGCCAGCTGCGCCTCGTAGCTTCCCTGTTGCTGCTTCTTTTCCTCGTCGAGGGCCTGTATCTGCGCTCTCAGCCCATCGATATCGGCCAGTCTCTCAGCAAGCGCCTTCTGGTCAATCTTGGCTGCCTCCTTGTCCTCTCCGATTAATGTGGTCAGTTTCTCCATGAAGGCGTTGGAGTCGGTCCTCAGGGACTTATACTCATCGCCCAGTATCCCGATTACCCTCCCCATAAGCTCGTCGTACCTGATATTTGCCCGGTCGCGGTCTTCCTCCAGTGACATTAAGTATGACCGCAGGTCGCCCATCTTGCCGCCGTACTGGCGGTTTAGCTGGTCATATATGGCCAGGGCGACCCTCTTGGCGACCGCTTCGCCGTAGCCCCTGATGTCACTCCCCCGGGTACCAAATACCTTGTTAATCAGCTTGTTTTCTGCCTGGATACGTTTGTCGTAGTCTTTCAGTCCGGCGTCCACCACCGGGTCCAGCCCCGCACTGTTATAAAGCTGCTCGGCTACCTGTGTATCTTCCAGGCTCATTTCCTCAATTTTAATGATGCTGGTGTTTTGTTCTTCGGGCTCTTCTTGTTCTTCGAAATCTGACGTCTTCTCTTCCATTTCTCGCCTCCCTTCGCTACGACTGATTTCTTCCTTGTGTGGATGTATCATACATTTTGTTGGTTGATAAATCAAAGACCGCCATTGCTTACCGCCGGTTGGCGGGAGTCTTCACGGTTTATGTCAGGCAGCATGGCCGGGAGAGGGGGTGGTAAGTATCAGCACCATTCCCATAAGGGTAAGGGCACCAAAGCTCAGCCATGCGCCCTGATAGCTACCCCAGGTATCATATATCCACCCGGCCAGCGGAGCACCGGCTATGTTCCCCAGCATCATTATGCCTGATGTAAAGCCGAGAATTGCACCGAAACTGCCCCTGCCGAAGTATTCCCGCAGTACGGCTATTCTTGAAGTGACACTGCATCCCCACCCCAGGCTAAAAGTAATGACAAAAGGCACTACCAGCCACATCATTCCCGCTGTAACCTGGCTGAAAAAGAGTAGTCCTGCCGTCATCAGTGCAAAGCTGGCGGCGAATATATATCTCCTGCCCAGCCTGTCACTGAGCCAACCGCTGCCAAGACGACCTCCGATGCTGGCAACCGGTAGAACAAGGGCCACCATACTGGAGGTAGACCTGGTGATTCCGAGACTGCTGAGATACGGCATCATGTGTGTCACTACAGAACCTATCACAAATGAGTGGCACATGGAGGCAATTGCCACGTGCCAGAAAGCCCTGCCAATGAGTGCTTGCCTGGCGGAGACATTGATTTCCGCAATTGCTGGTGTGACATGAGTCTCCCCCGACTCCATGGGGCTAATTGCCTCACCGTCGAGTTGGTAGCCGTAATGCTCGGGCTTGTGCCGGACCACCAGTGACAGTGGCAAAACTATGGCCAGTATACCGAGGCCGATAATAAGCATGGCCGCTCGCCACTGAAATGCGTCAGCCAGGCTGGTAACTGCAGGAATGAGGAGGCCTCCGAGACCGAATCCACTGGCGACAATGCCCGTGGCCACTCCGGCCTTCCGGCGAAACCAGTTGTTCACCGCCGTCATGAGCACGGTTCCGGTACACGTACTCATGCCAATTGATAACAGAGCAAAGGCTCCATAGAAAGTGGCAATAGAGGAGACGCGGCTCAGCAATAGAAAGCCCAGGCTCATTAAAATGCCGCCCGAAAAGATTAGTCTTCTCGGGCCCAGGCGGTCGACGAGGAGCCCCATGAGAGGCGCCAGAAGGCCCATTTCAAGGCCGCGTAGCGAAGAGGCGAGCGAGATTTGGGCATAGCTCCAGCCAAACTCATCGGCTATGGGTTCAAAAACAGCGGTAAATCCGAAGCTAACGACACCGCCCGTATAGAGTATGATGAATACGCAGGCACCCACAAGGTACCAGCCGTAGAACACTCTTGAGTGTTTCTGATTGGCATCCTGTCCAGCGCCGTGGCCTGATTCCGGTGAACCTGGGCTTAGACTTTTAGGCACAGTAAGCTGTGAAGACAAAAAAGTTGATGATGTTACCCAATCTTATCACCAGCATGCGTTGTGTGCAAACCTGTTGGCTCCTTCGATTGGCTGGTGATATGGCATTTCCTCTTCTGTCATTGCGAGCCGACCCGCCTGCCATAGTCCCGGATGGACAGCGGGCAGGAGACGAAGCAACCTAATAGGCAAGATTGCTTCGTCACTATGTTCCTCGCAATGACGTATGTAAACCGTAACATACACTCGCACCTTCACTAGCATCGCCAACAGATATCTATCCACATGAATGTTGACGTCCGTGGTGTCCTGTGCCATGATGACGGAAAAATGAATGAGAAGGAAAGAACGGATGCCGTATTTTAAGAGCCAAGACGGACTCAGTATTCATTATGAGGTCGAGGGGAACGGACCAGAGGTAGTCATGATTCATGGCTTTGAGTCTAGCTTTGAGGGTAACTGGAAACGTCCGGGAATGACAGACGCCCTTAAGACGGAAAACCGCTGTGTCATGATAGACTGCCGGGGGCATGGGGAAAGCGATAAACCTTATGAACCCGAAATGTACGGTGCCAAGATGCTCGATGATGTTATCGGCCTGATGGACCATCTGGGAATCGAGAAGGCCAACATCCTTGGCTACTCTATGGGGTCAAGTATCTCCCTGAACATGGTGTTAACTCATCCTGAACGGGTCAGGTCGGTGATTCTCGGTGGTTTTGGCCTGCGAGACCCCGACGAGGCAGAGCGCGAGGCCCGGCGGGGTCAGCGTATACTTGAGGCGCTTATGGCTGATAGTATGGATGAAATCGACCCGCGCAATCGATTAGGACGAGAGTTCCGCAGGGTTGCCGAAGAAAATCAGGCCGACCTGAAGGCACTGGCGGCTATCAGAATGGGCTCAGAGAAAAATAAGTGGCCCGTTGCCGAGATGGACAGGGATACCCTGGAGCAAAAGCTCCGCTCTATCTCGGTGCCGTTGATGACGGTTATCGGGAATGACGATTTAGTCCGTGGCGACAGGGCCAGTCTGGCCATGATGGTTCCCAACGGGTGTCATTTTCAGATTGAGGGTAAAGACCACCTGACAGCCGTGCCCGACCCTAAGTTCCACATGGTGGTAAGGACATTTCTCAGCTATGTGAATGGCCTTTAGCAACACTCATTTTGTTACCTCTGCATTTTAATGCTGGATGGATGGCATTGTGGCGAAACAGCCTATTCACGTATGCAGTTTGATTCGTCAGCAGTTAAGGTGATATGCTTCCTCGTGATAGGTTATTGTTGTGATAATCTAGACTATGTATGAGACGCGGACGGTGAAGGGGAATGAATGATGACTGCATCGCTAAAACCGGCTTACATCGAAAAGGTGGAGGAACGTGGCGATCTCCAAGTCTGGATTGTGGACGGGACTTACATTCGTAGCCACATCGATGAAGAATTCACTAACTTCGGTCAACATTATCGCTACCCTTATATTCCAGTGAACGAGCTTTGGATTGACCACGAAGCCCAGCATGATGAGCGGCAATTCTTCATTGACCATCTTCTGATGGAGTACCGCCTCATGGCGGAAGGCATGCCGTACGAAAGGGCTTTACCGAAGGCTGATCAGGAGGAAAGGAAGGAGCGCCGCCGCGCTGGAGACGTAGTCCGCTTGACCCACCGTGGGCAAAGATTGCCGGATGGGAGAGATGTACACGAGAGGCTTTGGAAGAAGCTGGAGAACGGCGTAAGCGTCTGGATTGTTAATGGGAGTCTGGTGCGCAGCGTATTTGATATCGACTTTACAGAAGGCGGCCACGATTATGTTTACGAATTCGTGCCTGAAAATGAAGTCTGGATTGATGATGCCATAGTCGAATCGGAGCGTGGTTATGTGCTGCTACACGAACTTCACGAGCGAAATCGAATGGCCAAAGGGTGGCCCTATAGTAAAGCTCATACCGAGTCAAGCCGTTTGGAATACCGATGTCGCCACCATCCTGACGAACTGCACGATAAGCTCACAGGAGAGGGCTGGACTTAGAGTTGCCATCAAGACTCGTACCAGGGCCCAACTCTTACTTAAAAGTACTGAACAATGAGCCATGCTGCCCATCAACACAAACTATCGAGCGATGCTATAACCTCTTTCTGAGTCAATCCCTCAACGGCAATTGCCTTCATGCGACTGGTAGCGCCCTTTTCGATTGACAGGTGGGACTTGCTCACTCCCAGGATATCGCTGAGGAAGGCGAGCAAAGCCGCGTTCGCCTTACCCTTCACCGGCGGCGCCGCGATGCGCAGGTAGAGGACGTTATCCTCAAGGCGGACTATCTCATTTCGCTTCGCGTTTGGCTGGACGCGGACGGTGATTCTGGCAGATTTTTCTATAGACATGATTGTTCCCTACCAGCCGAAGAGGCGGCGGGCGTTCTCGGTGGTCTCTTGTGCAATTGTCTCGAAAGGGACGCCCCTGATTCTGGCTAATTCCTCGGCGGTGTACCGCACGTAGGCTGGCTCGTTACGCCGACCGCGGTAATGTTGTGGTGCCAGGTATGGGCAGTCGGTCTCGACTATCAACCTGTCTGCCGGAATGCTCCTGATAACATCGTGGGCGTTGCTGTTGGCGGGGTAGGTAATGTAGCCGCCTAGGGAGAGGTAGAATCCCATCTCCAGGTACTGTCGGGTGGTTCGGGTATCGCCCTGGAAGCAGTGGATAACGCCGGGCGATTGTCGTTCTTTATGCCGGGCGGTCCAGTCGCGCAGGACATTCAACATCTCTTCGTGAGCCTGTCGGCAGTGGATGACCACCGGCAGGCCCAGCCGGGCTGCCAGGTCGAGCTGCCACTTCAGGGTCCTGAACTGGCTATCACGGGGTGAGTAGTTCCGGTAAAAGTCCAGCCCGATTTCACCGATGGCGACTACTTTAGGATGTTTGGCCAGCCGGGCAATAGCGGTGATATCTGCCTCGGTGGCGGTGCTGGCGGCATGGGGGTGAATACCGATGACTGCCAGGATGCCCTGGTACTGCTCCGCCAGTTCGGTTGAGCGGTGGCCTGACTCAACGCCAGTACCGACGGTGATAATTGTACTGACGCTGGCATCACGTGCCCGGGTAATCACCTCGTCACGGTCGGCGTCGAACTCGCCTGCATCCAGGTGAGCGTGGGTATCTACCAGTAAACCAGCAGTCTCCGTAGTCATCTAGCACTCAGTATTTGTGATTTAGAGCAGATGCTCATATGCGCAATTACGCAGTTACTACTTTGCTGACCCGATAAGCTCGGTGATATCCCCTATCCCCTCTTATCTCGTGTAGTTACCTCTTTCTCGAGTAGCCTAGCTTTTACATCATGAGCCAGGCATCTCCATTATCTGGACACCTGCCGGTAACTCGAATATGCTGTTCGGGATATCGCCAAACACTATATTTGTTATCTCCATTACCGTTAACTGGCCCTGGACTGTTGTCTCAGTACGGATTGGAAAGCCGTGCTCTTTCCATATCCACTGCTTCACGGTTACTGTTCCTTGAGCGGTGGAGTAGGTGTATCTAACGACAAGGCAGCTCTTCCCGTCCAGAGTCTCGGTACCGAGAACCGTTGGATGATACTGTTCGATGTCCTGAGCCGCTTTGCTGCCAACCCCTCCAAAGCTGCTCATGTCCATTTCCATCGCCATGCTCTGTGCTGGCATGTACATATACATTACCATAGCGTCGTAGTCTATCAGCTGAATCGTTGTCTGTCCTCCAGCAACCATTTCAATCCGAAGCTTCGACCCCTCCATGAAAACTGTCATTGCAACCGTTGCCTGCCCGGGAGCAGTGATGCTCTGGTCGTATTGTACGGCGGGTAGATTGATTCCCAGAGCCAGGATGTCAGATAGTGTTTCTTCCTCCTCTTCTTCTTCCTCCTCCTCTTCTTCCTCCTCCTCCTCCTCCTCTTCTTCTTCTTCCTCCTCTTCCTGCTCACCCACAGCTTTCTCGCCACCGCAGGCAGCCAAACTCGAGCAAGACAGCATTAGCAAGGACATTACCGCGACCAGAGATACCCATTTTTTCATCGTGAACCTCCCTGTATTGATATTCAGTGTAAAATAATCCTACTACACAAGACTAATCATGTTTTGAATCATGTCATACCGGCCCTGCTTGCCCTGTGCTTTTCGACGACTACAGGAATGATATGCGAAACGACCTACGGTAATAAACAGCGGCGATGTAATTATAGCACGCGAATTAAAATTAACACAATCCGTTCTTTTAGGAACGCCGAATACACTTTGGATGCGAATGTCGGGATTACAAACCTGTGTAATCACCTCAACTGTGGCAGCGTCAAACTCTCTCACTTCCGGGTAAGCGTGGGTATCTACCAGCGATTGAGAAAGTCTTGTGACCATATAAAACTCAGGATTGGGAATTAGAGTATCTGCTCATATGCGCAAATGCGCAATTACTACCTTGCTGACCCGATAAGCTCGGTGATGTCCCCTATCCTCTCATCCTGCATGAACCGCTCGATTCCCTCGAGGACATCGAGAGCTGCCCGTGGGCTGGTCAGATTGGCACTTCCTACCTGGACGGCGCTGGCACCAGCCATGATGAACTCGATGGCATCGTCAGCGGTGCGAATACCGACGGAACCGATGACGGGCACGTCCACGGCTCCAGCTACCTGGTAGACCATGTGGAGTGCCACCGGCTTGACAGCCGGACCGGACAGACCACCATATATGTTGCCCAGTATCGGCCTACGTGTCCTGATGTCTATCGCCATGCCTTTAAGCGTGTTTATCAGTGAGATTGCATCGGCACCCGCCCCGGCCACAGCTACAGCCACAGCCACGATGTCACCGGTGTTGGGGGTGAGCTTGACCATGATAGGCAGAGAGGTCGTCTTTTTTACGACGGCGGTTACAGCGGCGGCGGTGTCAGGACTGGCACCGAACTCGGCCCCGCCTGCCCTGATATTGGGGCAGCTGATGTTCACCTCCAGGCCGCTGATTCCGGCCACACCGTCCAGCCGCTTGGCCAGACTGGCGTAGTCATCAACCGTCTCACCGGCGATGTTGACGATGACCGGCACGCGCCAGCCTGCCCAGATAGGCGCCTTTTCGGCTATCAGGGCGTCAACACCGATATTCTGCAGCCCGATGGAATTAAGGACACCGCTGGCAGTCTCCACGATTCGGGGCTGGGGATTACCTTCTCTGGGCGCAAGGGTGGTCCCTTTGCAGACGATAGCCCCCAGCCTCTGGATATCAAACAGGTTCTCATACTCAATGCCGTAGCCGAAGGTGCCGGAGGCAGTCATCACCGGATTGGCCAGGAGCAGGCCTTTAGCATTCCCGGGGGCGAGCTGGACTGATAGATTCAAGGTGACTCCTTATCGGGATTTGCGTGTCAGGACTATTGTACGTGGACTGGCTGCTCAGGTCAATGCCTTGAGAGAAAATGGCGCAAGTGAGTATTGACGTAATTGCGCAATTGCGTTACAATGGTGCAGAATCCGCCCAGAGGGAAATCGAAAACATGCCTGTCATCTGTATCGCCAACCAGAAAGGCGGGGTCGGTAAGACGACCACGGCGGCGGCACTGGCCCAGGGCCTGAGCGAGCATGGCAAGCGGGTGCTTCTGGTTGATTGGGACCCGCAGGGCAGCCTTACCATCAGTGTGGGGCATAACCCGGAGCGTCTGGAACGTACCGGCTACGATGCCCTGGCGAGCATCATCAGGGGTGACGGTAGTCTCACAGTGCGTGACGTCATCATTCATACGAGCAACCCGCTTATTGACCTGGTTCCGGCCAACATAGAGCTGTCGCAGGCTGAGCTCGACCTTGTTGGGGCATTCACCCGGGAGATAATGCTAAGAGACATGCTCCAGCCGGTGCGGTTCCATTATGACTTTATTCTGATAGACTGCCTGCCCAGCCTCGGCTTGATGACAATCAATGCCCTGGCCGCAGCCGACCGCGTGATTATTCCCTTACAGGCCGATTTCCTGGCGATGAAAGGGGTTGGGCTGCTGTTCAACACGATTAATCGGGTGAAAGAGAAGCTAAACCCGACCTTAGAGGTTTCTGGAATACTGCTTACTATGACCAGTTCCCGTACCCTGCATAGCCGCGAGGTCAGTGAGGTTACCCGGAAGGCTTTTGGCAGCAGGGTAAAAATATTTGAGGCTACGATTCCCACAAGTGTTCGTTTCAAGGAGGCCCCGGCAGCCGGAGAGTCAATCCTGACGTATGCCCCGAAGTCGGACGGAGCCAACGCCTACAGGCTACTGGTAGAAGAGGTGATGAAATGAAGAGAGTTCGCATTACTGAGGAGCTTGCATATGGGGGTGCATTGGACCGTCTCACTGGCTCGGAACGGCCGGCACGGACTCCACCGGAAAGGGAAGAGACGGTCCCGGAGCCGGAGACAAACCGAATCAAGCTCTCCGTCTTCCTTAACCGTGGTGAGGACGCATACCTGGAGTCTCTGGCATCCACAGCCAAGTTCAGTGGTGGCAAGAAACTGAGCAAGACCAAGCTTATCGAGGCAATGGTCAAGGCTTTCCGGACCAGCGGACTGGATGTGCGGGGTGTCAAGACCGATGAGGAACTCCTTAATAGAGTAATTACGCAATTGCGTAAATAAGTAAATACGCTGATACACACTAACCGGATGGTAGTAATTCAAGCCTCTGCTCCGGTTTCCTGGCGGGATACTGCGCGAAGTGAAAAACGAGTCGAATGGCGGATATTGTTGGCCGGGTTTGTTTATTCAATACCCCTGAGAACGCTCAGAATCGATTTTTAACGCCCTTTTGTTTACCAGGAATCTCTTCCTACTGCCCAATCAATAATTGGCATCTCTACAGTGCGGCCTGCGTAGTATCTACCTGGTCTCGAGTGGGCATTTAGCCTTCTTCGATGGGTACATTCCCCTTTGTAAACAACAGCGGGAAGACTATGTCGCTCAGGCAGCACGGCAGCCACACGGCCAGGAAGAGGAAGATGAAGATGGGCAGGAACTGAATCCATGCCACCGTTTCACCGAGTGCCATTATGATGTGAAAAAGCGATGCCCAGGTGCTGACGAGTACGTGTCCGGCATGCGGGAATTTGGTGTTGGACCTCCAAAAACCGATAGCGATACCGAGAAACGCCGCCGGGTTCACTATCTGCCACTCCTCGATGAAGCCGATGTGGGCTTCGGCGTGAGGGAGGTTGAGGAGCAGTTCCCCGATGTAGGGGACCACCGAGTCGCTCAGGGTGGCTATGCCAACTGAACCAAAGTAGCCCACCAGAATTGCTGGAAAGAGCTGCCCGTGTGTATATTTGCGGTACATGGCGGTGGTAACAGCGGCGCTGAGTACCACGTGGAGCGGATGCAGCACGTAAAAAACCGTCTCTGAAGCTTGACTCACTGAAGGAAGTGCCCCGATTGCCACGATAATAACGGCACCTATAATGCCGGTAATTGCGCCAAGACCGGTGAAGGGAATGTGGTGTCTTAGTTCAGTGACAATGCGCTTGAACATCTCTCTTGCTTATACCGATGACGCCTGAGCTTTCTGGCAGAGCTTACAGAGACCGGTGAATTCGAGCAGGTGGTCGTCTATGCGGAAACCGCTCTCACGGCTGAGCCTTCCTTCGAGTTCAGCGACATCGTGCTCAATGAGGCGGGGGCTGGCAAAGTCAACAACCTTTCCGCAGCCGGAGCAGACGAGGTGGTGGTGGTGTTGTGACGTTCCTGCAATGTAGCTGGGACAGTTGTCACCGGTGTGCAGTTCACAGATTAGGTTCAGTTCTGCCAGTAGCTTGAGGGTTCGGTAGACGGTCACCAGCCCAATGCCAGGGTAGGACTGTTTGACCTTCTTAAATATGGCCGCCGGAGTGAGGTGGTCCTGGCTGGAGGTGATGGCGAGAACCACGGCACGCCGCTGCGGGGTAAGCTTGTAACCGTGCCGCCTGAGGGTGATGTAGATGCCTTTAACCGAAGGTCTCATCTCTTATGGTAATTGAAAAATATTATCAATTACACTCTAGTATAGATAAGATGGAAATGTCAAGCAGACGTTGCTTGGAGAACCGTTGTCCGTAAAGTATTATATGCGTAATTGCGTAGATGCGCTAATGAGGAAATACTCATGCCAGGTCGCGCCGTCACGCTTTCCCCTATTATCAGGATGTGGTAATTGCACTGGTGTCCGGTGCCTCCTGCCCATTAGGGTATTGCTGAACTCCGGTAAAAGCAGTAGAATTGAAACGTTCATAACGAATTCGGATGGGGTTTTGCGATGAGTGATCAAATTTGCTGGATTAGTTTTGACACCATGGAAAATTTTATGGTGGATGTTTTTAAAGGCGTTGGGGTCCCTGAACAAGATGCTAGAATCTGCGCGGAAGTGTTGATTACTTCAGATAAAAGGGGTATAGACTCCCACGGCATCAGTCGTTTGAAGCCCATCTACTATGACCGTATAAAGATAGGCATTCAAAATCCGATTACCAATTTCGAAATTGTCCGGGAAGGGCGTACTACGGCAGTGATAGATGGTCATGACGGCATGGGACATGTTATTTCAAAAAGAGCCATGACAATGGCTATAGAGAAGGCGAGGGAATATGGCTTGGGGATGGTCACCGTTCGCAACTCTACTCACTACGGTATCGCTGGCTATTATGCTCTGATGGCTATCGAGGCCGGCATGATAGGCATTACTGGTTCCAATGCTCGACCCTCCATAGCTCCAACATTCGGGGTCGAAAATATGCTGGGTACCAATCCGCTTACCTTTGGCATACCAACTGATGAGGAGTTTCCTTTTGTGCTGGATTGCGCCACATCAATCACCCAGAGGGGTAAAATCGAAGTCTATGCCCGGGTTGGCAAGGAGCTGCCCGAAGGATGGGTAATAGGGGAGGATGGTAAGCCTAAAACAGACTCCCATCAAGTACTCGTCGACCTGGTTAAAGGTACCGCTGCGCTGACGCCTTTGGGTGGTATTGGAGAAAGTCTCGCTGGTTACAAAGGCTATGGTTACGCAACTATTGTCGAAATCCTCTCTGCAGCACTCCAGTCAGGCGCTTTTTTAAAGGGACTGTCGGGCTTCGACCGTGATGGCAAACGTCAACCTTACCACTTGGGGCATTTCTTCATAGCCATTAACATTGCCGAATTCACGGAGTTGGAGACATTTAAGAAGACCACCGGGGAAATCCTGAGGACAATCCGTGAGTCAAAGAAAGCCCCTGGTTGCGAGCGAATCTACACCGCTGGTGAGAAGGAATATCTGGCATGGTTGGACCGAAAGGATAAGGGAGTCCCGGTCAATGAATCTGTGCAAAACGACATTAGACAACTGGTTGAGGAACTAGGACTTACCGGATATGACTTCCCGTTTTTATAATGCTCATTCTTGGGATGGCTCTCATGCGGTGCTGGAGCTGATAGGGGTGATGAGACTGGACTGGGTCTGCGCTTTTCGGACCTATGAGTAAATACGTAGTTGCGCAATTGAGCATTAGGGTAAATATGTTAGCTGGCCTAGTAATTTCCTCTCCCCTTGCTGTAATAGAAATCTAGCAACCAGAAAGGTCTCTAGTGGTAGAAGAAGACGTCAAGTTAGTCTCTGAAACACTCACTCTTTCGGCCACACTGGCAATGCCTGATTCAGGGGGGCCTTTCCCAGCGGTTCTCTTGATACCCGGTTCAGGACAAGTTGACAGGAACGAGAATCACAAGAAACTGGCCATAAATGCCTTCCGAGAGATTGCCGAATATCTAGCTAGACAGGGTATTGCTACGCTCAGGTATGACAAGAGGGGTGTTGGCGCTAGTGAGGGCAACTATTGGGCGACCGGTTTCTACGACAATGCGACTGATGCATTGGCTATTTTGGGTCAGCTCAAGGCTCATGTAGCGGTTAAATCTGGATTGGTGTTTCTGCTGGGACACAGCGAAGGGGCAATGATTTCTATCAGGCTGGCAGGTGAAGGTGCTGATGTCGCTGGAGTGATACTGATTGCCGGTGCCGCCAAGCGGGGTGAGGAGACACTGAAATGGCAGGCTGAGCAGGTGGTGAAGGGATTGAGAGGCCTCAACAAATGGATTATCAAGTTATTCCGAATCAACGTGCTGAAATCTCAACAGAAGCAAATCGACAAAATAAGGCGTTCTTCAAAGGACTGGTATCGCGTACAGCTTATTGCAAAGATAAACGCAAAATGGATGCGAGAATTTCTGGAGTATGACCCGGGTCCAGATTTAGCCAAAATAAATGTGCCTGTGCTGGCGATAACAGGGTCGAAGGATATACAGGTTGACCCGGCTGACCTGATACGAATGGGAGAGCTGATAAAAGGGGATTTCGAATCTCATGAACTACCGAATGTCACCCATATCCTCAGGGTTGAGGAGGGTGAGCCTACCATATCGACTTATAAAAAGCAGACACGGCAGCCAGTTGATAGGCGTATCCTGGAGATAGTCTCAGCGTGGCTACAAAGGAGAATTGAGGCACTGGAACAATAGGTTCTTTATTACGTAATTGCGCAACTGAGCAACGGCGCGAGGATATCTCAGTTTGCTCTTAGCGAAATAATAAAGCGGGAGTCTTGGAGGGGTGCAGCCCCTATAAAGGATAATCTTCGCCCTCCCTTGACAAAGGGAGGGCGACCGAGGGGGAGGGTTCCCTTATTTAAAGATGAGAGAAATAGAAGCCAGTAAAATCACCGAAGCGGTTGCCCGACTCTGCCAGGAGGCCAATTATGAACTGGGCGATGATGTTCTGGCTGCCTTAAAACAGGCGGAGCAGATCGAGGAGTCGCCATTGGGCCGTGCCGTCCTCGGGGAGTTGCTTGAGAACGCACAGATTGCACGAGAAGGCCTCTTTCCGCTCTGTCAGGACTGTGGAGCCGCAGTTGTTTTTCTTGAGGTCGGACAGGGCGTTCAGATTGTCGGAGGCGAACTGTATGCGGCCGTTGAGGAAGGAGTGAGACAGGGCTACACTCAGGGCTACCTGCGAAAATCCATGGTCCGGCAGCCTTTCTCTGCTCGGATAAACACCGGCGACAATACCCCGGTAGTGCTCCATACCGAAATAGTGCCCGGTGACCGGCTCAGGATTACGGTTATGTCGAAGGGTGGCGGGGCTGAGAATATGAGCCGACTGGCTATGCTCAAACCAGCCCAGGGCAGGGATGGCATCATCGAGACGGTGGTCACGGCCGTTGACGAGGCGGGGGGCATGCCCTGTCCACCTTTAATTATTGGACTGGGAATCGGTGGCACTGCCGAGATGACAATGTTGCTTGCCAAGAAGTCGCTACTTCGCCCGCTAGGACAGTCGAGCCCCGACCCGGAGATTGCTGAGCTTGAGCGAGAAATTTTGGAACGCGTTAATGACCTGGGTATCGGGCCGATGGGTCTTGGCGGCCGGACGACTGCCCTGGCTGTCCATGCCGAAGTGATGCCGGCCCACATTGCCAGTCTGCCGCTCGCGATAAATTTCCAGTGCCACAGTGCCCGTCACCGGGAAGCCGTTTTGTAGGCTATTCCAATTCGACATGGGGGGAGAATGAAAAGGCCCGCTGGTATAATCTTTGATTTGGGCGGTACCATCCTGCACCAGGAATGGCTCAGTTTTGTGGCTGGTGGTGAGCGGCTGCTTGAATTCGCTGAGAGTACTCCTGAACTGACCGCTGAAGAAATCCAGCTCATTGCCAATGAGATTAACGAAGATGTTCAGCTGGTTCGGGACGAATCAATGGTTGAGGTCGGGTGCCAGAGTTTTCACAGGTTACTGTACGAGCATCTGGGCATTTCTTTCAGTATAAGCTATCAGGAAATGGAGCAGGAGTTCTGGAATGCCGCTGTAATTTATTCACCCTCCGAAGGGATTTATGACGTGCTGGACATGCTGGACAAGCACCAGATAAAAACGGGCATCATCAGCAACTCGTCCTTCACCGGGGATGTCCTTAAGGAAGAACTTGCCAAGCATGACCTGGCCCATCGGTTCGCTTTCCTGATATCAAGTATTGATTACGGGTTCCGGAAACCCCACAAGCGTCTTTTCCAGATTGCCGTCAGGAAGATGAATCTGGAGCCGCAGGATATCTGGTTTGTCGGGGATAAGCTGGAGTACGATATCAGGGGAGCAATCGATTACGGCCTGTACCCTGTCTGGTATAATCCAGAAAACAAACCGCGTGAGATAGACGGTGAATACCTGGAAGTGAGGAGCTGGCACGAGTTCCGGGAGAAGATTGATTCGCTCTGTGGCCGCTGATTGCGCCTGATTAGTGATGCTGTTAGAATTTGCCTGAATATAGACTTACTGGATGAGGCGGGTTAGTAATGATGCAAGACACACTTAACATAAAGTCACCAATCGAGCCTGATGTAATCGAAAAGCTGACAGCCGGGATGCGGGTGCTGATTTCCGGCGTCATCTATACTGCCCGTGACGCCGCTCACAAAAGGATTATCGAGTCGTTGGACAGCGGTGAGGAGCTACTCTTCGACCCGCGAGGGCAGACTATCTACTATGCTGGGCCTTCACCGGCACGGCCGGGACAGGTTATTGGCTCGGTTGGCCCTACCACCAGCAGCCGTATGGACGCCTATACTCCACGCCTGCTGGCTTACGGTCTCCGTGCCATGATTGGTAAAGGTAACCGTTCTGAGGCGGTGAGGGAGGCACTCGTACAATACAGAGGAGTCTACCTGGTCGCTGTGGGTGGCGCCGCCGCCCTGATAGCACGCTCAATTAAGCAGGCGGAGGTGGTTGCCTACGAAGACCTCGGTCCCGAGGCTATCAGACGACTGACCGTTGAGGGCTTTCCGGCTATCGTGGCTAACGATGCCCATGGCGGTGACCTGTTTGAGCAGGGCAAGGCCGAGTACCGCCGGGGGAGGTAAGAATGGACTGCATTTTCTGCAAGATTGCTGCCGGGGAGACACCGGCCGATATTATTTACACCGACGAAGAGATAGTCGCCTTCCGTGACCTTAATCCCCAGGCACCGGTGCACGTGCTTATTATCCCCGGGGAGCACATTGCCACCCTGGCCGACCTCCCGGAAGAGAAAGCGGTGCTGGTGGGACACATGGTAGACGTAGCCAACCGGCTGGCCCGGAGAGAAGGTATCTCGGAGAGCGGGTACCGGGTGGTGATAAACTGCGGTCGGCAGGGGGGACAGCTGGTGCAGCACCTTCACATGCATCTCCTCGGGGGCCGCCAGCTGGCCGGTGTGCTCGGTTAGATCAGGAGTGGCAGGGGTAGGGTATATGAAATGGAACGCGAAGTGGCCGATTCACTGAAAAAGTTCTTTTCTGCCCAGAAAGGCCTCAGCGAGCTTGGCATTATCAGGTCGCGGGACTACATCGGCGATATTGGCCGCTACATCTGCACGCTTGTCTACGGCCTGAAAGTACCGAAGGGAAGAAAGCCCACCGGCTACGACGGCAAAATCGGCAAGTCCTGTGTCGCCGTCAGGCTCAACAACTGCCCGGTGGGTACTCCGGTACGCCTGGCCGAGCCGTTTGATTTCGACGAGCTGATTGTCGTGCTGGGGCCGAACTGTCGGCTGAGGCCGGAGGGCGTCGCCAGCGACTTCATCTTCTACCGGTTCACCCCTGAGGAAGTCCAGAAGCGGTTCAAGAAGACCAGAAGCGGCTATGTGGGTGGTGGGAATGTCTTCGACCGGACCTATGACAAAGTCCTGAATATAACAACGGGCTAGATACTACCGTCCTGAATTAGCTTTATTACCGTCCTGTCTATCTCGTCGATGTAGCCGATGTTCTTCTCTCCATCCCAGAACGTTATCTGTGATATCTCCTCGTTTTCGCGGAAGGGGGCTGGGGAGGGCAGTTCACCCGAGTAGAGTGTGCCATAATAGTATCCCGTAATGCCGTAATACGGATGGTTCTCTGACTCGCTGCGGTACTTCAAGACTGCCCTGAAATCAAGACGGTCGACTCTCTGGCCTGTCTCTTCGAATAGCTCCCGGATAGCACAGTCGCGGGCGCTTTCTCCCGGCTCGATGTGGCCGCCGGGCAGCTCCCAGGTCTGTCTCTGACGGTGGTGAACGAGTAAGAAATCCAGGTTGTGCCTGATGACCATAAACGTGATAAGCAGCGGCCTGTAGACGTCCGATGCAAGTTCGGTTTCCGGTATCTGTCTGTATTCAAGGAGGGCAATGCCGTGCCGGTTAACTGCTATCGCCATCTGCCTGTAATCATAACCCGTAGACCTGTTTTGGTGCCAGGTATTCCGGAAACCTGTCCAGAAGCGCCCGTCGGAGAGCGTAACAAAAGTGGCAGGCGTCCACGTATCTATCTTCGTGTTCGACCCCGTATTCTGTCGCCAGAAGGGCCGGGCCACCCTCTACCAGGGGTCGGCAGATTGGATGTGAAGCGTAATCATAGGCTTTGACAAGCTCGGACAGGGGAGTCTGCCACATATTACCCATGCTCAGTCCCTGGCATAGATGGACATTACCGTACGGGTCAATGTGGACCCTCTTGGGGTTTCTCAGGTCCTCGTGAGGGCACTCTGTGAACTCCTGCCACGGTCTTGTCGGCAGACCATCCAGCAGCTTATCGACCGCCCTGCCTCTGAACATGGTGCTGCCGCCGACGACAGGCTCTCCCCGTTCTTGTTCCTCGCCTTCGCTTATCTCAACACTGGGCTTCTCTATGGAAATCACGCTAACAGGTATACCCATTCTCTTAGCCGCCGCTATAGCATGACTGGCCGGGCTTTCCTTATCGTCCTCGGAGTGAAAAGAATCATCACTCAGGCTGAGGTCGGCAATCCCCATCTCACACAGAGGCTTTAGCCAGAGCTCGGCATCCTTATCGGTTGTTGCCCAGTATGAGTTAGTGACTATGCCTACTTCTAGGCCTCGCTCGCGGGCGATTCTGATACCCTCGACCATTAGTGGGTAGAAAAGGAACGCCTCACCGCCTTCGAAATACACCCGCTTCACCGTCTCCATCTTGGCCAGCTCATCAAAGACACTTTCAATCTGCTCCAGGGTAAAAGTCCCCTTTGCCTGTGGGCTGCTGTATACGAAGCAGTGGTCACATTCAAAGCCGCACGTATAGGTCAGAAGAAAGTGGACTCCGGTCAACATATTTCTCCCCCAGTCAATCCTTATTTGAGGATGGCCGTTGAAACAACGACCATGTCTATGCCCCCTGTTTGCCGGTCTTCAAGTGCTCCAGGTACATATGCAACCCGGCGATGCTCTTGGCGTCCTCGATTTTGCCGGAGGCAAGCAGGCCGGGGATATCTTTCACCGGCACGCGGACGAGGCTGATGCCGGCCGTGTCCTCGGCGTAGAGCTGACTGGGGGTGATCTCGGTGGCCAGGTAAAGGTGAAGGTACTCGGTGCAGTAGCCCGGTGTCGAGTAGAATCCTCCCAACCTCTCCACCCTTCCCGGCAGATATCCCGTCTCCTCCTGCATCTCACGGCGGACGGCTGTCTCCGCATCCTCGCCGGGGTCGATGCCACCGGCTGGTATCTCCAGAAGCTCTTTCTCAATGGCCTTGCGGTACTGCCTTTCCAGCAGGACGTTATCATTCTCGTCAACCGCAATTACGGCAATGCAATCGCTGTGTTCAACGATTTCCCGGGTGGACTCCCGGCCGTCGGCTGTTTTTACAGTGTCAATTCGCAGCTTGACCGCCCGCCCGTCAAAGACCACACGTGTAGACAGGGTTTCCTCTTCGGTCAAATCAGACCTCCGCTGCCCGGGAGTTACTCTTTTGCCATCGAATTCTCAAAGTTACAGATGAGGGCCACCTCTTCGCAGTCCGGGAACTTGGAGCAGTGATAGCATTCTGTCCAGACTTTGCGCGGTAGCTGCATTTTGTCAATTTCCGCGAAACCGAACTTCTGGAAGAAGGCGGGCTTATAGGTCAGGCAGAAGACGGTGGGGAGGCCGAGTGTTCGGGCTTCCTTGAGACAGGCCTCCACCAGACCGGAACCGATACCCCGTCGCTGGCTGTCTTCAGCTACCGCCACCGACTTTACCTCGGCCAGGTCGGACCACATGACGTGCAGGGCGGCACAGCCGGTCACCCGTCCACCTTCCCTGACGACGAAGTAGTCACGGATATTCTCGTATATATCGCTCAGCGCCCTCGGCAGCATCTCATCCCTGTCGGCAAAGTAGTTGATAAGCTGGTGCATTTCCTCGGCATCGCTGATAGTAGCTTTTTCTACTGATAACTCCATCTTTATACCTGCTTCCCCTTGAGACGTTTCTCCAGAGAGCCCCAGAGTGAGGTGTCGGGGTGAATTCTGAGAAAACGAACAGTGTTTTCGCTGCGTGTTACAGTGACGGCGGTACCACTCGATAGCGGCGTGCTGATGTGTCCATCAACCGTCAGTACTGCCGAGTGGAGGGTACTGACGCGTAGCTCTATGGTGGACGTGGGCGGTAGCACCAGCTTGTAGCTGGCGCTGAGGTGAGGCACTATTGGCAGCAGCAGCATTTCTCTTGCCTGCGGGTGCAATATCGGGCCACCGGCTGCCAGCGAGTATCCGGTGCTGCCGGTAGCGGTTGACACAATTACGCCGTCCGCCTTGTAGGTGGTGAGTGGCTCACCATCAATGCTTGCCTCCACGTAGATGACGCGGGCAACTTCCCCGTGGGCAATGACGACATCATTAAGGGCGTAGAATGTCTTTGGCTCGGATGACTCCCCGGTAACCGGGAGCTTAACTTCGAGCACCGAACGCTCGTCTACCCAGCCTCCTCCGGCTAGCAGAGAGGTAAGCTTCTCCCGGACCTCAGCGACACCGAGTTCGGTCATAAAGCCGAGGTTACCCAGATTAATGCCCGTAATAGGTACTGGTCTCGGTAAAACTGCCTGAGCGGCGCGGAGTATTGTGCCGTCACCGCCGATGCTGAGTACCAGGTCGGTACCGTCCACCTGGGCACTGGCGGACTCTCCTTCCCAGGCAGAACAGAGCCAGGTAGAGACACCCCTGGTGCCGAGGAACTCCTCCAGCTCTCTGGCCAGGTTACAGGCGGCATCATTCAGGGGGTGAAAGATAATGCCAATCTTTTTCACAGTCATACACGTAATTTCAGTAATGAGCGTGTTCACTGGTGAGGATAGATGCAGTGTAGCATCGGCGTCATAGGGTGTCAAATCTATTACCTGAGGGAGATTGCTTCGCTCCTGCCCGCCGTCCCTTCAGGACTATGGCAGGCGGGCCGCTCGCAATGACAGTGGGGGGTAACGGGCGGCCCTGGCCATGTCATTGTGATGAGTAACAACCAGCCCCAACCGTGTCATTGCGAGGAGCGCCAGCGACGAAGCAATCTCATCGGTCCGGGCTCGGCATTGCCTTTGACTTTACCTTCGTTTGGCGTTAATCTATCAGGCAGAGAAGCGGACAGGGTACAGAAGGGGGTAGATGCCAGCAATGGAAGGAAGGACAGTATATTTTGACAGTCCGGGAGAGGCCAACACTGATGAGACCCTGCGTATCGCCAAAGAGCGTGCCGACGAACTGGGGATAAAGACGGTCGTGGTGGCCACCACGGTCGGGGGTACGGCAACGAAGAGTGTCGAGGTCTTCGAGGGGATGAGGGTAATTGCCGTCACCCACTTTACCGGCATGAGAGGGGCCAACTTTCAGGAGTTAACCGACGAAAACCGGAAGAAATTCGAGAGTAAGGGTGGTATTGTCCTGACGACGACACACGCCTTTATGGGTATCGATGCTGCGATGCGTAAGAAGTTCAATATGTACCTCCTGGGAGACGTGATTGCCAGTACGCTGCGCATCTTCGGACAGGGAATGAAGGTAGTCTGTGAGATTACGCTGATGGCGGCCGATGCCGGCCTAGTGCAGACGGGTGAGGATATTATTGCCATCGCCGGTACCGGCCGGGGAGCGGATACAGCCGTGGTCCTCAAGCCGGTAAACACCAATAACTTCTTTGACCTGAAGGTCAGAGAGATTCTCTGCAAACCGCATTTTTAGGGCCTTGTGAAATCCCCTTGGTTCCCCTTTTTAAAGGGGGAACACGAAGCCTCTCCCTTTGTTAAAGGGAGATTGAGAGGGATTCAACCACTCCGGACTCCACAAGAGGGGATAAGGGGTTGTAACCACAGCAGTTGACACAGAGAGGAGAGGTCAGAAGCGACGCTGTTGTTAAACACTGTCACGAAGGATTGTGAGGTAAGCGCCGTCTCGGAATAATTTGGAGGAGAGTTAAAGAGGGGCGCAGCCCCTCTTACTAAATCTTCCCCTTCCCCTCTGGGGAAGGGGATTAAGGGGATGGGGCCTACGCTACCAAACAAGGTGTGAGGTCACTATCGCCATCAAGAAAGACCGGGAAGGATTATAGGGACATGGGCTATCACGAACATAAACATGCTGCACTAAAGAGCGTTAACTGCGCTGTTATCATCGTCTCCGACAGCCGCACCGAGCAGGACGACGAATCGGGCAAGCTCATCAAGCAGCGGCTGACCGCTCACGGGCACCACGTGCTCTATTATTGCATCCTGAAGAACGATGGTGACGCTATCCGGGCGAAGATAGAGGAACTCGTGGGGCATGAGGGGCTTCAGGTCATTATCACCAGCGGCGGCACCGGGGCGAGTCACCGTGATGTCACCGTGGACACCATCGAACCGATGCTGGAGAAGCGCCTCGAAGGCTTCGGGGAGCTTTTCCGCTACCTGAGCTATCAGGAGATAGGTACCGGCAGCATTCTCAGCCGGACGGTGGGTGGAATCATCAGCGGTAAGGTTATTCTATGCTTCCCCGGCTCGCTTAACGCGGCTACCCTGGCCATGGATAAAATTATTCTGCCAGAGATAGGGCACTTGGTCAGGGAAGCAACACGGTAGAGCTATCGTCCCCTCTGCATGTACAATCGGTGTGCAAAGTCGTGGAAGTCGTGTTTCCTCCAGAAGGAGTAGCCTACCTGATTTCTGGCGGCCACGGTTAGCTCGATTCTATCTATGCCATGTAAGGCGAACCACTCGAACATCCTGTCCAGCATCTGCTCTCCGATACCCTGCCTGCGGTGGTCAGCTGTGATTGCCATAGTATCGATAAATCCGTACTTCTCGCGCTCTACCCATATCGGAGGGTACTCATTCGCCTGCGAAATTGAGAAACCAACCGCCCGACTCTCGTCCAGGGCGACCAGGATGAGTGTGTTCTCTGCTCTCATTAGTTCTCTGAGGTGCTGCTCAAAGCTGACGTGAGCATCCTCTCGCATAGGGAACCGTGGGTCGATGTCCTTGTGGTGGTCCATGAACTCTCTCCAGAGTTCTACCATATCGGGGACGTTGGAGTCCTTTGCCTCTACTATCTCTATTGACACGGCCTAACGCTCTTTCCGGCGGTACGTGCCACTCTTACCGCCGGTCTTGCTCTCCAGGTATATCTCGTTGAGCGTCATCCCTCTGTCGACCGCCTTGCACATATCATAGATGGTCAGGGCACTGACTGAGGCAGCCACCAGTGCCTCCATCTCCACGCCGGTCTTGCCGGTACTCTTCGCCCGGGCGGTAATTTCTATGCAGTCGTCACCGGAAAGGTCAAAGTCGACGCTGACATTATCAAGCAGGAGCGTATGGCAGAGCGGTATCAGGTCGGGTGTTCTCTTGGCGGCGGTGATGCCGGCCACCCGCGCCACGGCAAGGACATCACCCTTCTTTATCTCGTTGGCCTTGACCAGCTTCAGGGTCTCCGGCTTCATGAGCACTTTGCCTCTGGCAATGGCTTCACGCATGGTATCCGCCTTCTGGCTGACATCAACCATCCGGGCTTCCCCGTCTGAGTTAACATGACTGAGCTCGGTCATCGTCTGCCTCCTCACGCAGCTGGCTGCGGGGACTTATATAGGGCAAGTATATCAAATCACAGCGGAAGCGTCACCCACCGCTTCTAATGATTCTATTTGATTGTCATGTCATTGCGAGTGAAACGAAGCATTCTCGTCAGGTGGAGAAATGCGATTGCCGCGGGGGCTTTAGTCCCCGCGCAATGACGTCTACGACTAATGCCAAATGGTACCTTTTTGGCTATAATGGTGGCATGGAAGAACCCTGCACTGATGAAGATGCGCCGGAAAGAATGGAGATACCCTGTTTTCGCTGCGGGGTCTGCTGCATGAAGTATTCGCCGAGGGTGACTGCTGCGGAAGCCGAGCATATCGCTGACTCTTTAGGGCTCTCCCTTGAAGCATTCCTGGAGAGGTACGTAGACGACTCCTGGTTTGAGCCGGGGTACTACCTCCTCGATACCCAGGACGGGGCCTGCATTTTTCTGGCTGAGACCGAAGACAACCGGGTATTCTCATGCCTCATTCACCCCATCAGGCCCGAGGTCTGCCGGGAATGGCAGCCCGGCCTCGAGCGCAAGGAATGCCTTGAGGGGCTGCAGAAGTGCTGGGGGCTGTCTGTAGACTCGTCAGGGCAGCTTCAGGGTCTCCCAGAGAAGATTCAGGAGTTTCAGTCGGCTCTTAAATCAGGAAAGTTTCTGTAGCTGGCGACTATCTATCCGACCAGCCTTTGCCTTTCAGCAAACCGCGTACATAGGCTGCCTGACCGACATGCTGAAAGCCTTCGTTGATAACACCGATCAAACGCGCCTCAACCGGTCGGGTCGTACCAAGTGTCGGACTGTGTGACTCCCGTTCGAGCTCGCTTTCTGAAAGCCTCCTGTCGATGTAGTTTTTTATACGCTCGACGACCGCCCGGTGGTATTCCAGGATAGTCGCGCTGTCTGGCGAGCGAAAGGCAGCGGTCTCTTCCGGGCTGTGGTGGACACCCGTCTCGCTGGGGTCGGGGGCGCGGTTAAATTTATGGTACCACTCGTCTTTTATCCAGAGCTGTTCTTCCCCCGCAATCTCCGACATGTTTCTGTCGTGGCTGCGCGTCAGATGCCAGGCAAGCCAGCCGATGCTGTTGCTGTCGGGGTGGGGCTGTTGATTGAGGTCATCAACGGTCAGTCCCTCCAGCACTGTCTCCAGCTCCTGTGATATTCGTAAGAAAAGGTCGGTGATGAGTTGCTGCCACTTCATGGCTTCCTCCTGTGGGAGTGGAATAGTGATTTCCCATACTAACAGAACATTGTCGGTTTGCCAATTGAAAAAGCTTGACACCCTTTGGGTGGGGTCTTAACATTGCTATCATATCCCGGCGACTATGAATAAGTAAGGGGGTATTTGCCATGGAATATAAGCATATTATCTACAAACCGGGTAAGGTAGCCCGCATAATACTCAACCGACCGCGCTACTACAACGCCCAGAGTCGGCTGATGCGTGAAGAGATGGACGACGCCTTTTCCCGGGCAGCCGAGGATGACGAGGTGGGTGTTATTGTCCTGTCCGGGGAGGGCAAGCATTTCTCCAGCGGACATGACCTGGGGACGCCGGAGGAGATGGCTGAACGTGAGGAAAGAGGATTTCCTGCGACCCCGTTCGGTCGCTATAAGCGTAACCGTGCCACCTGCATGGAGAACAGCCTGCGGTGGCGTAATGTACTCAAGCCGACCATCGCCATGGTGCACGGTAATTGTATTTTTGGTGGGATAATATTCGCCTCCGCAATGGATATCATCTTTGCCGCGGAGAATGCCCTGTTTCTGCCCTCACTGTTGCAGTACTTCTCGGTGCCGTGGGATATCGGGCCGCGCCGGACCAAGGAGATATTATTCGAGCACCGCTTTATGACTGCCTGGGAGGCCTGTCGGTACGGCCTGGTCAATCGGGTCTTCCCTCCGGAGAAGCTCGAAGAGGAAACGCTGGCCTATGCCGGGCGCGTGGCTGATAATTACTTCACCAACCCGTCAGGCCTGCGCATGGTCAAATTTGCTGTCAACCATATGCAGGATGCCATGGGATTTACCACGGAGATTGAGGCCAATTACGAGAGCCAGTTTCTCTTTCTTGAGTTTCGGGACAGGGAGCGGCTTCGTGATGAAAAGGGCGGCATTGCCCGTACGAGAATTGCTGCGGAGAACCTGGAAACGACCCGACCCTGGCTTGAGTCAATGGGTCACTAGCCGCCAATCTGCCGCATCTGCCGCTTTTCGGGAACACCGTTCTCACCGAGGTGGTGCTGTTGCTGCTTGTGGGTGGCCGCTTCCAATATCAGGCGTTCCAGTTCGGTGATGTCGGCACCACGACGTAACGGCTCTTTAAGGTCTATCTCGTCGTCATCGAGGAGACACGGTCGGAGGTGACCGTCGGCGGTGAGGCGGAAACGGTTACACTCGGCACAGAAACACTCGGTCACGGCACCGATGAAACCCAGCGTTCCGGAGGAATCTGGCAGCTTGTAGTATCTGGCCGGGCCGTTACCGGATGTCGGCAGGTGAGGGCTGAGCTTGCCGAGGGACTGCTCAATAGATGACATAATATCACGAACGGGAACTACCCCATCTGCACCGTTTCCGTTGACAAAAGGCATTTGCTCGATGAACCTGACATGCCAGCCGTCAGTGAGTGTCTTTCGGGCAAAGTCTAGAACCTCGTCGTCGTTCACGTCTTTAAGGACCACCATGTTTATCTTGACGGGATTGAGTCCGGCTTTCTTGGCCGCCTCTATGCCTTCGAGTACATCCTTGATGCGGTTGCTGCCGGTGATACGCTCGAACCTGTCTGGTTTCAGGGAGTCCAGGCTGACATTGACCCGGCTGAGCCCTGCTGCCTTGAGCTCATCGGCGTGCCGGGCAAGCTGCGTCCCGTTAGTGGTCAGCGATACCTCATCAATGCCGTCGGTATGGGCCAGCATCTCGACAAGCCGGTATAAATCCAGTCGCAGCAGGGCCTCGCCGCCGGTGAGACGTAGCTTCTTCACGCCCAGTCCGGCCGCCGCCTGCACTATCCGGTGAATCTCCTCATAGCGCAGGATATCATCATGGCTCAAGTCAGGGTCAAAACGGTCGGTGCAGTAGATACAACGCAGGTCGCAGCGGTCTGTGACCGAGATACGCATGTAGTTGATGCGTCGGCTGAAGGAGTCAATCAGGTCTGTCATTTTTCTATCTCCATCTTATCACAAACCCTTCAGTCCGTCTTTTACCCCGGCTATCTCAATCCTGCTTTATTACATGAACGGCCGTTGCTTTGAAAGACGCGTAGACTTGCCTACCCTTGTCCAGGGGCATTTCTTCGACGGAACGTCTGGTTACCAGGGCGACAAGCCGGAAACCGCAGTCGATTTCGACACGGGCGACCGGTCCCGTGATGGTTAGTCGGGTAATCTCTCCGGTGAATGTATTTCTGGCGCTGCTGGTGAGACGGGCAAGGGCTAAGGTCACCTCCTCCGACCGGATGCAGGCGTGAATTCTATCGCCCACGGCGCAGTCTGACACCGCTTCGATAACACTGTGGTCGGTACCGATGGTGACTACATTGTCCTCACTGGTGAGTACCACGCCGTCGATGATATTCTCGATGCCGACGAAGTTGGCCATCTCCCGGTTACGCGGGGAGTTAAATGCTTCGTGCCAGCCCCCCGTCTGCAGGATTTCACCGTTTTGCAGCATGCCTACCCTTCCGGCCAGCCGTTGACCCTGGGCCATGTCATGGGTGGCAATAACGATTGTCGTGTAGTACCGCTGGATGATGTCGGTTATCAGTTCCTCAATCTTCATTGTCGAAACGGGGTCGAGGTTGGCGGTCGGTTCATCAAGTAACAGCACCTCCGGCTCGGTCGCGATAGCCCGGGCAATGGCCACTCTCTGTGTTTCGCCTCCGGAGAGCATCCGTGCATTTCTCTTGCGGAAATCGACTAACCCGACCATCTCCAGGACCTCATCAACCCGCTTACGGATATCGCCCCGGCTCATCCTGCGCCACTTCAGGCCATAGGCTACGTTATCATAGACGCTGGCGTTGAACACCACCGGCTTCTGGAGGACAAAGGCCATCCGACGCCGTGCCTCCAGTCGTTGCCCGGCCGCTTCGGTAACGTCGGTGCCGTTAAAGTAGACTTTGCCCTGACTGGGTGAGTCAATCAGGTCCAGCACCCGCAGGAGCGTCGTCTTGCCGGAGCCGGTCGGACCGATAAGGGCAAAGACCTCCCCCCGGTCTATCCTGAGGTTGATGTTCCTCAGAATATCCCGCCCGTTGAGCCTCTGTCCCAGGTCTGTGGTCTCAATAATAGATTCGCTGACGGACACTTTCACCTCTGCTGCAGCCTGTTAAGGACGATATTCACCACCAGGGCAATGAACAACAGGATTATGCCCAGGGCTATTGATAGTTCAATTTCACCCTTCGATGTTTCCAGCGAAATCGCCGTGGTCAGGGTTCTGGTAAAGCCTCTGATGTTACCCCCCACCATCAACGACAGTCCCACTTCCGATATTGCTCTCCCGAACCCCATTATCACCGCACCCAGCATGGCAAAACGGGCTTCTTTGATGACCAGGGATGCCGTTTGGAACCTGTTAGCCCCCAGCGAAATGGCGGTATCGGTTAATGTCACATCCACACCGCGCAGTGCGGAAATGGTGAGCCCCATCATTATCGGTAATACCAGCAGCACCTGCCCGATAACGATAGCCGCCGGTGTGAAAATGAGTCCCAGGCTACCGAGCGGACCCGCCCGGGAAATGAATACAAAGACAAAAAGGCCAACAACCACGGTTGGCACGCTGTAGAATGTCTGTATGATGTTGACGAGCAGCCTCTTGCCATGAAAGCTGTTAAAGTGAATGACACTGCCTAAAGGTATAGAGATGAGAGTGGCAATGGCACAGGAAGACGCCGCAAATCCCAGCGACCTCCCGGCTATCTGCATTACCTCCGGGTCAAGGGATATAATCAGTTCTATTGCCCTGGTGAAACCGTTCCAGAGTTCGGTCAGCTTTCGGCTCCTTATATCGTTTAATCGTTGCTTCCTGAAGGTCACCCCTTACCATTTGATAAAGGGAGGGGAATCATGTCCGAAGGGGCAAGGGGCTGATTCCCCTTCGGACTTTCCCCGGTCAGGAGGGGATACTCTGCTTGAAGGTTCAGCCTTGAACTATTCAGGCTCGTTACCGGCGCAGGGAGTGAACAGCTGCAGCCCGTATTCCTCGACACCGTATTTACCCATAAGCTCCTGTATCTCCGCTGAGGTGAGGAAGGCTATCAGATTGTTAGCCATCTCCAAGTTGGTAACGGGTACATTTTCCGGGTTTACGGCAATCACAGAATAAACATTGAGCAGTATATCGCCCTCGGTTACAATCGGCACCAGGTCAATATCGCCCTTGTAAGTGAGATAGGTGCCCATGTCGGACAGGGTATAAGCCTCCAACTCGTTGGCCATCGTCAGGGTTGGCCCCATGCCCAGACCACCCTCGACATACCAGGTACCGGCGTTCCTTACCTCCTCGTAATCATAGCCGGCGGCTGCCCAGATATTTTGTTCCATGATATGCGTCCCGGAACCGTCTCCCCGCGAAACAAATGTGCCACTTCCGTTTTCCATCAGCTTCTGGAAGGCTGCTTCAGGGGTAAGGCCTTTGATGCCGGCCGGGTCATCCTGCGGACCAACGATAAGGAAATAATTGTAGGCAAAGGGTACCCGTTCCACGCCGTAGCCATCGGCAACGAACTGCTCCTCTTGGGCTTTGGCATGGACCGTAATAACGTCTACGTCCCCTCTCCGCCCGTATTCCAGCGCCTTGCCGGTACCGGCGTACAGGATATCCATGCCGACACCATACTCTTCCTCAAACATAGGCTCCAGATATCCCCAGAGACCGGTATCGTAGAGACTGGTGGTGGTCGCTACCTTAAGTCTCGGCACGGCTTTCTTCGGGGCTACTGTGCCCGCCGTCGACTCCTCGCAGGCTGTAAACACTCCCAGGGAGCCAAGTACCAGCAGTAAAACGGCTAGAGTGCTGATAATTATCTTCATGCGGTTAGTGTTGATATGCACGACGAAATATCCTTTCTATATTTGGTAGTTTCAATGTAAGTTACCGCCTCCGTGCCTTTAGTGGACCTATCAGGTGGGGTGACTCAGGCTGCAGTGGAGACGGCGACAGGCGGGAGAAAGATAATGGTGGATAATAGGGCGCGCACGTACTTCTAGATTCATAGCAGCTCTCCTTTCCAAACACGGGAGGCGAGAGGGTTTCCCCTCACACCCTATCGTTTGCCTCTCGTAGGCGGGCGCCCTTAGAGACAGCAACTCGGAGATCCGTATTGAATTATTAATAAACCACGACTAGTATAGCCTGGCAACCCTGGGGATGTCAACTGGCAGGCGAGTGTGGAGGCTTAATCGGCATCATCAGCCGTTTCTTTGCCCTCCGGTAGCTTTTCGACCGGGGTCTCTGCCGCAATCCTCAGCTTGTCCTCAAACCTGGCAAGCTTTCTGCCAGCGTCGTCATACTTGGTAGCGGCATGGCGGATGTGGCCTCCCAGGGTATCATAGTCTTCCTGGAAGCCTTCGAACTCGCCTTGCAGCCTGGACAGGTGCCGCAGTATCTCACCGGCCGTGTGCTCGATGTGCAGCCCTTTGAGACCAAGGATGATGACCTGGAGGTAGGCATAGAAGCTGTTGGGCGAGACCGGGATTACCCTCTTCTGGAGGGCATAGGAATATACCTCGCTGCCCTCAGCGCCGTCACGCAGTATCGTCTCGTAGTAGACGTTCTCGGCGGGTATATACATCAGGGCGAAGTCAAAGGTGCCCTCGTCAGGCAGGATGTACTTGGTGACGTTGTCAATGTGCTTCTTCACCGTGCGGGTAAACTGCCGCCGCAGCGACTCCCGTTCGCGGTCGGAGTCAGCCGCCAGTACGCGTTGAAAGTCCTCAAGAGGGAATTTCGAGTCGATTGGTACCAGGTTATCGCCAATTTGGATGACGGCATCGACCGCCTCACCGCTCCGGAAGTGGTACTGGAGCTTGTAGTTCTGATGGGGCAGGATGTCGTCGAGTAACCGCTCCAGCATTAGCTCCCCGAGGCCACCACGGAACTTGGGGGCGCGCAGCACCTCCTGGAGACTGGCGATGTCACGGCCGACTGCCTCAATCTGCCTGGTGCCTTCTTCCAGCTTGCCCAGGCTCTTGTTGACCTCACCGAAGACCCCCAGGCTCCCTTCGAGCCTCTCCCCGACGGCTTTCGAAAGAGTATCGCTCTGGTCACGCCACCTTTTTTCCTGCCAGAGCTGATTCCAGATTAGAAAGAGGACTACTATCGCCAGCAAAATGATGACAAATATTTCCATTTTGGTCTCCGAATAGGCTTGATAGTGTCAGTTTATTGACACTTATTATACACCCCCGGGCAAATGGTATAGAGGGACGGCGGGCAGGTCCTTTACGAACCTGTCAGCAGCCACGGTAACAACCTGCCTCCCGTCTGCCTGCTCAGCCGTTCTCAGGACTAGCCCAGACGTTGTCTGGCGCACCCATCCGGTTGACGAATGACACGTGTCGTAGAGTCCCGTTTACATAAGGTTTGCTTCGAGTTTCCTGGCTATCCACTCTTTTTGATAGTTGCTGTCACCGAAGGCGGTGTCGTTGTACCTGCCCCTCTTGAAGTACAGGTGCATATCATGGTCCCAGGTGAAGCCTATGCCACCATGTAACTGGACGCCGGCGTCAGTGACAAACTTGACCGCATCGCCGCAGTGGCTCTTGGCCATGGCGACAGCCATTGGGGCATCCTGGTCATTCTCTTTGACACACTCGGCTGCCCATTCCATTAATGAGCGCGAGTACTCCATCGCGGCATACATATCGGCTGCTTTGTGCTTGAGTGCCTGGAATGAACCGATAACCACACCGAACGCCATCCTGTCCTTCAGGTAAGCTACGGTCATTTCCATTGCCATCTCACCCACTCCGACCATCTCGGCACTCAGTACCGCCGATGCCTTGAGGGCAATCTGCTGCAGGATGGGCCAGCCTCCATGCAGTTCACCGATGATACTACTGGCAGATACCGGTACATCGGTGAAAACCACTTCATATTGCTTCCGGGTCAGGTCCATGACAGCCATATTGTCTATGTATATTCCCCACTCCTTAGCTTTGACCATGAAAAGAGTGATGCCCTCTTCAGGGTTCTGGGTGCGCTTGGTACGGGCAGCAACAAGCATGTAATCCGCAGCCTTAGCATCGGTAACAAACAACTTGGTGCCACTGAGGACATACCCATCGCCACGGGGTAGTGCTCTGAGATGCAAATCATCCGCCCACAGGTCGCCGCTTTCCTCGAGAGCAGCGAGAGTGCAGACAATCTCACCATTAGCTATTTTGGGGAGGAATTCCGCTTTTTGTTCATCAGTACCGAAATCGAGAATAGGCAGCCCGACGAGAATCACGGTTGAGTAGAAGGGGCCAGGCATTACGGCCCTCCCCATCTCCTCGCAGAGTATGGTCAGGTCTCTAAAATTCATTGCTGCCCCCCCGTATTCCTCTGGGAAGACGAGACCCTGCCACCCGAGTTCGGCCATCTTTTTCCACAGTTCTGAAGAATGCCCTACCTCATCATCCATCATCTCTCGTACAAACGTCTTCGGGGCCTCGGCGGCCAGGAAATCTCTTGCCATCGTCTTTAACATTGACTGTTCTTCATTGAGACCGAGTTCTATCGCCATAGCTAGTGCTCCTTACATTCCTTCTTGACCAATATTCTGTACCCTTTATCTCACCAGACTATCATCTGGGTAGCCCCAGTATCCTCTCGGCGAGAATATTGCGGCATATCTCCGAGGTCCCCATGAATATAGTGGTACCCCGTGACATGAGCATACTGAAAACAAGGTCACCATTATCTACTGCCCTTGGGTCACCCCTCATCAACTGGGAGTAAGCCCCAATGATTTCACACACCATGTCTCCCCGCCGTTTGCCCTGTTCGGTCCAGGTCAATTTCGCCATCGAGGCTTCATTTCCGGAGGCGGACCCACTCATAATCATCTTGCCGAGGCGCATACCATAAGCCCTCATAGCCTCGTTCTCAATGGCGAGCTGGGCTATTCTCCTGCGGAAACTGACATCGTCCCAGGCCGTCTGACCATAGTGCTTGGTCTTCCTGGCGAGCTCAATCAGACTGTCAACACCACCTATGGTCCTTGCACCAAACAGGCCCATACCCATTCCACCAGTCTCGCCGGAGGCTGCGGATACCTGGCCTCCACCCCTCTCCGCAATCAGGGTCGTCATAGTGACATACCAGCCTCTGCCTTCTTCCCCTACCATGTTCTCGTGGGGGACGCGCATGTCGTCGAAGAACAGTTCGCCGTACTGGGCATGGGCTTCACCAGTCATCTGGAGCAATGGCCTTCGACTGAAGCCGGGCGTAGAACAGTCAAAGAGAAGGAAGCTCAGGTTGCGGTGCCGCGGGGCATTCACGTCTGTTCTGCACAACAAGAAGCCCCATTCCCCATAGTCCCAGCCACTGGTCCAGACCTTCTGCCCGTTTATCACCCACTCATCGCCGTCCCTGACAGCGGTGGTCTGGACACCGGCCAGGTCAGAACCGGCGTTGGGTTCGGACAAACCCTCAATCCAGTGGACTTCGCCACTCAGTATCCCGGGGATGAAGCGTTTCTTTTGCTCCTCCGTACCCCACTGTAGTAGTGTGTCGACGACCACTCGTCCGAGACCAACGAATGGCATTGGTATCCCCTGGCGTCTGAGCTCCTCGCGGATGACTGCTATCTCCTCTCGTGGTCGTTCTACGCCACCGTACGCGGCGGGAACGCCGAATCCGGTATAGCCGGCGTCATACAGCTTCCTAGTAAAAGATTTGCTCAGGGCAATTGCTTCCTCGCTACCCTGTTCCGGTGCCTCATATGCCGGTGTTCCCCACTTCTCGGGCAGGTTCTCACGTAGAAATGCCCGAACCTCTTCTCTCAGTGCTTCTAAATTCTCTGCTTCCTTTGAGACCATACCAAACTCCTTTCAGTGTAATTTATTTTCTCTGCCTTGCTGACTCCAGCAAAATTGCTCATTGCTCAACATTTAGCTTTTCCAATACCAGAGGTAATCTCACGCCATCCGGTGGGTAAATGGCTGGTGGTGTTGTTCTGCACAGGTGGTTGCACATTCTCTTCAGAATGTAACACATTTTGACCTTGGATGACAATTTATGAGTTGTACAAGGTTAACCTGTCTCTGTGAAAGAGTTCGATTATGCTGCTAGACGGGTGCTTCAGGAATCTTGTAAAGGGGGATGCCTCGTTTAAATCCCCCTTAATCCCCCTTTTTCAAAGGGGGAAACACACATTTCATCTCCCTTTAACAAAGGGAGACCGAGAGGGATTTGGATTTCACCCCTCTTTGACTCCCCAAAACGGTGTGGGGCCATTTCTTTGGCAGGGGGCATTCGCACCTTGAAAGGTGCCCGCTGTTAGGGCTGGGGCTTTAGTTGAAATTTATTAGCGGGGTGTTGAAGAGGGGCGCCAGCCCCTCTTTTCTTATTTCTTCCCCCTCCTTTAGCAAAGGAGGGGTTCACCCTGAAGGGGACCGAGGGGGAGGATTTGTGAGATATGGGGTGAGTTAGATAAGAAAAATCCCATATTGCGAGCATCGTGCATTTGGGCATACGAATATACAGAGGTTTATGCAGGTTTCAAGGAGAAAATCTTTGGCTAAGACCCGAACATCTTGGCGGCGGCTTCGGCTGCCTTTATGATGGGGTCGGCAAAGATAAACAGTCCCAGGACGCCGAGAGAGGTGAGCGTCAGGGCTAATCGTAATGCTGCCGAGGAGGGCACCTTCTCCGTCGATGCCGGTTCACCGAGCCACATCACCTTGACAACGCGCAGATAGTAAAAGGCGGATATGACGCTGTTGAGCACGGCGATGATGACCAGCCAGAGCAGCCCGTTCTGTACTGCCCCGCCGAAGATGTAGAACTTGGCCATGAAGCCCGCTGCCGGTGGCATACCTATCAGCGATACCAGACAGACGGTCAGCCCCAGCGCCATCAGCGGCGACCGCTTGGCTATTCCGGAAAAGTCTTGGATGAGGTCACTGTCAATCTTGTTGGTGATGGCGATGATGGCGATAAAGGCCCCCATGTTGGCTACCGCGTAGCTCAGCAGGAAAAAGAGGATGGTGCTCTGCCCGATGGTTGCACCGGCTGATGCCATGCCCATGGCTGCCAGCCCGACCATAAGATAGCCCGCCTGGGCAATGCTGGAGTAACCGAACATACGCTTGATATTGGTCTGCGGCAACGCCGAGAGATTACCCACCGTCATACCGATAGCCGCTAATACCGCGAAGATAACACCCCAGTCCAGGCTCAGCCAGTTGGGGAGGCCGAAGGCAGTACTGAAAATGCGGAGAATGATGGCAAAGCCAGCCGCCTTACTCGCTACAGAAAGATAGGCAGTTATCGGGGTTGGGGCACCTTCATAAACGTCAGGTACCCACATCTGGAAGGGCACGGCGGCAATCTTGAATCCGAAACCGGCTATCAGCAGGACAATACCCAGAATAAGGGCCGGATTATCGATGACTCCCTGTACACCGAGGGTCTGGACCCGCTGGGCGATTTCACCCAGTTGCGTTGTGCCGGTGGTGCCGAAGACGAGTGCCATTCCGTAGAGGAGCACCGCTGAGGCGGTGGCACCCAGTAGCAGGTACTTCATCGAGGCCTCGCTCGACTTGGGGTTCTTGAGGAAACCGGCCAGGATATAGAGCGAGATACTTGCCAGTTCCAGGGAGACGTAGATAGTAATAAGCTCGGTGGCAGTCGCCATCAGCAGCATGCCCAGCGCCGACAGCACTAGCAGCGCATGGTATTCACCCCGGAAACGCTCAAACTTCGATACATAATCGACTGAGGCCAGAATTACCAGGGCGGTAATTCCCAGGAAGAGCAGCTTGAAGAATAGAGCAAAGTTGTCCACTGCCAGAGTGTTGTTGAAGATGGTACGTGAAGGCTCGCCGTACATGACGATGGTGAATCCGGCAGATACTGCCAGACCGATAATGCTGACAATCGCCAGCAGTCCCTTTCGCTGGACAAACAGGTCCAGCAGGATTACGGCCACAGCCGTTGCTACCAAACTAATTTCCGGTGCTAACAGCTCAAAGTTCAAGGTCTACTCCTATGCTAGCCACCTATCAAACTCGCTATCGGCGAAATGCCGAGCTTAATAACATTGGTCAGTATTGCCGGGTAAATCCCGACCAGCAGAATCAGGATGACAAAGGAGAACATGTAGACCTTCTCCAGATTGTCCGCGTCCTTGACCCCGTTATACTGCTCCAGCACCGGCCCGTAGAATGTCCGCTGTAGCATCCACAGGATGTAGCCGGCAGCCAGGACCACGCCCAGCACTGCCAGCAGTGTATAGACCTGGACACCGCCGACGACAGTGCTGGAAAAGGCTCCAGAGAAGGTGATGAACTCGGCGGCAAAGCCGCTGGTCAGCGGCAGTCCCAGTGAACCGAGTCCGGCAATTGAGAAGACAACAGCGATAACCGGCATCTGCCGGGCCAGTCCTCCGAGCTTTCTCAGGTCACGTTCTTCAACGTTGTGCATCGTCAGGCCAGCCATGGCAAATAGCAGTCCCGTAAGTAAACCGTGGCTGACCATTTGAAGACCGGCGCCGGTAAGGCTTACCTCACCCAGGGCAAAGATACCCAGCAGCACGAAGCCCATGTGACTGACGCTGCTGTAGGCAATCATCCGTTTCAGGTCGGTCTGGCGCAGCGTGAGGGCTGCTCCGTAGAGCACACTGATGACGGCCAGAGTCAGCAACAGCGGCGCAAAGTCTTGGGCAACATTGGGGAAGATACTCACGCAGACACGAATCATCCCGTAGCCGCCCATCTTGATGAGCGCCCCGGCCAGCATAACACTGCCGGCGGTCGGGGCATCGGTATGGGCATCCGGCAACCAGGTGTGCAGTGGAAAGACCGGTAGCTTGACGGCAAAGCCGATAATGAGCAGCCAGAAGATGATTGACGCCGGCATGATGGACTGTACCATGGCCAGCCCGCCTTCGGAGATATCCACCATGCTGAGGCTGCCGGTGGTGAAGTAGAGGCTGAGGATACCGGCCAGCATGAAGGCGCTGCCGAACAGGGTATAGAGAACGTACTTGATTGACGAGTACTCGCGACGTCCCGTTCCCCATATCGAGATGAGGAAGTACATCGGGATAACCTCTATTTCCCAGAAGATGAAGAAGAGCAGCAGGTCGAGCGAGCAGAAGACGCCAAGGATACTCGTCTCCAGCAGGAGCAGCCAGGCGAAGTACTCACGTACTCTCTCATGAATCTTCCACGAAATGAGGACCACCATGAATCCGAGGAAGGCGGTCAACAGCACCAGCGGCAGGCTCAGCCCATCCACTCCCAGGTGGAAGTTGGCATTGATTGCCTGAATCCACGACGCCTTCAGCTCGTACTGATATCCACCTATTGACCGGTCGAAACCGGCGAAGACAACTACCGCCAGTATCAAAGACGCCAGGGTAAAGAGAGCGGCGATATACCTGATGAGCCTCTCGGAGAGACCGGGTATAAACGCAATCAGTATCGACCCCGCAACCGGTAGCAGGATGATGGCTAGCAGCCAACCCGAATCCAAGCCTCTTAACTCCTATCCGATTTCTATTATTCTCAATTGAACGGGGCCTGGCCCCGTGGTCTTTTTAGCTTATTCATCCGACGATAAAGAGGACGATGGCAATCACCGCTGCCCCCAGCCCGATAAACAGCCCATACAGCTGGAGCTGTCCTGTCTGCAGTCGTCGGATAACATTACCACTGCCGAAGGTGCCTCCGGCTACGCCGTTCACCACACCATCAACGCCGTTGCTGTCCATTTCCTGGAATCTGGCGAAGATTCCGCCGAGCAGGGCCTTCTTCACGATGATGTTCTCGTATAATTCATCGAACCAGTACTTGTTAATCAGGGTGTTGTAGAGCAGTTTGAAGCGGGCGCCGATTTGCTCTGCTGAAATCCGCTTCGAGCCGTACATCAGGTAGGCAAGCCCGATACCGGCCAACGCCAGCAGCAACGATATGATAGGCCATGGTGACTCGGCGAAAATTCCAAAAAATCTCGCCCCGAACGATGTCGGCTCACCATGCCCCATGAACTGGCTGAAGTCTCCACCGATATTCCACCACCCGGCCACAACTGCCAGGATAGCAAGAAATACCAGCGGCAGTACCATAACCTTCGATGATTCGTGGGGATGGCTGTACTCCTTCGATTCACCGCCGCGATACTCCCCGTGGAAGGTCATAAATATTACACGGAACATATAAAAGGCTGTCATGAAGACGGTAATCATTGCCAGAGCGTGCAGGAAACGGTTGCCTTCCAGGGCAGTCAGGAGGATTTCGTCCTTGCTCCAGAAGCCTGCCAGCGGCCAGATACCAGCCAGACTCAACGAGCCGAGGAGGAATGTAATATACGTCCAGGGCATCACTTTACGTAGGCCTCCCATGATACGCATGTCGAATGTACCGGTGGCGTGATTGACGCTACCGGCGCCAAGAAACAGCAATGACTTGAAGAAAGCGTGGGTGAACAGGTGGAAGATACCGATGGCAACGGCCGCCTTGGCGGCCTCAATGGTAATGTTTCCCTCGTGGTTAAGTGCGATACCGGCTGCTCCCAGTGCCAGCATCATGTAGCCAAGCTGGCTGATGGTAGAGTAAGCCAGCACCCGCTTGATGTCGTTCATTACCAGGCCCATCGAGGCGGCGAATATTGCAGTAAAACCTCCAATGGAAGCCACCAGTGTAACGGCCTCGATTGAGTGAGCGAATATCGGAAAGGTGCGGGCCACGAGGAAAACGCCTGCCGAGACCATTGTCGCCGAATGGATGAGGGCGCTGACCGGGGTTGGGCCTTCCATAGCGTCAGGCAGCCAGACATGGAGCGGGAACTGCGCCGATTTGCCCATTGCGCCGGAGAAGATGCCGATGCATGCCCAGGTAAGTGTCCCGCCGGCAAGAAAACCAGTCGCCGCCATCTCGCTTATTTGAGCAGTATCAAATGTGCCTGTATTGGCATAAAGCACTAGGATAGCTATCAGGAAGCCGAAGTCGCCGAATCGGGTGACGATAAAGGCCTTCTTGGCAGCGTTAGCCGCCGACGGCTTGTGGAACCAGTACCCGATGAGGAGATAAGAGCACAGTCCCACCATCTCCCAGAAGACGAACATCAGCAGGAGGTTGTCGGCGATTACCAGACCGAGCATCGAGGCAGTGAACAGCGACATCCAGGCGTAGTAGCGCGTATAAGTGTCTCCCTCCTTATGGACGAAGTGCTCCATATAGCCCAGGGAGTATATCTGTACCATGAGACTGACAACCGAGACCACCACCACCATCACGGCTGTCAGGGCATCCATGATAATGCCCAGATTGATGCTGAAGTCTCCGATAATCACCCAGGTGATATCGGGCACGTGTATTTCATGGTTCGGCGCACCCATGACCTCGACCAGCGTCCAGATAGACAGTATGACTGAGCCGGTGATGGCCATGATGGTGATGTATCCTGCCACCGGTGAGTCACGCCTGGTAAAGGGCTTGACCAGCACCGATATCAGCACAAAGGAGATTACTGGCAGCAGGAAGATTAGCCAGAAAGCTTGGCTTGACATTACAGTTTCCTCAGTACCTCTTCAGTCACGTGTCTTTTGTCTTCGGGAACCAGGATGCGATAGGTGGTTAGTTCCTGTCCGATGGGCAGGCCGGACTCTGGCATGATGCGTGTTGGTATTCCCTCCCCTTCGAAGAACTCCTTCCACATCTCTGCCATCATCAGGTTTGGTGTTTTCTTAATCTCTACCCACATAGTCAACTACCGTTTCATCGAGTCTATTTCCGTGGGGTCAACCGTGCCTTTACGCCTGTATATCGCCATTATTATCGCCAGGCCCACGGCTGCTTCGGCAGCCGCCACGGCCATGATGAAAATGACAAAGACCTGTCCTGTCAGCATTTGAGGAGCGACAAACCGGGAGAAGGCGACCAGGGCGATATTAACTGCATTGAGCATAATCTCAATGCACAGCAAGATAGCGATTGTGTTGCGCTTGGACAGTGCCCCGTACAGGCCGATGGCGAACAGGATAGCCGAGAGCACGAGGTAATGTTCCAGACCTACCGACATACTTTACTTCTCCCTCACCAGAACAATGGCCCCGATGATTGCCGCCAGCAGAAGGACGGCGGCAATCTCTACCGTAAGGATATAGCCGTTTTCACCGAAAAGCTTACCCGCTAATGTGGCGGTAGTTGGCTCCACCGGCGCCCCTGCCGATATTCCCCACGGGGTATTGAACACAGCAAAAATGGCCGTTCCAATAAATAGCAGGGCTACCAGTAAGGCCGGGAAGCGCAGCTTGTTGGGCGGACTGCCACGCTGGACGTCACGCGTGAGCATTATACCCAGGATAAGCAGTATTGAAATGGCACCAACGTAGACCAGAATCTGCACCGCCGCCAGAAAATCGGCGCTTAGAGTAACATAGAGGCCGGCCACCATGATAAAGCACAGTACCAGCGCAAGCGCTGCCCGGAAGACGTCACGCAGCAGTACTACCGCCAGTGCAGCGGCTACACTGACGATGGCCAGCAGCCAGAAGGCGAAGTCCATTGCCATCGCTCTTTTACTCCTTCCGGTCTATTAACAGTTCTTGCTTGGGCAGGGCCTCGGCATTTTCGGGGTGGAAATAGGCGCTTGCCTGTTTATTCTCTATCAACATATCATCTCGGGAAAGCACCAGTTCCCCGCGCCGGTACTTAGCCAGTTCGAAGGCATAGCCCATGAAGAGGGCATCGTAGGGGCAGGCCTCAACACACAGGCCACACGATATGCAGTATCCGGTGTCTACTTCGAATACTTCAACATTGTAGCGGTTCTCCTCGCCGGGGGACGTCACTATATGGATTACTCCTTGCGGGCAGGTCCTGGCGCAGGTAGCGCAGCCGGTGCATTTTTCTTTGCTCCAGACCAGTTCATTGCCGCGGGTGCGGCGCGATACCGTTAGCCTCTGCTCCGGGTACTGTGTGGTTATCCGGCGCCGCAGCAGGTTCCTCATGGTTACCGTGAGGCCCTTGGCAATGCCAATCCCGTATCGTTCAAACTTCAACTCTACCCCATCCTACCTTAAAGAGCTTGCTTCCCAGCAGCACCAGTATGATTGTAATAGCCCAGTTAATCGGTATCACGTAAAGTGGCAGGGCATCCGGCCAGGCAAGTACCTGTATCGCCGTTATAATCAGGTTCACCAGGGCCAGCGGGAACATGAACTTCCAGGCCAGTGCCATCAACTGGTCTATCCGGACACGCGGCAGCGTGGCCCGGGTCCATATCATGACAAAGTCCACTATGAATATCTTTATCAACAACCAAAGCCACGGCGGTAGAGCTGGTCCCTGCCAGCCACCGAGGAACAGTGTGGCGATTAGGGTTGACATGACCACCATCTCGCCGAACTCTCCCAGGAAAAACATGGCCCACTTTATACCTGAATACTCGGTGTGGAAACCAGCCACAAGCTCGGAGTCCGCCTCCATCAGGTCAAAGGGGCTGCGGTTTATTTCGGCGCAGCCGCCAACGAAGAGGAGCAGGAAGCCAAGAGGCTGTAGCACGATAAATGGCACACGCTCCTGTGCTATTACGATGTCGTTGAGCGACAGCGAACCGGCCAGCAGGACGACGCCGGCCAGGGCTAATACTACGGGAATCTCGTAGCTGACCACGGCTGCTATCATACGCATCGCGCCCAGCATCGAATACTTATTGCTCGAGCTCCAGCCGGCCATAAAAATACCGATGGTGGAAATCGAGCTGATTGCGACAACGAAGAGGATACCTATGTTCAGGTCAGCCAGCAGGGCACCATTCTGGAAGGGGACCACCGCAAGAACGATGATTACCGGGGCGAAGGCCACTATCGGCGCCAGCCAGAAGATAATTATATCAGCGTTTGTCGGGTTTATCCCCTCCTTGAGCAGCAGCTTGAGGGCGGCAGCGATGTTCTGAAAAATTCCGAAAGGGCCGGTCCGGTTGGGGCCGATTCTCGCTGCAAACCATGCGATAATCCTGCGTTCCAGCCAGATGAAGATGATGACCATCACCAGGATAAATACTATGAGGATGACCGTGAATACCAGCCAGTGCCACCACTCGTTGCCCGGCCAGTCCGGAGATACGGGTGCAAAGTGGCGTAAAGCATCAACCGTGATATTCGGGACTATCATTATCTGTCAACCTCGCCCATGGTGATAGCAAAGCTGCCGAAGATGAGTATCAGGTCCTGGACCTTCCAGCCGACAATCATATCTTTGAGTGCTGTCAGGTTCATCAGACTGGGTGCCCGGATGTGGCACCGGTACGGGGCAATGGAGCCATCGGAGACCACATGAAAGCCTACCTCTCCCGTGGCTCCCTCCACGTGGGCATAGGCTTCACCCGCCGGTGGCCGTAATAGATGTGGCACTTCGCTCCGTACCTCTCCGGGAGGTATCTGCTTAACTGCCTGCTCAATAATACGCAGGCTCTGGCGCATCTCCTCGATCCTCACCCGGTAGCGGTCGTAGCAGTCGCCAATCTCACCGGTTGGGATATCGAACTCGAAGCGGTCATACACGGAGTAGGGGTCTGCCTTGCGCAGGTCCCATTTAACCCCACTACCACGGAGCACCGGTCCGCTGGCCCCGATGTTAATCGCCGTTTCTCGCGGCAGTACGCCCACACCCTTGGCGCGGGCCAGTAGAATTTCATTCTCCTTGAGGAGCCAGTCATACTCGTCAATGCGTGAGCGCATGCGGGGGATAAATTTACGCAGGGCCGGCAAAAATTCATCAGGGAGGTCCTGGCTGACACCGCCGATGCGCATGTAGCTGTAGAGAAGGCGCTGACCGCAGACCATGTCAAAGAGGTCTACAATGTTCTCCCGCTCGCGGTACATGTAGAGGAATGGGGTAAAGTAGGCACCGGCATCGTTTAGGAAGGAACCGACCGATACCAGGTGGGCGGCTATACGCTGCATTTCGGAGGTGATAACCCGGATGTATTCGGCCCGCTCAGGCACGGAAATACCGGCAAGCTTCTCTACGGCGAGGACATAGCCCAGGTTGTTGGTTACCGAAGCCACGTAGTCGAGCCGGTCCGTTAGCGGGATGACCCCACCATAAGTACGCTCCTCGGCCAGCTTTTCAATGCCGCGGTGCAGGTAACCGAAGACCGGTTCGAGGTCAACAACGACTTCCCCGTCGAGGGTGGCCCTCATGCGGAACACCCCATGGGTGCTCGGGTGCACCGGCCCGATATTGAGGACAAACGGCTCGGTTCTCAACTGCATTTACAGGTAGTCCTTCCGTAGCGGATGTCCCTGGAACTCCGGCCAGAGGACGATTCGTTTCATATTCGGATGACCTTCAAAGGTGATTCCCATAAGGTCGTAAATTTCCCGTTCCTGGTGGTCAGCGCTGCGCCACAGGCTGACCAGCGAGGGTAATGAGGGGTTTTCTCGGGGGCAGCGGGTTTTCACAAACAGGTTGTGGTTATGCTCCATGGAGACGAACAGGTAGATAACCTCGAAATACTGGTAGTAATCGACCGCCGTGATTGTGGTCAGGTAGTCGAAGTCAAGCCCGGCGGTATCCTTGAGGAAAGTAGCTACATCTAATAGCGAACTACCGACTACCAGAATAGCGGTATCGCTGGCTTCTACAACCGCACCGGGCAGGCGTTCGCTTATTTGCTTGGCAACTTCTGAAGCTAAGAGAGAGGTAGTCATTTTTTATTATTGGCCCGCAGCTATTGTATCTTCTCCAGTTCGGTCTCTGGGAATGCCATGTCATAGCCGGTCTTGTCGGCCCGCATGATGACGTAACCCAGTGGGTCCTCTTTCACTTCGATAATCTGGCCCTCCCAGTTGGCTATCTTATATCCCCCGGGCCAGCCCGGCCTATCGAGGACCCTGACTCTGTCACCTACATTGAACTTTGTCACTGGTCTAACTCCTTATTCGGGATTCAGCGACATTATCCGCCATCATTTTGAGGTTGGCTATTCCTGATGAAGTTGTTTCTTCTGGCAATTTTCTCCTGCAACATCTGTATGCCGTGCAGCAGGGCTTCCGGACGCGGTGGACAACCGGGTACGTAGACGTCGACCGGAATAATGCGGTTGTATCCGGGGACTACGTTATACGACGAACGAAAGATGCCACCACTGATGCCACAAGCACCCATGGCGATAACCCATTTCGGCTCAGCCATCTGGTTGTATATCCGCCTCACATTGGGTGCCATCTTCCAGGTCAGCGTGCCTGCGGTAATTAGCAGGTCTGCCTGGCGAGGCGAGGCGCGCAGGACTTCCATGCCAAAGCGTCCCATGTCAAAGCGGGGGCCCATCACGGAAATGAACTCAAAGGCGCAGCAGGCCGGGAAGCAGATAACCGGCCACATCGAGGAACGCCGTCCCCAGTTGATTATCCAGTCCAGCTTGGTTAGCAGGACATTCTGGCTCAGTTCTTCGTCCAGCCAGCTATCAGGGTCAGGGATTGGTTCTTGACTGGATGCCTTCAGGTCCTCAATTATCTGTCCTTCAACCAGGTCAAGTTCTGCATCCGAGTATAAGTGTTCTCTGCCCCTGCTTATTTCCATTCCAGGACCTTCTTCTGCCACGCATAGACGTACGCAACCAGGATGATGACAATAAAAATGACCACGCCGCTGAGGCCAAAAGTCCCCAGTTCCCTCAGCTGGACTGCCCATGGGTAGAGGAAGACCGCCAGGATATCCAGGGCAAGGAATATCAGGGCATAGAAGTAGTAGTGGATGTTGAACTGCACCCACGTCTTGCCAATCGTCTCCATGCCGCATTCGAAGGAAGCATTCTTGATAGGATTGGGGTTGTGGGGTACCAGTTTGAGGAACCTGAGAGCTACCGGGATAATAACGAGTAAACAGCTAAAGGCAATGGCAGCGATTATGAACAGTCCAACGAAGCCGAAGTTTGCTAGCAACTAATGCCTCCCTGGTCACAAACCAGAGAAAAGTATACCACACGCAATTCGGTAAAATCAAGGGAAAATCAAAGTGGGTCTAACCCCCTTGATAAATCGGCAGACTAAGGGTATAGTGTTGATTGACCTGGGCCTGCTTGGAACATGCGGCCTGTTTTTTCACAGGGGTTGGAAACAAGATGATGGGACTCGATTTAACCAAAAAGGTAAGTAAGGAATTCTTAGGAAATTTAACCGAGTCCGGTGCCATGCCAGTCTTAAGCCGGATAAGTGGGCTTCTCAGCGAGTCCGGAGTACGGGGATATGTCGTTGGTGGATTCGTGCGTGACACGCTGCTTGGTCGGCCTACACCTGACATTGATATCGCCGTCGCCGCCGATGCACTCGAAATTGCTCGTCGGGTGGCTGATGCCCTGAATGGTAAATATGTCCTGCTGGACGAGGCTTTTGGGGTAGCCAGGGTAATTTTTGCTGAGGGGAAAGCGGCTGAGGGCCGTTGGCAGCTAGATTTCTCTTCCTACGAAGGCGACATCGAGCAGGACCTGGCGAGGCGCGATTTCACGATAGATGCGATGGCAATTGATATAGGCCACCTGATTAGAGACTCACGAAACGTACGGCTGATTGACCCTTACAACGGCTGTGAAGACCTTGAGCGGGGGTTGGTTCGGGGTGTCAGTGAGGCAATTTTTGAGGCTGATGCCGTCCGTCTCCTGCGGGCAGTACGCCTTGCCGCTGAACTCGGTTTCAGCGTCGACAGTGACACTGAGTCACAGATTCGCCGGCACGCTTATCTGGTGTCCGGTATTGCCGGTGAGCGGGTGAGGGAAGAACTGCTCCGTCTCCTTGTCTTGCCTGGCAGCGGACGGTTTGTTGTCTATTTGGATAGGTTGGGACTGTTGACGGCTGTGCTCCCGGAGTTGGTAGTGCTAAAGGGTGTTGAGCAGCCCAGGGAACACTTCTGGGATGTCTTCGGTCATTCTCTGAAGACAGTGCAGGCCGTCGATTTTCTCCTCCAGCAGGGGGACTGGGAGCATGCCGACGGAGAGTTGCTGGCGACTGTTCCCTGGTCGGCCGGGCTCGCCCGACATTTTGAGCGGGAGGTAAGCAGTGGTAGCACCGGAGGGGCACTCCTCAGGCTGGCGGCACTGTTGCATGACGTCGCCAAACCACAGACGAAGACTATTGAACCTGACGGACGGATGCGCTTCCTGGGACATGCCCGGGAGGGAGCGTCGATAGCGGTTGCTGTCCTGGAGAGGCTGAGATTCAGTACGAAAGAGACCAGGCTGGTCGAGACCATGGTGAAGTATCATCTCAGGCCGATGCAGATGAGCCAGGAGGGGTTGCCCACCCACCGGGCGATTTATCGTTACTTCCGTGATGCCGGCGAGGCTGGTATTGATACCCTCTTTCTCAGTATGGCTGACCACCTCGCGACCAGAGGCCCGCACCTCGACCGGGCTGGTTGGCAGGAGCATACCCACATCGTTGATTACGTTCTCAAGCAGTACTACGAACAGCAAAAGCAGGTCCGTCCCGTGAAGCTGGTTGACGGGCATGACCTGATTAATATCTTCGGGCTCAGCCCCGGCCCCGACCTCGGAGAACTCCTTGAGGCAGTACGTGAGGCACAGGCTGTCGGCGAGATAACCAGCCGGGAGGAGGCGCTGGAGTATGTCCGGAATCGCTTGTCTACCGAGGGAAATACATGAGAAGGAACACCTGGATTTTCATCAGCATAATAATCGTTTTCATTCTGGCGGTGCTGGTGGTATTTCCCTTCGATGAAGGGATACTGGGTAAGAAGGGAACGCAATTGGGGCTTGACCTTGCCGGGGGTGTGTCTCTGGTATATAAGGCCGAGTTTCCTGAAGGGACCACAGCTGAGGAGCGGGCACAGGGTATTGATAGAGCACTTGAGGTCATCCGGACCCGAATCGATAGATATGGTGTCACTGAACCTACCATTCAGAAAGTGGAGATTGGTGGAGAGGAGTGTATCTCGGTGAAACTACCCGGTTTCACTGACATTGAGGAGGCTAAGAAGCTGGTAAAACAGACTGGCTTCCTGGAATTCAGGATGGTAGAACTGGATGATGAGGGTAATCCCGTATATCTCAGTAGCTATCTGGAGCTTGAAGAGCCGGCGTTCTTTGATGAGAATGAGAGTGGCACTCGCATCTTCGCAGAGGAAGGTTATAATCAGGGTATACCGGCTGCCATCCTTGTCAAAGATGAGGAAGGCAATCTGTCCTACGTTGATATTGACGGCGCTCCAGTTGATGTAGAGGAACTGAAACAGATTCCCGGAAAACTTCGGAGCTGGATTCCTGCTAGAGGAGAGGATGGTACTGTACTTACTGGCGCTTTCCTGTCAGAGGCCAATGCTAATCTGAACCAAAGCAGCGGTCAAATGACGATTGGAATTGTCTGGACTGAAGAGGGTGGAAACCTTTTCAACGAGGTAGCTGCAAAGATATATTATTCCGGCCCGTATGATTCTCCCCAGCGTTGCCTAGGCATCTTTCTGGATAAAGAACTCCTGTCCGCACCTCAGATTCTTTATCCAGAGTATGCAGAAGGCAGGGGCGAGATAACCGGTAATTTCACGGCACAGGAAGCAATTCGTCTGGCCAATCTGCTTGAGTCCGGTTCATTGCCCATGCCCCTGAGCGATGAGCCACTCTACGAAGACCTGGTATCAGCTGCACGGGGGAATATCTCGGTCGATATGGGTCTAAAGGCGGGGTTAATTGGCGCCATACTCGTTGTGCTTTTTATGATTGTCTACTATCGTATACCCGGTCTTCTGGCCAGTCTGGCCCTGGTCTTTTACGGGGTAGTGGTCCTGGCCCTTTTCAAGCTGATACCGGTCACCCTGACGCTGGCAGGTATCGGTGGCTTTGTTCTGTCTCTGGGTATGGCCGTCGATGCCAACGTGCTCATCTTCGAGCGGATGAAGGAGGAGATTAGAACGGGGCGGACACTGGGGGCTGCTGTCGAGGCTGGATTCAGCCGGGCATGGACGGCTATTCGTGACAGTAATGTTACCACCTTCATTGTCTGCATCATTCTATACTGGGTTGGTGCCAGTATAGTGGCGGGAGAACCCGTCATGGGTTTCGCACTGACCCTTTTTATTGGCGTGGCAGTGAGCATGTTTACCGCTATTGTGGTAACACGGACCCTGTTACGTATGTTCGTCGGCACCCGGTTGGGAAGGCGGACTGAACTCTTCACTCCGTATTCAGGAAGGAAAAATGTTTGATATTGTCGGCAAGCGGGTATGGTTCTTTTGCCTTTCAGGCTTAGTAATACTTGCCTGTGTTATTTTCCTGCTGGTATTTGGCCTGAAGCTCGGCATCGAGTTCAGCAGCGGCTTGGAAGTCAGGGTGAACTTTGAAGAAGACGTAGATAGCGGGCAACTGGTGGAGACCCTTGCTAACCTTGGCTATGAAGGCGCCATTGTGCAGACCATACTTACCGAAGAAGGGGCTGAGGATGGGTTCCTTATTCGCACGCAAGAATTAAGCGAAGAAGAACAACAGCATCTTCTGGACGGTCTGGTAAGTACTTTCGGCAGCCTGAAGGAGGAGCCGGAGTTCCGATTGGTATCGTCTGAAGTATCTACGGGGACAGCAAGGGTAGCTGGTATTGCTGTGGCAGTGGCTACTGTAGGTATACTTCTTTATATCACCTGGGCGTTTCGCAGAATGCCCAGCCCCTTCCGCTATGGTACCTGTGCCATAGTTGCCTTGGTTCATGATGTGGTGGTGGTGCTGGGGATTTTCTCTCTGCTCGGCGGCATAATGAACTGGGAAGTCAACCTGATGTTTATCACCGGTATCCTGGCCGTTATCGGCTACAGTGTGAATAATACCGTGGTCGTCTTTGACCGGGTAAGGGAGAACCTGCGTCAGGGGATAAGCGCCGACTTTGAGGTTGTGGTCAACACCAGCCTGGTGGAGACACTGGGCCGGTCGCTAAACACCAGCCTGACCACACTGGTGGTGGTAATAGCACTGGTGCTGTTTGTTGGCGCATCGATTCAGAATTTTGCCATTGTTCTGTTGATTGGCGTTATCTCTGGAACCTACAGCTCACTCTTCGTGGCGCCTCTGTTGCTGGTGGTCTGGGAAAAAGGCGGGTGGTTCAGCTTCATCCGTTGGCCGTCTCTGACTACCGGGGGAGCCCGGAGGGGGTAATGGTCAGATGTTCTCAACGAGGACCGGTGCTGCCCGGCTGGCTTTATCCGCCGTCATTGTCCTGATTATTGTCAAGGTAGTGGTGGCGTGGATAACCGGGAGTCTCAGTATCACCGCCCAGGCGGTGGACAGCTTTCTTGACCTGTTTGGTATCACCATTACTCTTTTCGCCGTCCGTATGTCAGTGATGCCGGCTGATGAAGGTCACCCCTTCGGGCATGGCAAAGTGGAGGGTATCGCCGCCATCGGGCAGGCGGTGCTGATTCTGACGGCAGCCGCCATAATAGTCTATTCCGCAATTATCCGGATTATCAATGGTGCCATGGTAGAGTTGACCGAGGCCGGAATCGGTGTGATGGCGCTCTCAGTGGTGGTCAGTATCATCCTTGCCCGTCACCTGCACCGGGTATCGCGGGCAACCGGTTCGCTGGCGCTGGAGGCGTCCGCCCGTAACATCAGTGCCGATGTCTATTCCGCAGCAGGTGTGCTGGTGGCGATGGCTGTGATACGCATAACCGGGTGGGATATTGTCGACCCGATTATTGCCCTAGGAGTGGCCGGTTTGATACTGAAAGCCGCTTACGACGTCATCCGGCAGTCGGTCATAGAGTTGACCGATGTCCGTCTGCCTGAAGAAGAGCAGAAAATACTGGTCGACTGCATTAATGAACACCGCGGCCAGCTGGCCGGTTTCCATGCCATCCGTGGCCGGAAGTCTGGCAACCAGCGTTTTATTGACCTGCACCTGGTAATGCCCAAGAACGCCAGTGTTGAAGAGGCCCACGACATGTGTGACCACCTGGAGAAAGACATCGAGGAAAGGCTGACCAACACCAGTATTACCATCCATGTCGAGCCCTGCCAGATTGAGTGCCACGTTTGCCACGTGCTCGAATGCAGCCTGCGCCAGGAGTGACCTAAACTGCCTGCTGGACGCCGGAGACAATGAACCACACCCCGAACCCCGCCAGAATCAGGCTGCAAATGATAAACAACCCTTCCTGGAGGCGTTTATCCCAGAGTGCCTGCGTTTTGTATATCACTACAGATATCAGCGATAGCCAGACCAGGTCACATGACCAGTGGACGAGGACGAAGGCGGTCAGCCCGGCGGCGCCATAGTCATCAATCCGCTCAATAAGTGCAAAGCCGACGGTTGCCCACCAGAGCAGGAAAAAGGGGTTGAGCCCGCTGGTTATAATACCGGCGGTGGTGGCGTTGTAAGAGAGGTCTTTCTCTCCGTGGACTACCTCAGCACGGGCGCGAAACATGCTGAAACCTAGCCAGATAATGATACCGCCGCCCAGCAGGCTCAATACCAGCTGCAGGGTAACGTTCTCAAAGAACCGGGCAAAGCCGAAATATATCAGCAGTATCAGCGGCACTTCTATCACGGCGTGCCCGAGGGCCATCTGGGTTCCTGCCCAGGGGCTGCGGTAGCTCTTGGCTACGGTAACGGCAAACATCGGCCCCGGCATCATCACACCGGTTAGAGAGATTGCAGCGACACCTAACAGAACTGGTATCATTTTGGTGCTACCTCATTGAAGATTGTAGCATACCTGCTGAAGGGAGCGTTTAAGAGGGGCGCAGCCCCTCTTTTTTATAAAATTCCCCTTCCCCACCGGGGAAGGGGATACAGGGGATGGGGCCAACACCATCAAACTGGGTGGTGAGGAAGAGATAGAGTAGCTTGAGTTGCTTCCGTGGATTCACTATACTTTCAGGGTAAGGGAGTCTGGTGTGGGGAGAGAAGTATGGCCCTGGACTTGAGCAAGATTGTTTCGCAGGTGGCGGCTATGGTGGCCAGACTGAGGGCCGACAGCCGGGAAAGACAGGAACACCTTGAGTATGCCCTGGCAGTGCTCAACCGTCAGGACGACATAGAGCGGCTTCGGAGGAAAATTGATGCCAGCCGGACGACCTGGCTGGTGGCCGGCCTGGTGGATGGCCTTGCCCAATGTTATCCGGCACCACCGGTTCCGGCAGATTTCACCGTCATTGCCAGTGATGGCTCTCATATTGACGTCGACCGGCATCGCTCGACGCGCTGCTACCTGATAAACATCGGCTCGGTTACTCTTCACTACGGAACCAACCCCGGGGCTATTCTCGACAGCCTGCCCCGTCTCTACGCTGGGGATGAAGACCTGGTGATTGCAGAGCCGGGACAGCGGGGCCGTGAGCAACCGATAGAGGGTGCTCTACTGGGTCTCAAGCGTGGCGTCGCCGAGTGCCGGCACCTGGTGGAACTGGCGTCAGCATTGACAGCAGATAGCCCGGCACTGGCGCTGCTCGATGGCTCGCTGATTCTCTGGAACCTGGAGGCCTACGCCGACTTCGTTGCCGAAGAGCTGCTTGATAGAAGCTTCCTGCCATACCTCGAAGAATTGAGGAAACTGAGTCAGGAGAGGAAGCTCGCTCTCGCCGGTTACATCAGCTTTCCTCGCAGCACCGATGTCGTTAATGCGCTGCGTGTGGCTGTTTGTCCCCGGGAGGTAGTTGATAGCGACCGCTGTCCGGCGTGTGAGACGCGAGAATGTGATGCCCTGGCCGGTGTGCGTGACCGCGAGCTGTTTGCCAGTCTGCTCGAGCCCGGCGAACGGTCGGCACTTTTTGTCAGTTCCTCCAATATCCAGCGGCGTTATGGAGTCCACCTGGTTCACTTCTTTTATCTAAGGGTAGACGACGAGGTCGCCAGGATTGAGATACCGCAGTGGGTGGCTGCCGACGAAGACCTGCTCAACCTTACCCATGCCCTTGTCCTTGACCAGTGTCGGCGGGGGCATGGCTATCCGGTAGCCCTGAGCGAAGCCCACGAGAAGGCGGTCGTAACCGGGGCGGATGCCGAGAACTTCTGGCGACTGGTAGAGGCATCCCTGGTGGAGGAGCACCTGCCCGTTATGGGCTCGGCCAAGAGCCGTAGCAAGCGGACGAGGTGGGTCTAGTATCGGTAATCTCACCCCCTGTGTCCCCATCACACGGGGTAGAAAAGAGAGGTTAGAATGATAAGACTATTAGTAACAATGCTAGTAATTGGCGTTAGCTTACTCGGTGCTTGTGGTGGAGTATCCGGCTCCGAATCGGGTTCGGAGAATATTGAAGCATCTGACACTAACGTCACGATTGTTATCGACAAAATAGAGAGAGCCAGCGTTATGCCTGCCGACATAGTCGAAGACCTTTCGACCACAACGCATTACCAGCCGCCTGCACCTGCTACGGGGCATGATTTCTTCTGCATTTATCTGACTGTCACCCGTATTGAGAATGTACACATGATTGATGCGTTCGGTTATGGCGAGGAGGAAACGGCTTTATTGAACACCACAGGTCAGACATATAAGTCTATCGCTGCCAACCTTAAGGGAATTACATTCACTGACCCGCACGACATAACGAGTCCCAGCGAGATAACGGAGGGCGCAACGGCATTTTGGGTTTTTGAAGTCCCTGAGAGTGGGGACCCAACAAGGTTTGAACTCATATACACTTATAAAAGAGATATTGAAGAAGAGACTGAAAATAGAGGTGAGATAGATATTATTCTTAAAGACTAGGGGGAAAAGAGGGGACAGGATTACCGAATGGAAAACACGAGGGGTGGCGGGGTGCATAATTTAACATGTGAAATGTACAGAGTTGGTAGGTGATAGAGCTAGTATGACTTGTTTCATTACATTGACCAGGTGGAATTGCAGTTGTAGAATACCGAGACAACCGTAAGACATCGCCTTCGGAGGAAGGAGAGGAACATGGCGGCTAGCAATATTTGTAAGGACCTGAGGACGTGCGAGCTGTTCGACTCGCTGGATGAGAGTGAGGTGCAGGTAATTACCGGCCTGCTCGGGGATAGCTGCCAGATGGAATCATATCAGGCCGGCGACCATGTTTTTGACCAGGGGGAATTGAGCTCTAATCTTTATGTTATTGTTAGCGGTCAGGTGGTCCTGCAGCGGACGGTTAATCTCGGTGACAAGACAGCCACCCGGCCCCTGGGGCTTTTAAGTAGGGGTAGGGCTATGGGCTGGTCGGCACTGCTCTACGGGCCAAGATACGCTACGGCCTCGGCTGTCTGCCGGCAGCCCAGTGAACTGATTATCATCGAGGGGGCCAGGCTCAGAGCGGCGCTAGAGAAAGAGCCGGTAATCGGGTTCAGGGTGATGGACAAGCTGGCCTGCCTGCTTGGTGACCGGCTCCGGGCAGCCTACAACACTATGGAGGGATATCTATAGTAAAGTAAAGACGGTGGCTATGAGACATAACATAACGATTAAATACCTGCAACAATACATCAAAGATAAGGACTTTAAACCCGAGTTAAAAGAGGGCTACTTTATGAAGCTGGTAGAGGAAGTAGGAGAGCTCGCCGAAGTTGTAAGGAATAATCAAAGATACCGAGGTGACCGCAATAAGACTATCAAAGGTACGATTGAAGAAGAGCTTTATGATGTTTTGTATTATGTGATAGCATTGGCAAATGCGTTTAATGTCGACTTAGAAGAGTGCTATAGATTGAAGGAAGAGATAAATAAAGAACGTACAGACCGCTGAAGTCTCTTTTTTCTGTGCGCACGTGTAGGAAATAATTAGTGTGTATCCGCTTTATGCGGCATACAAATAGGGGAGTCGAAGAAGGGCGGAGTCCCTCTTACATAAAGCTCCCCTTCCCCTCTCAGGGGAAGGGTTCACCCTGAGGGGTTCTTCCTGAAGGGGATAAAGGCCCGCCTGCCATAGTCCTCGCCTGCCGAAGTCGTACGGCGAGCAGGCCGGAGGGACGGCGGGCAGGGGATAGGGTCGCCGGGATACAAACTGTGGCTGGAAGGAGCTGAAAATGGGTACCAAGGGACGTAAAAACATCAAAAAACCCAAGCAGAAGGACAAAAAGGCCGAAAAGGGCAAAAAGAAATAGGGGAGTTAAAGAGGGGCGAAGCCCCTCTTAGGAAAATTATTCCCCCTTCCCCTTTTTAAGGGGAAGGGGGACACAGGGGGATGGGGTTTTTAAAAATGCCTGATTTATCAGACAGGGTCGGCGAGGTAATCGAGGCCAGCACCACCCACTTCGTCGCTGAGTGCTACCAGCTCTACGAGTTGCCGCCGCTGGGCGGTCTGGTGAGCGTCGGAGATACGTCTCTGGAGACGTTTGGCATCGTCTACCACGCCACCACCGCCAGCGTTGAGCCGGGACGGCGTCCCATTGCACGCGGCAAGGACGAGGCTTCCGAAGAGGAAATATATAAATCAAGCCCGCAGCTTGAAAAGCTACTGCGCAGCGAGTTCAGCACCCTGGTGGTCGGGCATAGTAACGGTGAGACTATCTATCAGTATCTACCGCCAAAACCGCCCCGAATCCACAGTTTTGTTTACCTATGTCCTTCGGAGCGGGTAAGAGAATTCAGCCGGTCCTTCGATTTCCTTAACCTTCTGCTCAATACCTCGCTACCTGTCTCGGTGGAGGAGCTTGTCGCCGCTACCCTGCGCCAGATGAGCCAGGCGCACGAGGACAGACAGGCCTTTCTGAAGGCGGCCGGTCGCGAACTGGCGGTGCTCCTCAGCAGCGAGTTCAGCAAGCTCAGGGCTATTCTGGGGAGGCTCAGGTTATGATTGGTGAAAACGCCAGACAGCCGCTCGGTATTGTTGTCTCCGGCTCCGTGGATAAAGGGGTCGAGGTCAGACTGGACAGCTCAGCCTCGGTCGAGGACATGGTAGTCGGGCGCTACGTTACCATTGAGGGCCGGCAGCGGCGCTTTTTCGGCATGATTACCGACATCAGCCTGGGGGTCACCGACCCGCAGCTCACTGTCAACCCCCCGGATACCGCCGACCCCTTCCTCTCTGAGGTGCTCAACGGCACGGCCACCTATGGCACCATCCATGTCCTGCCGATGCTGACCATTGGTGGTGATGTTACCAGTCTGATTGAGGGGCCACAGCCGGTAAAGACCGTCCCCAGTCACTTTTCCATGGTCAGCCTGGCCTCGGACGATGACATGAACCTCGTTTTCGGTGAGGAAGACGCGAACCGCTTCTTTATCGGGAACCCCCTGGACATGGAGACCAAGCTCTGCTTAGACCTGCCGGAGTTCGTCAAGCGCTCCAACGGTATTTTTGGCAAGAGCGGCACGGGCAAGACTTTTCTTACCCGGATTCTGCTTATCGGCATGCTTCAAAAAAGTAAGTCGGTTAACCTCATTTTTGATATGCATAACGAGTACGGCTGGATGGGTACGAGCGAAACGGATGGGCGCAAGGTTAAGGCATTAAAGCAGCTATTCCCCGAGAAGGTGGCGGTCTTTACCCTCGACGAGGAGAACTCACGCCGCCGTGGGGTCAGTACCGACTTCGTGGTGAAGATTGGCTATGACGAAATCGAGCCGGAGGATATGGTGCTGCTCCGCCAGACACTGAATATCACCGACCTGGCCGTAGAGGCCTCATACCAGCTGCGCCGTCGCTTCGGCAGGCAGTGGATTCAGCGTACACTGGATGTAGGGGAGTCGGAGGACACGCAGGAATTGCTCAAAGAGATGAATATCCACGAGAGCACCTTCCAGAGTCTGCGGCGAGGGTTGCAGACTATCAGCCGGTTGTCTTTCATTGAGCCGCACGCGCCGGTCGATGCCGTGAATACGTTGCTGAGCTATCTCGATAAGGGCATGAATGTCGTCCTTGAGTTCGGTCGATACCGGGATATCACTGCCTATGTACTGGTGGCCAATATGCTCGCCCGGCGCATCTATGCCCGCTATCAGGAGCGGATGGAGCGCTCGATGAGCGAGGATATCGCCCCGCCCAACCCGCTGGTGATAACTATCGAGGAGGCCCATAAGTTTCTCAATCCCGAGGTGGCTAGTCGGGCTATCTTCGGGACGATTGCCCGCGAGATGCGCAAGTATAACGTTAGCCTGCTGGTCATCGACCAGAGACCGAGCGGTATCGACGAAGAGGTGATGTCGCAGCTTGGTACCAAGATAACCTGCCTGCTTGATAACGAGAAGGATATCGACAGCGTTCTGGCCGGTGTCTCCGGTAAGAGCGAGTTGAAATCGGTCCTGGCCAGGCTGGCGCCGAAGCAGCAGGCCCTCATCTTCGGCCACGCCGTACCCATGCCCGTGCCCATCAGGACGAGGGAGTACGGCTCAGCGGAGTCATATAAGAGCTTCGTTGGTGAAGCAGGGATTGGCCAGCAGTCAAAAAAGGACATCGAGGAGCTCTGGGACTGAATGCCTGCTGGATTTAGCCACATTGAGCTGGTTGGCGATAAAGTCAGGCTTCGTCCGATTCGGGAGGGTGATGCCACGAATGCCTATCGACTTTTCATGGACGACCGTGTGCTGTCCCGTCTCGTCACTGAGGGTTTGGCTTTTCTTGAAGAGCAGCGTGAGGTATATCGGGGCATGGCGGAGCGACTCAGGACAGGCGAAAGCTACAACCTGGCCATAGAAGAGGTGGCTAAACCCGGACTTATTGGCGGTATTGGAGCCCGCCCTCGTCTTCACCCCCAGCAGATAGACATCGGCTACTGGCTCGGCGTCCCTTACTGGAATAATGGATACATGACCGAAGCTGTCCGGCTCGTCTGCCACTTCTCGTTTGTTTACCTCGATGCTGCCAGGGCTTACGCGACCGCGTTCACCAGTAATGTGGCCAGCCGCAAGGTGCTGGAGAAGAATGGCTTTTCCGTGGACGGGACGTTGAGGTCTCATGTTTTCAAGCGGGGTGAGTGGCGTGACCAGTGGTTTTTGAGTATACTCCGCTCCGAGTGGGAAGTTAAGCGGGAGTGGTACCGCCCGCACCATGAAGATATCGTGTTAGCAGAGGGGAAATAATGCCCCGCGGTAGAAATCGTGGGGAAACCGACCCACTCCTGGCCGAGGCGAAGCGACTATTGCATCGTTACGGTCTCCATGCCAGGAAAGGACTGGGACAGCACTTCCTCATTGACCGTGAGGTGCTGGGGCTTGTCGTGGAAGCCGCCGCATTAACTGCCAGCGATATTGTTATTGAGGTGGGGCCGGGGCTTGGTGTCCTTACCAGGGGGCTGGCCGGGCAGGCTGGCCGGGTAATTACTGTCGAGCTGGACGACCGTCTGGCGGCGGCCCTGCAAGAGGAACTGGTATCTTTGCATAACGTTACAGTTATTAATGGCGATATACTAAACTTCGACCCGGCAGTCTTGATTAAGGAATCAGGTGGACAGGGTCGATATAAGGTGGTGGCCAATCTGCCCTATTACATTACCTCGCCGGTGCTGCGACATTTCCTCGAGGCCACGGTCAGGCCACAGACTATGGTCATCATGATGCAGAAGGAGGTCGCCGAGACCATCACCGCCCGGCCCGGCCGGATGAGTCTGCTCAGTGTCAGCGTGCAGTTCTACGGGGAAGCAACGATAGTCGGTTATGTATCAGCCGCATCGTTCTACCCTGAGCCGGAGGTCGATTCGGCGGTGCTCAGGATAGATGTCTATCCTGAGCCGAGGGTGGTTGTCAGCGATATAAATAGCTTCTTCGACCTGGTGCGTGCCGGGTTCAGCGCTGCCCGCAAGCAGCTGGTGAATTCGCTGGCGCAGGGATTAGGGTTGTCGCGAGAGGAGATACTGCCCCTGCTGGAGAAGGCGGGTATTCAACCACAACGCCGGGCAGAGACCCTGTCTCTTGACGAGTGGGCGCGACTATGGGAGGTGTTTACCGAAGGCGGGCAAGCAAAATGCTGACAATTCGGGCGCCTGCTAAGCTGAACCTGACATTGGAGGTGCTGGGCAAACGCGCTGACGGCTACCATGAAATTCGCAGCGTTATTCAGACAATAGACCTGTGCGATACCCTTCGTTTTCAAGAGAATAGCCGGACCCGGTTCAAGTCCAGCATGCCGGGGTGGCTCCCCGAGAAGAGCCTGGTATCGAAGGCAGTTAATCTCCTCAGGGAGGCCACCGGCTATATGACCGGCGTAGTTATTGAGGTCGATAAATATATTCCCTTACTCTCCGGCCTCGGCGGCGATAGCAGCGATGCCGCAGCTGTTCTGCTCGGGTTGGACCGGCTCTGGGGGTTGAAGCTGCCTCAGGAAAGGCTGCTCGGGCTGGCTGCGGAGCTGGGTTCGGACGTGGTCTTTTTCCTTCGTGGCGGCACTGCTCTGATAGAAGGCAGGGGAGAGATTGTGACCCCACTGCCTTCACTCTCGCAAAGCTGGGTTGTTCTGGTGGTACCGGCGGTTCCCCGCGAGTCGGGAAAAACGGGGCGGGCCTATGCCGGGTTGAAGGAGAGCGACTATACGAATGGTCAGTATACAGATAGACTGGTTTCAGTGCTCAGGGCTGGCGGCAAACTGGAACCTTCGATGCTGTTCAACGCCTTTGAGCGTAGCACTTTTGACAGCTATCCTGAGATATA